>NZ_JBWKME010000106.1:0-40037 GCF_056431085.1 Mesorhizobium waitakense | reverse complement strand
CGTCCGTCAGCACGAATCGTTCCATCCAAAGCTTGAATCACAATCCAATCTCAGGCGGAATCCTGAATCTCAACAAGCCTTAGGGCGGTTCACCCTTCACAGAAACGCAGAACCACCCTATCTCCCCAGCTTTGACGCAATTGCGGACGGAAACCCGGCCCGCTTTCAGGATCCGGCCTTTAGTTGAGCCCGATCAGACGGCGGATGCGGCCGATATCGGTGCCTATGAAAGACTGCATGCCGATTGCCACCTGCTCCGGCGCCATGGCGGCGACGAAGCGGCGGAACTCGTCGTCCGACAGCGCTTGCCCGGTCCAGTGGACGCGGCAGAACTCCTCCGAAGCATGGAAGTGGCCGGCACCCTCCAGCAGATCGTCGACATAGCGGCCGTAGATCATGCATTCGGAGAACTTGCGCGCCGAGCCGACAACCTCGACCCAGCCACGCGCATGGACCTTCTCGATCTCGCCGCACATGGCCAGCACGGTGTCACGCCGCCACGCGATCAGCGTCGAGATATAGTCATGGACCGATGTCCGGGAGGGGTCGATACCGAGTGCCGCACCGGCGTTGCGCGACCAGATACGATGCTCCTCATGCCCCTCGTCCGCCAGCACCCCGTCGCGGCGGAACAGCCGCGCCTTGCCCTCGCGCCAGCAGGCGCCGCAGTCGAAAGGTTTGAGGAAGGCGACGTCGGAATCGCAGAAGATCAGGACGTCTTCGCTGGCGTGCGCGGCGATCGCGATACGGCGCAATTGCTGCACGTGCCAGCCGCGCAACGGCTGCGTCTTCAGGCTGAGCCAGACACGCCGGCGAAACAGGCTGAGCGGATCATCGAAGGCATGCAGCCAACGCGGCAGCAATTCCCGCTCATCGACGATGCTGCGACGGCCGTTCTCCAACTGACGGAAAAGCTTGATATCGCGATGTTCGACAAGGATATAGTGGTGCGCCGCGCCCGAAACGTGGCGGTCAAGCGTTTCGCATAACAGCCGGCAACGCTCGAAATCCGGCGCATAGCTTGCCGTCACTATTGCCGCCGTCGGTACCTGCCGAAGCGAGCTTGGCTCGATCGCGGCGCCTGGGACGAACCGGCTGTTCAATGGATGTCTCCCGCAGCTTCCGGTGTGCGCAAGAGTTTCTGCCTGACAACGCGCAACAGGAACAAGGGATTGCCGACCACGTAGCGGCGCCACAAGCGACCGGGTTCGACGGCCAACCGAAACAGCCATTCGAGCCGCAGCCGGCGCATCCACAAGGGCGCCCGCGGCACCGCGCCGCTGAGGAAATCGAGCAATGCGCCGACGGCGATCGGCAGCGTGCAGTGACGCGCGTCGATATGGCGTGCGATCCACAATTCCTGGCGCGGCACGCCCATGGCGACGAGCAGCACGTCCGGCCGCAATTCTTCGATCCGATCGACTATTCCCGCCTCCTCGGCAGGCGAGAAATAGCCGTCATGGATGACCACGAAGCTGTGCTGCACAGCAAGTGCTGCAAGCTTGGCCGACGCAGCTTCGGCATTGACGCGCGTCGCGCCGAGCAGCCCGACCGTCAGGGGCGTCGTCGAGGCCTGCAGGAAGGCGGGGACGAAATCGGTGCCGTTGAGATTGTCCGGAAACGGCGCCCCATAAAGAAGTTTCGCCGCCAGATCGACACCGATGCCGTCGGGCAGGATGAGGAAATCATCGAGCGCGTCGGCAAAGACCGAGTCCGTGGAGGCGAGGTTGGCGTTGTGGGCGTTGAGGAAACTGACCTTGGTGAAGCGCCGCTCGGCAATCAGGCGGTTCAGCAGGCCGACCGCATCGTTCCAGCGGATGGCGAGCACCGGGATACCGAGGATCGTCTTCGAGGTGTCGAGCCCCGACGGGGTGCGGACGGCATGCATGTTCATGCAAACGCCTCCTGCCTGACCGGCCCGAGCTTTTCGAGGCCGAGCCGGATGGCGGCATCGAGCGCCCTGACCTGCGACCGACGGAAAGCGCTGCCGTCGACATCGTGGATGACAGCTGCCGCGGCCTCCAGGGCCCGGGCAAAATCAGCCGGATCGTCGGTGACGACGCAATTGGCCGGGCGATGATCGATGCCGCGCAGCGAGCGGCTGGTGGCGACGGAGGGCAGGCCGAGTTCGAAGGTCTCGATGGTCTTCAACTGGACGCCGCTGCCGGCGGTGCTGATCAGCGGGATGACGGCAGCACTGCGCACGAAAGCTTGCGCATCCGGCACACGGCCGACGAATTCGACACCGGGATGCTTCGACGTGACGCCCGAAGGCATGCTGCCGGCGATGCGGATGCGGAAACCGGGCCGCAGATGCGGCACCACCTTTGCCAGGAACCAGTCCAGGCCGATACGGTTCGGCTGCCAGGTCCAGGTGCCGATCAGCGCTGCCTCGCAGTCGATGCGGCGCAAAGCTTCCTCGGTCGGCGCCTGCGCTCCCGTCACCAAAGGCAGCACCGCCGAGCGGTCGTCGGAGGCGACACCGAGTGCAGCGCGGTCTTCCTCGGCCAGCGTGAAGATGAAGCGCGCGCGGCGGCAGAGACGCTCTTCCAAGGTCTCGAGCAACTTCGCCTCGCGGCGAAACAGCAGGCGCTGGAAGAGGCTGCCGGCGGCAGCGGCATTCTCCTGCGCCGAAAGATGCTCGACATTGTGGGCGACGAAGATCGAGGGCTGGTCGGCGAACAGCTTTTCGAAGGCGCCGGCGAACTGCACGGAATTCAACACACAGCCGTCGAACGGACCGGCGCGTGCGACCGCAGCGAGAACGTCGCTGTCGGGCACTGCGCGCAACTTGACCGAGGCGAAGGTGAGGCCCGAGAGCAGCGCCTTGCCGACCCAGGCCAGCTTTTGTCGTGCAGAGGCATTGTCCGTGCGCACGTCGATCGCACCCAGAACCACGGTGTTTTCGGGATCGTCTGCGGGTTTTCCCGGCCAGGTGAAGCCGATGACGGTGACGCGCGCGCCAGCGCGCCGCAAAGCAGCGATGATTGCAGCGTTGGCTATCTCATAGCCCGAGGCAAGAGCGCCGTCGGGCACGATCGATGTGGCGAACAGCAGATGCATCTCACCTATCCTGTGGTGTAGCCGGTAGCAAAGTGCGGTGAACCCTTGATTAAGCGCGCACAATCGACGAGCGAAAGCCGCTGCCTGGCAGGCTTCTCCGTGCAAGGTGATTAACGAAACCTTATCACCGTGGTGCTACCAGAACCCAACTCACCATGTGGCTGGACACAGATGATCCCTTTGCCATCGGACAGTTCGGTATCGATCGCGGGGCGCTCGCCCCGGCTTGACGTCGAGGCTGTCGAAGTCGTCGTCACCTTGCCGACCTTCAAGCGGCCCGAGCAGGTGCTGGAAACGCTGGCGTCGCTGCGTGCGCAGCAAACCGGCCGGCGCTTTGCCGTCATCGTCATGGAAAATGAAGCCGAAGCGCATGCCGGCGCCAGGGCGGCGGTGCCGCTGTTCGAGCGCGGCGAGATTTCAGGTCTGGTCATCATCGCCCATCAGCGCGGCAATTGCAGCGCCTACAATGCCGGCTGGCAGACTGCGATCCTGCAATTCCCCAACTTCAGGCATCTGCTGGTCATCGACGATGACGAGATCGCCGATCCGCACTGGCTGGAACGGATGTGCGGAGCAGCCGAAACGCTCGGCGCCGATATCGTCGGCGGTCCGCAGGTGCCCGACTTTGCCGACCCCGCCCATGCGAAATGGGCAGAGCATCCGGTGTTCGCGCCGCCCTACCGGCAAACCGGCCGCGTGCCGGCGCTCTATTCGTCCGGTAATCTCTTGGTCGGACGCAACGTACTGATCGCCATGGGTCCGCCCTTTCTCGATCTGAAATTCAACTTCATGGGCGGCGGCGATTCGGATTTCCTCAGCCGGTCCGCACAGAGAGGCTTCGTGCTGGGCTGGTGCGCCGAGGGACAAGTGCATGAAACCGTTCCGGCCCGGCGTATCGAGGCCGACTGGATCCGTGCCCGCAGCCTGCGCAACGGCGTGATCTCGACACTGGTCGAAAAGAAGAAACGCGCCGGCACGCCGCTGGCCGGCGCCATGGTATTGCTGAAGAGCCTGGCGCTGCTTGCCGCCTCGCCGTTTCGCGGCATGCTCCGGCTGGCGCGGACAGGATCGCCGGCGATCGCCATCTATCCCGTCCATGTGGCGCTGGGCCGCGTGCTGGCCGAATTCGGATATGCCAATGAGCAATACCGCCAGCCTGAGAAAAACTGAGCGCGCGCCGCTCAGCGCCGCGTTCACGCGCGAAGGCGTGGCGACCGCGATCGCAGCACTGCTGTTCACCGTCATCATGGTGTCCTTCCGGCCGTTCCAGCCGGCCGGCGCCGAACTGACCGGCGAAGGTGGCGACATCGTCAACCAGCTTGGCTTCGGCTCGCTTGGCGCCATGTCGATCTTCTCGCTGATGGCTTTCGCCGATCCGCGCGTGGTGCGCTCGCTGCTCAGCCCGTCCTGGGTGCTGATGCTCGGCTTCTTTTTCCTGTCGGTGGTGCTGGCAACCGACCCGCCCACGGCGATGCGTGCCGCCTCGTTCACGCTGATCGGCATTTTGACGATGGCGACGATCCTGGTCTTGCCGCGCGACGCCGAGGCTTTCTCAAAGGTCATCATCTTCACCGCCGTCGTGGTCATGGGCCTGTCCTATTTCGGCCTCATCGTCTTTCCGCACGAAGCCATGCACACCGCCGACTCGCAGGAGCCCGAACATGCCGGCCTGTGGCGCGGCGTGTTCACCCACAAGAACATCGCCGGCCCGATCATGGCCTGTTTCAGTTTCGCCGGCCTGTACCTCTATCGGCGCGGGCAGCGGCGTTGGGGGGCGGCGATCTTCTGCGCGGCAATGATCTTCATGCTGCACACCGGCTCCAAGACGACAGCGGGCCTCGTGCCGTTCTCGATCCTGATCGTCATGTTTCCGAGCTTGATGGGCATGCGGCTCGGCACGCCGGTCCTGTTTGCGCTGGCGATGATCGGCACGGCGGTCGGCACGCTCGGCATCGTCTTCCTGCCGCCGGTGAAGCATCTGGCGGCGATCTATTTCCCCGACCTCACCTATACCGGGCGCACGACGCTGTGGGAGTTCGCCGGCAGTATGCTGGCGAAGAGACCATGGACCGGCTACGGCTATGAAAGCTTCTGGGGCACGCCGCTGCTGCTCAACCAGGACCAGCCCTTCGACCGACCGTGGGACATCAGAACCATCGTGCACGGCCATGACGGCTATCTCGACATCGCCGTACTTATGGGCATTCCAGCACTTTGCGTCGCGGTCTACACCTTCCTCATCGCGCCGCTGCGCGACTACATGCGTATCCCGCTTCGCAAGGAAAACATCTATCTCGGCGACTTCTTCATGATGGTGGTGCTGTTCACGGCGCTCAACGCCTTCCTCGAAAGCTTCTTCTTCCATCGCGGCGACCCGGTCTGGCTGTTGTTCGTGCTCGGCGTGCTTGGGCTGAGACAGGTGTCGCTGCGGCCCATGGCAGTGCGCGATCCCGATCGCGGCTAGCGGTCTTCTCGTCCGTCCTGACGGGGCTTCCCCACCGAACCGCGAGCGTCTATGTGAAGGCCTTCCTTCGGAGGGTTCCATGACGATCAGGCTCGTTCTCGCCGGCTGCGGCAATATGGGTTACGCCATGCTCTCGGGCTGGCTGAAATCCGGCAAGCTTCAACCATCGGCGGTCTTCGTGGTCGAGCCCAATGCCGACCTGCGCAATCGAGCGGCGGTGCTGGGCTGCGGCACATCAGCCGATGCCGGCGGCATTCCAGCCGATGCCGTTCCCGATCTCGTCGTCATCGCGGTGAAGCCGCAAGTGATCCGAGACGTGACGGCCGCCTACAAGCGCTTCGGCGACGGCCGCACCACCTTCGTCAGCATCGCTGCCGGGACACCGGCCGCCACTTTCGAAGAAATCCTGGGCAGCCGTGCACCGGTTGTGCGCTGCATGCCCAACACGCCCGCTGCCATCGGCAAGGGCATGATGGTGGTGTTCTCCAACCGACTGGTCTCCGACGACACCAATCGTTTCGTTGCCGACCTTTTGTCGTCGAGTGGCGAAGTGGCCACCATTGACGACGAGGGTCTGATGGATGCGGTGACCGCCGTGTCCGGATCGGGGCCGGCCTACATTTTCCATTTCATCGAAGCACTGACCGTGGCCGCCGAGAAGGCTGGCCTGCCGACGGCAACCGCCAAGCTGCTCGCCATGCAGACCGTCTACGGCGCTGCCTCGCTCGCCGCCGAAAGCGGCGAGGAGCCAGGCGTGCTGCGCCAGCAGGTCACCAGCCCCAATGGCACGACCGCAGCCGCGCTTGGCGTGCTGATGGACCAGGACAGGCTAACCAACCTGCTTACTGAGGCAGTCGAGGCAGCGCGGCTGCGATCGATCGAGCTGGGAAAGTGAGCCAACGTCCCGCTACGCGAGATCTGTGTGCGAGAAGTCATTGCCCTTGTAGAGTAGCGCTGAGCTGTGGCTCTTCGCGCAGGCATAAGATAGGCAATCGGCAAGGTTGAGCTGAGCGGGATGCCCACGTCCCTTTCCGTAGTCTGAAAAGGCCTGGATCGCGAGCTTGGCGTCGCCAGCGTCGATCGGCACGATTTCGATTTCAGCCTCGCGGAGAAAAGCTTCTATCGCCGCTTCCGCGATGACGGGTTCGACGGCAAGCATAGTGGAAAGCCGCATCGCCGCTTCAAGTACTACCAGAGGGGAGGTGATCCTGTGGGGTGCTGCCTCGATGCGGTTGCTCCACTCGCCAGCATCCCTTTCTCCTGAAAGAATTGCGACAACCACGGAGGTGTCGACGAACATCAGGGATGTCCCCACATGTCATCGATCTCGTCCTTGCTCACAGGCCGGCCGCCCTTGCCCGCTTTGGCCTTGAAATCGTTCGCAATGGCAGCCAGCCGATCCGCCAGGGGAACGCGCCCGCTTTCCCGCTTCAGCTCGGATTCCAGCGCTTCGATGACCGCTTCGGTCATAGAAATCTTGCGTTTGGCGGCGAGCCGTCGTGCCAGTTCACGAGCTCGCGGGTCCCTGATCTGAAGGTTCATTCGCCGCTCCTCAGCGATTTGTCACTACAACATAGTACATTTGTCATGACGGCGCCATAACGGCCTGCTTGGGTATGGTCCTTTCCAAAGACCGGTTCCCATTCCTCGCTAACGCGGACCTTTCAGTTCGGGATCATGCTTTCCCGTACAGCATCTCGTCCTGCAGCCGACGCAAGGCGAACAGCCGCGTGGTCTGGTCGGGCGCGGCATTGTCGGTGGTCAGCAATTCACCTTTCCGGACCGGCTTCAGGACCTTGCCGCCCTCGAGCAGGCCGAGGGGCACGGCGCGTTGGGCGCGAGCGTCACCTGTGGTCATGGTCCAGGAGCGATAGCAGGTCTCGCCGATCGCATCGAACGTCTCGCTGGCGGCGAGATCGCGCTTGGCGACGGCGCACACTTCTGCCACCGGCTTTGGCAGCGGCACCATGTCGGGCTTGCCGAAAAGCACAATGCGGGCGGCGGTCAGCGGCACTTCCAGCGAGGTCAGATGATACGGCCGGAACAGGCTGTAATAAGGGCCGTAACCGATATGCAGATCGTCCATCCGCTCGATGATGCGCGGATGCGT
Source organism: Mesorhizobium waitakense (assembly GCF_056431085.1). Lineage (NCBI taxonomy): Bacteria > Pseudomonadati > Pseudomonadota > Alphaproteobacteria > Hyphomicrobiales > Phyllobacteriaceae > Mesorhizobium > Mesorhizobium waitakense. The sequence goes on along the minus strand of NZ_JBWKME010000106.1, from coordinate 32,400 downwards.
CGCCTCGACGATGACGAAGACGCCGGGCGCGACGCCTTTGCCGACCGTGTAGTCGACGACGCCTTTCTTCAACAGCAGACCACCATCCTCGCGCGGGATGAGCACTTTGGCGAGGTCATCGCGATCGGCCTTCGGGCCATGCATGCCGGGGACATCGGGCACCAGCCCGGTCGCGTTGGCGATGGCGCACATCTCGACCATTGTCTTCGAGCCGTCGACGAACTCGACCAGCATGCGCGGGTTCATGTTGCGGCGGATCGCTTCCTCGCGATAGTCGTCCGGCACCGCATCATGGTTGAGCGGGTTGTTCTTGCCCTTGCCGGCGGAGACGATGGTGTAGCCGAGCGCGGACGCAAACTCGATCAATTCCATGCAGCTTGACGGCTCGTCACCGGCGCCGACGGAATAGACGACGCCAAGCCGGTCGGCCTGCTGCTTCAGATAACAGCCGATGGTAACGTCGGCCTCGACGTTCATCATCACCAGGTGCTTGCCGTGCTCCATCGCCATCAGGTCGAAATCAGCGGCGACGCCCGGCTTGCCGGTGGCGTCGATGACGACGTCGATCAGCTGGTTGGTGACCAGCATCTCGTTGGATGTGATGGCGATCTTGCCGCTCTCGATGGCGCCGGTGACTTTCGATGCGGTGTCGGCTTCGACCGCCATCGCTTCATCGCCATAGGCAATACGGATGGCCTCGCGCGCGGTGTGCGGGCGGCGGGTCGAGACCGCGCAGACCGAAATGCCCTTCATCAGCATGCCTTGCGTCACCAGATCGGTGCCCATCTCGCCGGAGCCGATAACGCCGATGCGCACCGGGCGGCCCTCGGCGGCACGCCTGGCGAGATCGCGGGCAAGCCCGGTCAGGGCGACATTGGTCATGCAGGTGCTTCCATGCTTCTCGATTTGGAGGCGGCAATAGCAGGGAATCGCCCCCTTTTGCCAACGAAACCGCAAGCCGGCGGCAATTTCTCGCTCGTCAATGCAGCGTTAGAACAACCTTTCCACCCATGTTCGAGCTATTGAAACCGGGTTTAGACCACCCTGACATAGCTCGTCATCCCCGATTTCTGGTGCTCGATGATGTGGCAGTGCAGCAGCCAGTCGCCGAGATTGTCGGCGACGAAGCCCAGGCTCACTTTCTCGTTGGGCTGGATGAGATAGGTGTCCGAAATCAACGGCTGAACCTGGCGCGTCGAGGACGACAACACCTTGAAACTCATGCCGTGCAGATGCATCGGATGGGATTGCGGCGTCAGGTTCTCCATGTCGATGACATAGCTTCTGCCGAGCTTCAGTTCGGCCAATGGCGCGGTTGGATCGGGCGTATCGCCTGGCCACGGCACCTTGTTGATGGCCCAGAAACTGTAGCCAAGCGAACCGCAGATGCCATCGCTCGGGACGTTTTCCGCCGTGGCGCTGAGCGCCAGCGAAATATGCTGGGCGGCGGTGAGATCCACCTCCGCCACCGGATTGACCTCGAAGGGTGCAACATCACGAATGTCGCGCTTGAGCGAGCTTCCAGTCGTGCGCAGGGTCGCGAGCACCTTGGGCTTGGTGCCTCTGACGTCTCGCAAGCTGACGATCGCGCCCTCGTCGTCGGGCATGCGGATGGCCAGTTCCATGCGCTGGCCGGGTCCAAGCAGCAGCGCATCGGGTGAAAAACGCTGCGGCACCGGATTGCCGTCGAGCGCCATGACGGTGGCCTCCGCCCCGTCGACAAGAAAAGCATAGATCCGCGTGACATCGGTGATGGCGACCCTGAGTCGCACCAGCCCGCCGGCCGGCGCATCATATTGCGGCTGATCGAGCCAGTTGGCGGTGCGCACGGTGCCGTAGGTGCCGGTTCTTGCGGCATCGCGCGGCCGGAACTGGTCGATGAACTGGCCGTCGTCACCGAGCCGCCAGTCGCGCAGATTGAGGACCATCTCGGCATCGAATGTCGGATCGCCGGGGTTTTCGACCACGATCACCCCCGTCAGGCCGTGGCCCATCTGGGTCAACGTGTTGCAGTGCGGGTGGTACCAGAAGGTGCCGGCGTCGGGCGGCGTGAAGGCGTAGTCGAAATGATCACCGGTATAGACATAGGGCTGGACCAGAAACGGCACGCCATCCATCTTGTTCGGCACGCGAATGCCGTGCCAATGGATCGTCGTCGGATCGTCTATGGCGTTGACGAGACGCGCGGCGAAGGGCTCGCCCTTTTTCATTCTGAGCACCGGCGGCATTCCGGCATTGCCATAAGTCAGCACATCCCTGGTCTGGCCGACATCCATCAGCTTCGCCTGGATTTTGGCCGTCTGTAGCACCACCGGCTCAGGCCCGGCAGCGGCCCAGCCGGCAAACCTGACCATGGCCGAGAGCCCTGCCCCGCCGGCGCCGGCAATCGCTGCCGTTTTCAAAAGCCTGCGGCGTGTGAGGACAGTCATTTGGCGCTCCAACTGCAAAGACGGCTACCCCGAAGGTGTAACCGCCACGCCATGGATCACAAGCCGGCAACCAGAGCAAATTCTGTTGACGGCACAGCGTGAACCAGGGTCAAAACACCTGCGCCTGAGTCCCGCTCACACGGACTGTCAGAGCGAAAAGGCGACAGAGCTTGCCGCGCTATTCAGCCGCCTCGGCATGGTGCGCCGGAACATAGTTGAGGATGGGTCCGAGCCAGCGCTCGACCTCGGCCAACGGCATGGCCTTGCGGCGTGCATAGTCCTCGACCTGGTCGCGTTCGACCTTGGCGACGCCGAAATAATAACTTTCGGGATGCGCCAGGTAGATCCCCGACACAGACGAGCCCGGCCACATCGCATAGCTTTCGGTCAGGCTCACCCCGGCATTGCCTTCGCCGTCGAGCAACCGGAACAGCGTCGCCTTCTCGGTGTGGTCCGGTTGCGCCGGATAGCCGGGCGCCGGACGGATGCCGCGATAGGGCTCGCCGATCAGTTCGTCCGGCGCCAGATTCTCGTCTGCCGCGTAGCCCCAGAACTCCTGGCGCACCTTCTCATGCATGCGCTCGGCGTAGGCCTCGGCGAAGCGGTCGGCCAGCGCCTTGACCATGATCGAGGAATAGTCGTCGTTCGCCCGCTCGAAACGCTCGGCGATCGCAACCTCCTCGATGCCGGCGGTGACGATGAAGCCGCCTACATAATCGGGCTTGCCGCTGTCCGACGGGGCGACGAAATCCGACAACGCGACATTGGCCTTGCCGTCGCGCTTGGTTAGCTGCTGGCGCAAGGTGAAGAAGGTCGCCAGTTCCTGCGAGCGTGCTTCGTCCGTGAACAGTTTGATGTCGTCGCCAACGGCGTTGGCCGGCCAGAAGCCGATGACGCCGCGTGGCGCGAACCATTTTTCAGCAATGATCTTCTTCAGCATTGCCTGCGCATCCTCGAACAGCTGGCGAGCAGCAGGACCCTGCGCCTCGTCTTCGAGTATCTTCGGATAACGCCCCTTCAACTCCCAGGTCTGGAAGAATGGCGTCCAGTCGATGTAACGCGCGAGTTCGGCGAGGTCCCAGTTTTCAAATACCTTCACGCCTGTGAAGGACGGCTTTGGCGGCTCGTAGCTCGACCAGTCGATCCGGTGCGCGTTGGCTCTCGCCTTGGCCAGCGGCAGCCGCAGCTTGTCGGCTTCGGAGCGGGCATGCGCGTCGGCGACCTTCTTGTATTCTGCGCGCACCGCGTCGACATAGCCGCCCTTGGTCTCGTTCGACAGAAGGGAGGACACGACGCCGACCGCCCGGCTGGCGTCGGTGACGTAGACCGTCTGTCCCCTGGTATAGCGCGGGTGGATCTTGACCGCCGTATGCACGCGACTGGTCGTCGCCCCGCCGATCAGCAGTGGAATGTCGAAACCCTCGCGCTCCATCTCGGCGGCCATGTGCGCCATCTCGTCGAGCGACGGCGTGATCAGGCCGGATAGACCGATGATGTCGACTTGTCTCTCGCGCGCCGTCTGTAGGATCTTGGCCGCCGGCACCATGACGCCGAGATCGATGATCTCGTAATTGTTGCAGGCGAGCACGACGCCGACGATGTTCTTGCCGATGTCGTGGACATCGCCCTTCACCGTCGCCATCAGGATTTTTCCCGCCGTCTGGCGCTCACCATTGTCGATGCCATTGGCTGCGTTCGCCAGCTTCTCAGCCTCCATGTGCGGCAATAGCCCTGCGACGGCTTGCTTCATCACCCGCGCGGACTTCACCACTTGCGGCAGGAACATTTTTCCCGCGCCGAACAGGTCGCCGACGACATTCATGCCGGCCATCAGCGGGCCTTCGATGACATGCAGCGGGCGCTCTGCCGCCAGCCGCGCTTCGTCGGTATCGGCATCGATGAACTCGGTGATGCCGTTGACCAGCGCATGGCTGATCCGCTGCTCGACCGGCAATTCGCGCCAGGCGAGATCGCGCTCCCTGGCCTCCTGGCCCGCCGTGCCCTTAAAGCGTTCGGCGATCTCCAGCATGCGTTCGGTGGCGGTACCGCCGGCCCTGGGCGCGCGGTTGAGCACGACATCCTCGCAGGCCTCGCGCAGTTCCGGTTCGATCGTGTCGAAGACCGCAAGCTGGCCGGCATTGACGATGCCCATGTCCATGCCACGCTGGATGGCGTGGTAGAGGAACACGGCGTGCATCGCCTCGCGCACCGGCTCGTTGCCGCGGAACGAGAAGGAGAGGTTCGACACGCCGCCTGAGATATGGACATGCGGCAGCGTCGCGGTGATCTCGCCGGTTGCCTCGATGAAGTCGACACCGTAGTTGTCGTGCTCCTCGATGCCGGTGGCGATCGCGAAGACATTGGGGTCGAAGACGATGTCCTCCGGCGGAAATCCGGCTTGCTCGGTCAGGAGCCTGTAGGCGCGGGTGCAGATCTCGACCTTGCGCGCTTTGGTATCGGCCTGGCCGTCCTCGTCGAAGGCCATGACGACCACCGCCGCGCCATAGGCGCGCACCAGCCTCGCATGATGCAGGAACGCCTCCTCGCCTTCCTTCATCGAGATGGAGTTGACCAACGGCTTGCCCTGAACGCATTTCAGGCCGGCCTCGATGATCTCCCATTTCGAACTGTCGACCATCACCGGGACGCGGGCGATGTCCGGCTCGGCGGCGATCAGGTTGAGATAGCTGACCATCGCCTTCTTCGAATCGATCAGCCCCTCGTCCATGTTGATGTCGATGATCTGGGCGCCGTTGGCGACCTGGTCGCGCGCCACGTCGAGCGCGGCGACATAGTCGCCTGCCGTGATCAGCTTGCGGAATTTGGCCGACCCCGTGACATTGGTCCGCTCGCCGACATTGACGAACGCAATCTCGTTGGTCAGCGTGAACGGCTCCAGCCCGGACAGGCGCATCTTCGGCTCGATTTCGGGGATGGCGCGCGGCGGATATTTCCGCACCGCCTCGGCGATCGCCCGGATGTGCTCCGGCGTCGAGCCGCAGCAGCCGCCGACGACATTGACCAGCCCCTCGCGGGCGAAATCCTCGATCTGCGCGGCCATGAATTCCGGGCTCTCGTCATACCGGCCGAATTCATTGGGCAGGCCGGCATTCGGATAGGCACAGGTGAAGGTGTTGGCGACGCCCGAAATCTCGGCCAGATGCGCGCGCATGGCCTTGGCGCCGAGCGCGCAGTTGAGACCGATGGTGAATGGGCTGGCATGACGCACCGAATGCCAGAAGGCTGTCGGCGTCTGGCCGGACAGCGTGCGGCCGGACAGGTCGGTGATGGTACCGGAGATCATCACCGGCAGGTGCACGCCCTTCTCGATAAAGATCTCGTTGCAGGCGAAGATCGCGGCCTTGGCGTTCAGCGTGTCGAAGATGGTCTCGATCAGGATGATGTCGGCGCCGCCGTCGATCAACCCGCGCAACTGTTCGCCATAGGCGAGGCGCAGATCGTCGAAAGTCACGGCGCGATAGCCGGGGTTGTTGACGTCAGGTGACATCGACGCCGTTCGGTTGGTCGGCCCCAGCGCGCCGGCGACGAAGCGGCGTTTTCCGTCCTGCTGCTGCGCCCTCAGCGCTGCGCGGCGCACCAGCCGCGCGCCGTCGCGGTTCAGCGCATAAACGGCATCCTCCATGCCGTAATCAGCCTGGGCGATCGAGGTCGAGGAGAAGGTGTTGGTCTCGAGGAGGTCGGCGCCTGATATGGCGTACTGATAGTGGATTTCCTCGATCGCCCCAGGCTGGGTTAGGATCAAAAGGTCGTTATTGCCTTGCTGGTGGCAGGCGCAGCCCTCGAATGCCTCGCCGCGAAACTGGCCTTCGTCGAAACCAAGGCCCTGGATCTGCGTGCCCATGGCGCCGTCGAGGATAAGGATGCGTTCGCGTGCTGCCGCCGTCAGCGCCGCAAGCACTTCCGAACCGTCGGGCTTTGCCGCAACGGGGCCGAACAATGCGTCCAGCGATGCAGAATTCTGCGACATTTTTTATCTCTTTGGCGACAAGCCTATTTATGTCACATAAGGATATCTTTATGTCAATATACGACAAGTGATCGACTATGTCACGCGTCGTTGCAATCGCCTGGCTCCCGAGGGAAATCGCCACGTCAGTGCAGTCCGGCCAGCAGGGCTTGTGCCTCGGCGAGATTTTTTCCGAACCATCGCCTTCTCCTTGCGGGCGGCGCCGAGATCGGTCAGCACGTCGCAGAGGCTGTCAAGTCGGGGGCAAGCGGTGTCCTTGTAGCGAGCTATCTCCAGATGCCGGCTGGCTTTCAAGCGGCGACCGGATAGTGTTCGGCAAAGAGGATCGTCACCATCCGCGATGGTTTCGGCCTGGAGCATGATCCCGAAAAGTGGAATCCGGGTTTCGCTGGAGATCATGCTCAAGCAAGAAGCCAGGGCCTTCAGGGGAGGTTGCTATGACAGAGTTCACACCAAAGTTCGATCTGGCCGGTAAAGTGGCGCTGGTAACCGGCGCCTCGCGCGGCATTGGCCGCGCCTGTGCGCTGGCCTGTGCCGGGTCGGGGGCCGACATGATCGTCGGCGTGCGCAGCAAGGCCGACGGGGCGGAGCTTGTCGCCGAGATCGAGAGCTTGGGCAGGCGGGCGCTTGCCGTGCAGATGGATTTGACCGATCTCGCCACGGTGCGAAAAGCCGTCGCCGAGGCGCATACCGCCTTTGGCCGCATCGACGTGCTGGTCAACAATGTCGGGCTTGGGCCGGAAAACCTGGCCGAGAACGTCACCGAGGAGGATTTCGACCTGACGGTGAACGTCAACCTCAAGGGCACGTTCTTCACCACCCAGGCGGTTGGAAGGCTGATGATCGCGCAAAAGTCCGGGCGCATCATCAACATCAGTTCGCAGGCCGGCACGGTGACGCTGAAGGGCGAGGCGATCTATTGCATGAGCAAGGCGGCGATCAACCATTTGACGCGCTGCCTGGCCGTCGAATGGGCGCAGCACAAGATCGCCGTCAACAGCGTGGCGCCGACCTTCATCTGGACCGACGGCACGCGGCCGTCCCTCGCCGAGCCGGACTTTCACGCCCATGTCTTGGGGCACATTCCGCTCGGCCGCATCGGCGATCCGATCGATGTTGCAGGAACCGTCGTGTTCCTGGCCTCGCCCGCAGCCTCGATGATCACCGGCGCCAATATTCTGGTCGATGGCGGCTGGTCGGTGGCGTAAGATCGCGGGTTGTGAGCGAAATCAAAAAGGGCGCAATCGAAGCTGTCGCTCGTTCCGTCCATCCTTTTTGCGTGAGATGCGCGTATACTTTTCGAAAGGAAGGAAGGCGGCATGTCCATCAATCGCAAGCTCAAAGAGGCGGGCAACTTCACGCCGTCCGAGATGGGACTTCTTGGGCGTGTCTTCGACAAGGCGAAGCGCGAGGGCGACTCTGATGCCAGCCGAGAAGCGCTGGCCTCTCGCATCATCGCGAACTATATGGCCGGAATCACCGACGAGGCCGAGCTCCTCGCCTTGTCACGGCAGCCGCTTGGTCGGTGACGCGGCATTGTGAATTCAACGGGATTGACTGGTGCTGCGACAGAGGATTGACCTCTGGACTATGCCAATCAAGACCGCTCCTGATCTCGGCAACCGAGCGAAGCTGCCGCCCGGCGTCGAAATTTCCGGGATCAAGCCAGGCCTCAAAAGCTGAGCGATGGTCCGGCCATTCGCTGGAAAGCATCGAATAGACACAAATGTCGCAAGGTTTGCCCTTCAGGAACAGGCCCTGGCGCAGCGTGCCCTCATAGACGAAGCCGAGCCGATCGGCCGCCTTGCGCGAGCGCAGGTTGGTCGAGGCGCAGGTCCATTCGAGGCGCCGGTAGCCAAGATCGTCGAAGACATGGCGCAAGATCAGGTAGAGCGCCTCGGTGGCGAGCCGTGTGCGTTGCAGCGGCGGCGTGTAGAGCACATAGCCGAGCTCGACGACATGATGGGCGGGTCTTGCCTCCATCAGGCAGAGCCACCCCAGCGGCTTGTCGTCGAGGCCAGCGACGGCAAAGAAGGCGCGTTTCTTGTCGGCCACCAGTTCGGCGACGTGGCCGGCGAACGCTGGCTCGCTGGCGAACGGGCCAACCTTCATGTCGACCCAGGTGGCGTCCGTGTGCTCGTCATGCGACAGCGGGTAGAGACAGGATGCGTCGCGCCCGGCGTCGAGCGGGCGCAGGCGGCCCCAGCGGCCGACCAGCACGACGTTGGCGGGAACCGGAGCTTCGCCCGGCGGGCTCTCACCCGGTTTCAGATTTGATGACATGGTCGCCCCGACGCACTGGCTAGAGCAATTCCAGGAAAAGTGTGAAACGGTTTTCCGTCCGGAATTGCGTCAAAACAAAGAGTTAGAGCCGTTCGCCGTTTCCGTGAAACGGTGAACTGCTCTAGTTCCAGTAGCGGAATACCCTGCCCATTCTGTTCGGCATCATGAAGATCTCCTCGGCGCGGCGAAACCCGGCATCCCGCCCCATGCCGAGCCAAGTGTCGGCGGTTTCAGGGAAATCGGCCAGAAGCATATGCCGTTCCATGGAAGCGAATTCCTCGTCGGAAACTGTCGACCATTTGTCTCGCAGCAACGAGAAGCGGGCGAGCCAGGCGGCGCGATCTTCTCCCTCGAACAGGGCCGGCTCCCAGATGACGAACTGGCCCACGCCGCCCAAGGCCCTGCGGGCGTGCCGCATCAGCTTCGCCTTGCCCTCGGTCGCTAGATGGTGCAGCGACATGCCGATCCAGATTACGTCGACGGGTTCCGACCAGTTCGCCATCGCTTGCGCGAAATCGCCGCAGCGCAGCTCGACCGGGCATGGGAGCCCTTCGAGCGCGCGAGCGGCAAGCGCTAGCGACGCTTCCGACAGGTCGATGCCGACATAGCCGCCGATCGCGGACGTCTTCAGCATCGCGGCAGAGGCAGCGGCATCGCCGCACGCCACGTCGAGGAATCGAAACGACCCTGGTGCATGCTCAACGAGCAGATCGCGCAGGAGCCCGTAGACCTCGCGGTGGAACATTAGGTTTGTGGCCACGATCCTGCGGTACGTCTCCAGCTCCTTGTTGAACATGTCCTGGGAGCCGGTAGCCTCGTTAAAGGTCGCCACCGGCATGCTCTCGCTCGACGAACTGGCCATGATATCCTCCCAAGGAACGTTGACGGGGCGCCGCTACGGAGTTGCACCGGCTGCGTAGAGATGCAGGGCGCGGAAGACCGCCGTGTGGCCGGGGGTCGCAACACCGAACCTGATGCCCAATTCGTGCATGCGCCCGGACAGCCAGGCGACCTCGATTGGCTTGCCCCTTTCGAGGTCGTTGGCCATCGACGATTTTACGTGCGGTGGGAATGCGGTCCATCTGGTCACAACGCGCCCTTCGAACCCCTCGGCCATGGGATGACCGGCCGCGGCCGCGACCGCCATCCCCTCGTCGCGCAGTTGCTCGATGAAGAAACGAGCCTCGGGGTCGTCGAGGATCGGACCGATCCCGGAGCGCATGAGCGACGTCCCTCCGGAAAAGGCCGCGAGTGTCACGAACTTCTCCCACAGCACATTGTCGATGTCGGCAACCGGCTTCAGCTCAAGCCCAACAGCACGGTCGCAGAGCGCCTGAAGGTCCTTGATGAGAGGTTCGCGGTGCCCGCCGACCAGGATGTGACGCAGCCCGCCAGCGTGGACGACTTCTCCCGGCTGTTTGATGAATGCGGACAAGTAGGTGGCGCCGCCAATCACCTGGTCGCCGGGAACATGGCGGCCTAGAATCTCGACGCTGTCGATGCCGTTCTGCAACGTCACGACACGCGTATCCCTGCCGATGAGCGGTCCGAGCGCTGCGGCGGCCTTCTCGCTGTCGTAGAGCTTGACCGCAAAAATCGCGAGATCGACGGGACCAATGTCGGCCGGCGCGTCGCTCGCGGACACATTGGGGAGAAAGACGTTGCCGATATCGCTTTGAATTCGCAGGCCGCCCCGGCGCATTGCCTGCAAGTGGGCACCTCGAGCGATGAAGCTGACGTCGCCCCCCGCTTCGGCGAGCCTTGCGCCGAGATAGCCGCCGATGCCGCCCGCCCCTATCATTGCGATCCGCATGCGTCCCCCTCGACGTCAGCTGCCGCCATGGGCCGCGCGAAGCTGGAACGGCATCCGCCGGCCCGATGTCTATTAGCATTTACTTGAATACAAGGCCAGCCGATGGGTTGGAGGTCCGTCGGGCACGCGATCACGATGAGTCCTCGCCAATAAGCCACCAAGCCGCAGTTCTGGCAGCCGCCATGCAGATGGTTCCGACTGCGACCAGACCGGAATAGCTCGTTGAATGTCCCTCAAAAAAACCCTGGCCTCGTCCCAGGGTTTTCGCTTCAAGGATAAGAGCGAGGCCGCCGTTCCCCTCGCCAGCGGGCTTCGATCGCCCGTTCACGGCAGAGTGGCGGTCAGGCCATCTTTGCCATTATCTTGGCCATATCCGCGGCGTCGAACGCCCTCAATGTCTGGGTTCTGATGTTGCCTAGCGATGCGATCGATAGGGCTAGCGCGGTGGCAGCAATGTCGTCGTCGGCTTCGGCAATCGCCACGACATCATGCTGGCCAAGCGTCCACAACAAGGTGTGAACCTTGATGCCGTTCTTGCTGGCCATCGCCTTGAAGGCTTCGGCACGCTTCTGGGTATCCTTTATGCTCCTGATACCTTGATCTGTGAAATTTGAGAGCAATACGTAGTAAGCCATTTTTTCCTCCCATTGTGGGAGCGGGCGGGCACTCACGGCGCGTCCGCCGTCTCCCGCAACGACGATACCACGAGTCAGGTGCGCGAACCACTTGCGTCAAGGATCATCGCCGTCAGGCTGGCCCACCGACGGAGAAAAGCTGCAAGCTCCCGGGAAGCCCGGCAAGTTCCGTATCGCCGCGCTCTTCAAACATCAGGCCGGAGCCGACCACGAGATCACGAACCGTCCGCGAGGCAATGATCTCGCCTGGCCGCGCATGATCGAGCAGCCGCGATGACAGCTCGATCGCCATTCCGGTGAAATCATCGCCGCGCTCCTCGCATTCGCCGGTATGGACTGCCGAGCGGACATCGAGACCGGATTGCTTCAGGCGTTGACGGATCGCGATCGCGCACTGGATCGATCGCGTCGGGCCTTGGAACACGGCGACAAATCCGCTTGCCGTGCGTCTGATCCGCCTGCCTTCGGCGCCGAGCAGATCGCTACGGATCTCTTCGGCGTGTCGCTCAATCAGATCCGTGCCCGCACCAGAGGAAGGGCCTTCTATCTCTACCGACAGCACCGACACCAGGAGCCGCTTGCCCGGCACCGCCGGCAAAGCGCCGGTGACAAAAGCCTGGATCTCGTCCACGAGGCGATCGGAATTCTCCCCCCAGATCACGTGATCCCGGCCGGCAAACTCGATGTATCGGGCACCTTCGATATGCGTTGCCAGGTAGCGTCCTTCTTCCTGCTTTACCCAGCGGTCGCCCGTCGTCTGCGCGACAAGTGTCGGAACGTGAATGGCCGGCAGAATATCGCGAACGTCGATTTCGGTTCCCCAACGCCAGAGCGCTATCGCGTCGGCGGGAGAGGCTGAATTCCTGAGGTAGGCGGCGAACCATTCTCTCTCGAAACTGTCGTTCATCAGGCTGGGCGCGGCGTTGCTCATGTCCGCCGGCTCTCCCCACTCTCTCTCGACGACCGCCAGATCTTGTTCCACCTGCTCGCTTGTTCTCGCCCAGGGGTAATCCTTCGACCATCTGCCGCTGGCATAGGCTCCGTTGAGCACGAGCGCCGCCGTGCGCTCGGGATAGGTCGCTGCGAACAGCATGCACATGGGGCCGCCCTCGGAGCTGCCGAACAGAACCGTGCGCTTCGAGCCGACCGCATCCAGCACTGCCCGCACGTCTTCCATCCGCTCTTCCATCGTCGGCAGACCGACATTGCGGTCGGACAGCCCCGTGCCGCGCTTGTCCATGCGGATCAGGCGGCAGAAGCTGCCGAGGCGATGGAGCACGTGCGCCAGCCGCGGCGACGACCAGGAAAGGTCGAGGTTGGAGACCCATCCAGGTACATAGATCAGGTCGATCGGCCCGTCGCCGGTCACCTGATAAGCGATGTTGATCCCCGCCGATTTAACATAGTGCGTCGGCGGGCTGATGGGCTGACCTGAGTCCAGACGCCTATCGGCTTGGGATCGCGTCTGTTGCGAAGCTGAAACTCCGGGCGCTGGAAAAGCCGAGTCCGGTGTGATGCGGCGCGCCCGAAGGTCGTCATACAGCTTTCGGGTTTCGGGCTCGGGCCGCAAGTCGAGCTGTCGCTGCAAGGCATCGCGGCAGCGCTCATATTGCTTCAGGGCGAGGTTGACGCGACCCTGGGCTGCATAGGCCCGCATCAAGGCGCGGTGAATGTCTTCCCGTAGGGGTTCAAAAGCCAGCAAGCGCGTAGCCGCCCGCACGCATGATGCAAGATCGCTTGTCGCGGAATGGTGTGCGACGAGCTTCTCCAGCACGGCTATGGAGATTGCCCTCAATCGCTCGCGCTCGAACCTCAGCCAGTCTTCGAACGGCTCCTCCTTGAGATCGAAGCCGTCGAGGAGGTCGCCACGATAGACAGCAAGCGCCTGCTCGAGCTGCTCGGGGGCGGAGCCAGCAGCCAGCGCCTCGAACCGCGCGACATCGAAATCGAGATCGTCGAGATTGAGGCTGATGGTGTCGCCCTCGGTGAGGAACCTCCCGCCCCCTGATGCGTGAGTGGCCTTCCTGACGGCAGACAAGGCCTGCCGCAGGTTCGTCCGGGCCTGGGACTCGCTGTTGCAGCCCCACAAAAGGGAAGCGAGTTTCTCGCGCGATTGCGAGCGTCCGGACTGGAGGGCCAGGTAAGCTATCATGGCACGCGCTTTGCGGCCGAGGAGCGGAACCGTCGCTGCATCGCTGGCAAAATCGAAACCGCCGAGCAGACAGAGATGAGGGTGCGTCATCGAATCCGCCACAGCCATAGCTCCCACCGGCAATCATTTCCCCTACCTGCCTCTATTTCAATCGCGATTTTGCCGGCGTGACGCTTTTCACGAATTCATCACGCTGGTTCCAACGCAATTCTCACGGGCGGGGGACGAGATTGCTCGGACGAGGCAGCCCTTGTCTCAGGAGGAGAATGCTATGCTGCACCCGAATGAGTGGCCCATCTGGCATGATGATGCCGGGCAAAACCCGCGGCTGTGGAATGCGGTTGCGCCGCAACGCCACGAAATTGCACTCGCGCGCTACCTTGAGAAGCAGCGGGCTGGCCGAGAATCAATGGTCCGCTCGTTCGATCTTCGGACCGCGACGATCCGCGCATGTGTGCTGATAGCAGATGCCGGGAGGGACTTTCTCAGGCGCTTGGTCGCTGCCGTCGGAGCGCCGAGAACTCACCGTCGCTAACCGGGTCAGCATCATTCAGCGGTCCAGCGATCCCACGCCGGAGCTGTGCAACAACGCGCTCATGATGATGAGCAGCGACAGCGCCTGGCAGTGCCTTGTGAGCCGTCCTGTAACCAGGCCCAAGGCGTGTTCGTAGCCCTGTCCTGCACTCCATGAAGGGCCGAAGGTCCTTGGGGAGCACAAGCCTGGTGGACAGCGGCCGTCTCGATTTCCGTCTTGTGACGTCATTTGTAACGTCAGAATGGACGGAACGCGTAGCGCGCCAATGGCTTCAGCGATTTCAACGGGATGGACTGGTGCTGCGAGAGAGGATTGAACTCTCGACCTCTCCCTTACCAAGGGAGTGCTCTACCACTGAGCTACCGCAGCAACGGACGCCTCAATAGCCGCAGACGCCTTGGATTGCAAGGCATTGAAGCCGACTTCAACACCATGTGCGATTTTGGCGTGATGTAACCACTGTGGCACCACACAGGCACGAAACGGCCGCCAGTCGACACCATTCGATTAGAGCTACACCGTTCTTGCAACCAGCTTGGTGCCAAACTGGATGCGAATTGAAATAGAGCCCGTGCAAGCGTTTTCCGTACCCCCGGCCTTCACCGTCTACCCGCGAAGGCCTCCGCGCGCGTCCTTGCCCCCCTCTGCGCAACGAACTGACAGGTTGCGAGGTTTCTCCCCTACCCCGATTCTCGCTAGAGGAAATCTGACGCTTGGTACCGGGGTCGTAAGCCCGCTCAGGTGGAACTCCGCCGTTCCCTGTGTCGATAGGAACCGGCAAGTTGCGGACCTTCGCGGTTGTTGTCGGGCTCCTGCATTTCGGCCGGCCAACGCCCATTTTTATTCTACACCGAGCTCGCAACGGCCGCGCGTCGCCTGCCCTTCGCCGTCGTTACCGGTACGGCAACCTTGAGCTCTCAACCGCCGCCCTCCAGTCCGCTCCGCGGGTCAACAAACCCTTTACCCCTGCCGACCTTGCCGCAGTCCTGGCAACGACGGTCGCATCATAAACGACAAGTCAGCTTTCTTACATGGAGCCGATTTGTTCAGCGATACACGCAGCCAACGAATATCGTCTCCGGAACGTCGGAATCCACGTGTAGGGAAAAAAATCGGCGCCGCGCGTGTGCTCACCCGGCCTTTTTTGAAGAAGCCGGGCCCCGCGCAAGGTCGACGCCCGGGCCGTTCCCACCAATGAGAAGATCTCACGGATTTGCTGCTCTGTGACTCCGCACTCGCGGGCTAACCCCCGCACGCTTTGCGGGGCTATGACCGGCCGTCTGGTTTCTTCATCAGTCGCTACTGTTTCCTTTCATCTCGAAAGGGTTATCCGGCAGGCGATGGCCTGCCGAATAAAGCTCACCTATAGCTTGACGCCCGCCTCCCGCGCCCACAGTCGCAGTTTGCGGCACGCCTCGACATACGCTCCGGTAGCCTCCCCATCGGTCAAAGGAATGAGCCCCTCGTCGGCCGCCGAGTCGACGCCCGCCTTCGCCAGAAGAGGAACCGCCCCGGGAGTAAAACCGATGAATTTGCAGTGCGCAAAAGCGTCTGCCACAAAATCCCGGGCTGCTGCCTCTCCAATCAGAAGTTCCGCGGCTTCTTCCGTAAGCAGAAGGGCCACCGCGTCGAACAGCACCGACGGACCCCCGTCAATCATATGCTTGGCAATGATCTTGGTGCCATCGTCCGCCTGCACACCACCGACTTTCAAAGCAATGACCTCCATCGTCGCCCCTTCGCCTTCGATAGCGCCTTGCAAGGCTTTGAGCAGCGCGGCATCGACGCCATTGCCCACCAGAACGCCGACCTTGCGGCCTTGGAAACTGTCGGGTCCGTTTTCGATGATGCTCAACGCCGGCGATGGCTCCAGATCCGTACGCGGCGGCACGGCTGCGTCCGCGGCGTTCGGCAAGTCGGTGATACCGAGTTTGTGGGCGACCGTGGCGGCCAACCCCTTGTCGATGTTGAGGAGATGGGCGATCATGCGTTCGCGTATGACCGGCATTTCAACCTTGCTCAATTCGAACGTCAGCGCCATGGCGATATGGCGTTGCTCGGTCGGCGTCTGGCTGTTGAAGAATTGACCAGCTTGACTGTAGTGATCTGCGAAACTCTCAGGGCGCAGCCTGACCTTCTGACCTTCCTCGGCATCGGCGAATGAGCGGAAGCCGCGCTCCGGGGACTCTCGTGGTCCTTCGCCGAACGAATTGGGCTGATAGTTGGCGCGTCCGACCGGATTGCGCATCGCCATATGCCCGTCCTGCTGAAAATGGTGGAAGGGGCATTTCGGCGCGTTGATCGGCAGATGGGTAAAATTGGGACTTCCAAGGCGCTTCAGCTGCGTGTCGAGATACGAAAAGTTCCTGCCCTGCAGCAGTGGATCGTTGCTGAAGTCAATGCCCGGCGGCACGTTCTGCGTCATGAACGCAACTTGCTCGGTCTCGGCAAAAAAGTTGTCCGGCATGCGGTCGAGAACCAGCCGGCCGACGGGAATCGGCGGCAGGATCTCTTCCGGGATCAGCTTCGTCGGATCGAGGACATCGAAATCGAAGCTGTCGGCGAACTCTTGGTCGAAGAGCTGCAGGCATAGTTCCCACTCCGGGAAAGCGCCGGACTGGACAGCGTTCCACAGATCCCTGCGGTGAAAGTCAGGATCGGCGCCGTTGATTTTGACGGCCTCGTTCCAGACCACCGATTGCATACCAAGTTTCGGCTTCCAGATGAATTTCACGAAGGTGGACTCGTCGTCCGCGTTGAGCAGGCGGAAGGTGTGCACTCCAAAGCCCTGCATGAAGCGGAAAGAGCGCGGGATCGCGCGATCCGACATCACCCACATGATCATGTGCATGGATTCAGGCGTCAGACTGATAAAATCCCAGAACGTATCATGCGCCGACTGGGCTTGTGGGAAATCCCGATCGGGCTCAGGTTTGACCGAGTGGACAACATCAGGAAACTTGATCGCGTCCTGAATGAAGAACACTGGAATGTTGTTGCCAACGATGTCCCAATTGCCTTCCTGCGTATAAAGCTTGACCGCGAACCCGCGTACGTCGCGGGCCAGATCGAACGAACCCTTGCTACCGGCAACAGTCGAAAATCGCACGAACGCCGGCGTCCTCTCGCCGGCGCGCTGAAAAACGTCGGCACGGGTGTACTTGGCGAGCGATTTATATGTCTCGAAAAAGCCGTGGGCGCCGTAGCCGCGGGCATGGACGACGCGCTCGGGAATGCGTTCGTGGTCAAAGTGAAAAATCTTTTCGCGGAAGTGGAAATCTTCGATGAGGGTTGGGCCGCGTGGCCCGATCTTAAGCGTGTTCTGATCATCTGCGACCGGGCCGCCCTGGGCTGTGGTCAGAATGTCTGTCTTGCCGGCTGCAATCTGATGCAGCTCTCCGCCCTCCCCTCGAACAAGGGTTTGGTCGTGGATCGTCGCGGCATTGGGATTGGTTGCTGCCTTACACGCCATGCGGTCCTCCTTTGGTGCTTGCTCTGGGAATGAGCTGCTCAGCAACCTGCGGCGACGCCAGATGTTCCCTGGAACGGTGATCCCAAACCGATTTCCAGGATTCCATCTGGAGCAGGGAGAGTTGGCAATCAATTTATGGGTACGTTCGTCGACCGAAATGCATTGACCTTCGTCGTCTCAGGCACACGGCGACACTGCCCACAGGAACAAATCCCGCCCACGCAAATTCTTGCATTAGACTTAGCTGAAATACCCAATCAACAGGAGGAAAGGATGGGGTTTTTAAGCAAGTATTTTTCAGGTCTTCTAGGGAAGAAACAGCAACCCGAAAGGCGCAGTGGCGACATGCGCAAGGCGACCGGGGCAGGCCCAGCGTTGGCTGCCCACTCGAAGGACGCCAAGACAACAGCTGCCACCGGTCAAAACCCAGCAGCGGCGAGGAAGAAATCCAATGGCTGACGATAAGAATGACCGCACTCGCGTCAGCGGAGACGAGGAATATGAGGTTGGCTACTTGGCCAGCAAGTTCGGCCTTTCAACTGATCATGTGCGCGAGTTGATCAAAAAGCACGGCGACAACCGCGAGACACTGGAACGCGAAGCGAAGGCGCTTGGAACCCGCTGAGATACCAGGACTAAGCTATCGTATTCCGACCCGCCGTCCCCCGGCAGCGAGCATGTGAGCGAGCCGTTTTGTACTCGTCCTTAGCCTGCGCCCAACGACATGCGCGACATGCGGCTGGCACAAGGAGGCAGGCATGAGCCTCTGGAACTGGACACCCGCCGAATGCTCCGGTCAGTTGGCCTCCGCCGGCAGGATTGAAGAACCCGCACCGAAGCTCAACCTGCCGTGAGCATCGTTCCGGCCAAATGAAAAAGCCCGCCGTCATGGAAGCGGAGCATTCGACATATGCAGCGGAACATCGCGGCTAACCGCGCTGTCGTGCGCGCTCGCAGGTCTCGCCAAGCTTCAGCCGAACCGTCCCGCATTGGATCGGCCTGGCAGGTGGTGAGATGGACGCGGCCTTTAGCGCAACCGCGCACGCCCTCCCCGACCGCGAGACCTTCCAGTCGAAAATTTCGACTTCGGAAGGAAGGTTGTTATTCATGTCCAACGTCTCGCTCTGTGGCTGACGTCTTCGCTAACGCATCAAGCCGGCTGCGCGCAGAGCGTCCTCAATCACCTTGGTAATGCCTGTGGCCGAACCGCCCCGAGCATCAGGCTGAGGCGCCTTTGCGGCATCAGTGCGTACTGCTCGCGGATTTTCCGCAGGTGCATAAGTCCTCACTGCTTTGCCTGGCGACGTTTCGAGACAGGGAGAGCCGAAAATGTCTGCTGTTTTTTTTGACCGTATCGAGTTTGAGACTGAGACCAGCCAAGCGGGTCCGGCGCGCAGACCGCACCCACGCGAAGAAGAATTCCGCGCTGCGCTTGACCGCTATATCGCGGACTACGTCGACCGCCAGGGGCGTCGCATACAGGCGGTGCGGGCTTGGCCCGGTCGTGAACATCTGCAGAAAGTTCGCCCCTATTTGATGGCGTCAATAGCCACCTATGATCGGGAGGATCTCTCCGGTGATGTAGCTCGAACATTGCGGCGATGCCAGAAAGACATAGGCAGGTGCGATTTCTTCCGGCTGTGCTGGGCGCTTCATGGGGGTTTTCGCGCCGAACTGCGAGACATCGTCGGCCTGCTTTTCAGACGGGTTGAGCGGTGTCCACACCGGCCCCGGAGCGACAGCATTGACGCGAATGCCTTTGCCGATAAGGTTGCCTGACAGGGCCCTCGTGAAGGCGTGAATGCCGCCCTTGGTCATCGAGTAGTCGATCAGTTCCTTCGACCCGTCTATTCCGGTTATAGAACCCGTGTTGACGATTGCCGAGCCGGCCTTCATATGCGCCACCGCCTCTTGGGCCATATGGAAATAGCCGTAGAGGTTGGTCTTCAAGGTGGTGTCGAAGTGCTCCTCAGTCAGGTCGGCAAAGTCCGTTGAATGCACCTGGAATGCTGCGTTGTTTACGAGCACGTCGAGCCCTCCCAGTTGCTTGACCGTGTTGGTCACAGCTTTGCGGCAGAAGTTTCGGTCCGCGACATCTCCTCGGATAGTGATGCAGCGGCCGCCTTCGTTTTCCACCAACTGCTTCGTTACCTCGGCGTCGCCATCCTCCGATAGATAGACGATCGCAATGTCTGCGCCTTCGCGTGCGAAAAGTACGGCGACCGCACGCCCAATGCCGGAATCACCTCCGGTGACCAGCGCCACCTTGCCCTCGAGCTTGCCAGAACCGCGCCAGAACGGTGCATCGTATAGCGGAGCCGGCTTGATCTCTGCTTCATGGCCGGGTTTCGGATGATGCTGCTTTGGAAACGGCGGCGCCGGGTATTTTCGCGCGCCGGCCTGCATCGCGCCGACGGGTGTCGATTTTGGTTTCATTCGATCGTCGGTGTCGACCTTGCGCTGTATGCGCCGCTGCTTTCGTACGGTCGTCGAGGTGTCGGTTTTCTTATCGCTCGGCATCGATGTCTCCTCGGTTGCAGAGGAACAACGTGCGTGTAAGGAAAAAGTTGGCTGTGCTGACTGGAAAAGCTCGCTGAGCGCCCGTCACCAGCAGCCTGTCTAAGAGACCCTAGAAAACCCGCCGCTACAGCCGTAGCCAAATGGAGGATGCCACCAAAACCGAGTTTCCTTTCGCCCGGGAGCGACAGCGCGCTCGGATCGGTGTCTTCATGGCCGGTAGAGCTCAAGCAGCCATTCAGCCTCGAAGACCTTGCGGAAAAGGTGCGGGCAAATTCATCGCTGATCCCTCGTTCTACCGCTCGGTGACCCCTGGCCAGGAGGGTTCTGACCGTCTGACTGGTGCGTCCGGTCATTCACTTCATCCGCAGGACGCGTCAGCCCAACCCCTGTCTTGGGCTTTTTGTTGCCAGCCGCGCCCTGGGAGAATGCATCCGACGGGTCGGCACCGGTCTTGCCCGGGTATTTTGTTGCACCGGTTTCGCGATGGTTTTGATTGCCAGACATTTTCGACCTCCCGTGTGATGACCGATAACAGCCCCGCTCGCTGTCAGTTCCGCCTCAGATGGAACATTCCTTGCGGCCGGTCGTTGGCCAGCAAAGGAGGCAACCGGAATGGCGAAGATCAAGAATCTCAACGATGCAATTGTCAAAGAGCCGGAGACGGCCGGCGCCAAAATCGAGCGAAAAGCCCCAAGCGGCGAAGGCGCGGGGCAAGGGCAATCCAGTCCCGAGACAGCTGGCGCTCCGCCTAAAGATAAACGCCCTCTCGCAGACCGCTTCCCGGATAGACAAAGCGACGCTCGGCCCATGGCCGGCAAAACCCCTCGCCCGACCGGCAAACCCGGAGCGTAGCCATGCCGCCCAAACCTGAGCCAAGCGAAGAACCGCCGGTGGATGCGCCGACCTGGACACCTGACGTGCGAGAGCCCGACCCGGATCTTTTGCCCGATGAGCTGCCGTGCCTAAGCCCGATGAGAACCGTGATCCTCCAAAGCGAGCTCTGATATGAGCGGGAATGACATTCGCAACGGGGGTTGCCTCTGTGGTGCGATTCGCTTCTCGGTCAAAGGCGCTCCGCTCCGCGTTGGCCTTTGCCATTGTCAGGATTGCAGACGTGCAAGCGGCAGTGCTTTTCAACTTCTTTGGAGTCTGGCCGCGATCTACCTATGAGGGAGCCGGCGAACTCAAGACGTTTGAAGGAAGAAGCTTTTGCCCCGATTGCGGATCTCGTGTCACTTCATTACGGGGTGACGAGGCGGAGATATCGCTCGGCGCTCTCGATCTTGCTCCCAGCGACATCATACCCGGCTACGAACTCTGGATCGGCCGGCGCGAGTTTGATGGATCTGCAGTGGGCCGAGCAGTTCGAACATGACCGAGAGCCCCACCCCCATCGACGCGCAGCCACTGGAGCCGGAAATTCCAGTCCCGCAGCAGCAACCGGACAAATGATCTTGCGCTCTCTGCGGATGCCAGGATACTTGATACTTGATACTTGATACTTGATACTTGATACTTGATACTTGATACTTGATACTTGATACTTGATACTCGTTGCAAGACGAGCGCTTCATTTTTTCAAGATCTGTTCGAACGTGCACTGCTCCGGATTCTTGTCGGGCCGCCATCGAAGGAATTTGGTGCCGTGCCGGAAGCGATCCCCGGTCACGTGATCGAAACGCACTTCTGCGACCAACTCTGGCCGCAATGGCTCCCACTGTCCGCTTCTTTCCGTGCTCCAGCGGCTGGGGCCGCCGGGCGCCTTGCCTGTAAAGCCAGGAGGCGCTCGCAAAGCCTCAAGTCGTCGCGTTAGCGTTGTCCGGTCTTGCTGTGCGATTGTCGATGTAAATCCCACATGGTCGAGTTTGCGCTGATCATTGTAGAGACCAAGCAATAAGGAGCCGACCTCGCGCGAGTTCGCCAGGTAGCGAAACCCTCCGACCACGCAATCAGCAGTGCGTAGGCGTTTGATTTTGACCATGGTGCGCTCGCCAGGCCGATATTCGTCATTGATGAGCTTGGCGACGACGCCATCCGTTGACCCCTGGCCCGAGTCGCCGAGCCACTTCGTGGCAGTCGCCAAATCCTGGGTACAGCTCGACAACTCAAGGCCGATACTTTCAACCGACTTTACGAACGCCTCCAGCGCTACGCGCCGTGCCGACAAAGGCTGATGTATCAAGCTGGTACCGGAACTGGCCAGGACATCAAACAAGATCAGTCTGGCCGGGGTTTCCATCGACAGTTTTCGAATCCTGCTTTCTGCCGGATGCAGCCGCATCTGGAGCGCGTCAAAAGAAAGCGAGCCATCGACTTCGATAACGATCTCGCCATCGACGACGAATTCCGTGGCTTTCAGCTCACGCAACATCGAGACGACTTCCGGAAAATATCTGCCGAGCGGCTTGCCTGATTTTGCTCGCAAGTCCACCTCATCGCCAGCTTTGAAGGCCAGACAGCGAAACCCGTCCCATTTGGGTTCGTACTGCCATTGGCCGGTGTTAGCAGGCAACGCGTCGGCAGCCTTTGCCTCCATCGGCGCAGTATCTAACGGAAGGCGAAAAAGCGGCTTCACATTTTTCGATGTCATGCGGCGAGCTTTGCTGAACCCATCCGTTTGATGGCACTGCTGATCGACCGTTCGCCGTCATTATAGTCCGCCCAGGCGACGGTCTTCTTCAGGAGGCCCGGCACGGTGCGGACGGTATATTTTTTCGGATCGAGATCCGCCCTCACCTGCCCCCATGTCAGCGGCATCGATACAGGCGCACCCTCTCTGGCGCGGGGAGACAGCGGTGCAACGGCTGTCGCCATACGATCATTTCGAAGGTAGTCGAGAAAGATCCGAGACGTCCGCAGCTTCTTGGCCATGTTGACGAGATAGAGGTCTGGACGGTCCGCCGCCATTTGCATGCACACCGCCTTCGCGAAGGCCTTGGCCTCTGGCCATGTCGTTTTGTTACGCTGGGTGGCCAATGGGGTGACAACGTGCAGGCCCTTGCCGCCCGTCGTCTTGCAAAAGCTCACCAAGCCCAGATCTTCAAGACGATCGCGCATTTCCTTCGCTGCGGCTACCACCTCGGCAAAGGCAACCTCCGGACCAGGGTCGAGGTCGAAGACAAGTCGCCCGGGAATTTCAGGATGATCGGCCTGGCAATTCCAGGGATGCAGCTCCAGGCCACCGATCTGGGCGATCGCGGCCAGGCCCTCAACGCGGTCAATCTGAAGATATGGCTTGTGGTCGCCGAAGACTGTCACCAACTCCAGCAGATTCGACGTGCCTGGCATTGCGTGGCGCTGGAAGAACTGCTCGCCGGCGTATCCATCAGGGGCTCGGACAAGCGAACAGGGGCGACCTTTGAGATGTTCGATCATCCAGGGGCCAATGGCCTCAAAGTACTCTGCAAGATCGAGCTTGGTGACCGGCTGGCCACCGTCGCCGGCATTCGGCCACAGCGGCTTGTCAGGCTTGGAGATGACGACGCCCAGGACGACCGGGCTTTTCCCACTCCGGGCAGTTGCCTTGGCGGGTTCGGCAATCTGCGTCTTTTGAGGATCAGCGGGTCGCTCGGCCTCAACCTCTCTCGCGGGCTTGTCTTCGCGCAAGCCTTTGAAGGCGGCCTGCCTGACATTGCCGCCGCCAGTCCACCCGGCGAATTCGATTTCCGCAACCAGTTCGGGCTTTGTCCAAAAGACGGTTGAATCCTTTTTTGGCGTGCCATCGCCAGTGAATGGCGACTTGACCGCCTGCATCTGCTTCAGCCTTGGCAGCAGTTGCTTGACCTTTGCCTCGCTGTATCCGGTTCCGACACGGCCGATGTAAGCGAAATGCTCGCCCCGATTGACGCCGACCAGCAACGATCGGAATTTGCCATTAGTGGTGGCCCAGCCGCCGATGACGACCTCATGCCCGGCGCGGCATTTCGATTTTGCCCAGGTGTCGGTCCTGCCCGAGACATAGGTTGCATGAGCCTTTTTGGAGACAATGCCTTCAAGCGACAGACGACAGGCGGAGCGCAGCACCGCATCGCCGCCATTGGTGAAATGCTCGACATAGCGGATAAGATTTTCCTCGCCGCGCTCGACCTTACCGAGCATCGCACCCAGTCGCTCCTTGCGTTCCAAGAGAGGCAGCTTTCGCAGATCAACGCCGTTGGCGAATAACAGATCAAAGGCAAAGAAGATGAGATCGTTTGTGCGGCGCTCGGACAATGCAGCTTGCATGGCGGCAAAATCGGGCGCGCCATTCTCGCCGAGCGCGACAATCTCGCCATCGATGATGCCATCGGGAAGGCTGGCCGCCTCCTTTGCGATGGCGCCAAACTTCTCCGTCCAATCCAGGCCTTTTCTGGTCTTCAACGTGGTGGCGTTATCCTCGACCCGCAGCTGGACGCGGTAGCCATCGAACTTGATTTCATGGACCCAATTCGCTCCCGCTGGCGGCCGGGAAAGCGTCTGGCACAGCTGCGGTGCGATGAAGTCGGGCATTTTCGCCGCCGAAGCACGAGAAGTTCGTTCGGGGCGCGTAAATGGCTTTGACGGCTTGGCGGCGCGCTCGTCAGCAGCATGGCCGCGATTGCCGTTCCACAGGGCATCCGCATCGGCCACCCCTGAGCCTTGCATCATGAATGGCTTCGGTCCGGCACCCTTCCCCGCGGCAATCTTATCCATGCTTCGTCCAGAGGCGACGGATCGGTCCTGCGCCAGCACCGCGTCGCCATTGCCATCGGTCGCGTATTTGTCGCGATGCTTGATCAGCAGCCAGTTGGTGCGTTTGCCTCCATTGCGATCATGCTTCATGCGCACAAGGACAAAACTTCCGTGCAGGCGCTTACCGTCGAGCGTGAACTTAAGATCGCCTTTTTCCAAAGCCTGTTCAGCTGACATAGAGCCTTCCGGCTCCCAGTATCCCCGATCCCACAGCTGCACGGTGCCACCGCCATATTGGCCCTTGGGGATGGTGCCTTCGAAGTCGCCATAGTCTAGCGGATGGTCCTCCACCTCGACTGCGAGACGTTTGTCGTGAGGATCCAGCGACGGTCCCTTGGTAACGGCCCACGACTTGAACACACCATCAAGCTCAAGGCGAAGATCGTAGTGCAGCCGCGTGGCCGCGTGTTTCTGAATGACAAATCGAAGCCGGTTAGATTTCCCGATCGTGCTTGCGCCGCTGGGCTCTTTCGTCTTGGTGAAATCCCGCTTGGCCCTGTAGGTGGAAAGCTCGCCCTTTGTCATGGAAATGCCCCGGCTGATGACGCAACGCGAGTTTCAACGCGGTGGGCGAGATTTGGTTCGACCAACTCTGGAATCGGACAAGCAATGGATCAAAACCTTTTACTGGGAAACTGCGACCACCGCATCGAAGCCGCCACTTCCGCGTCGATTGCAGCACTGTCGGAAGCAAGAAAGGGACAGGCCCAGTCGAGATCTCTTGCGTCAACCGGCGCGAGTTCTGGGTGAGGGCAAGCCCCATCGGCCAGCGACCTGTATCGTGACCGACAATGTTTAGCTCCAGGGAATGGAACCAGATCTCCCGTGCAGCGTCATAGAAGCAGTCTCGTGCAGCTCCAGGAGTGACATTGATGATCAGGCCCGTTCTTGTCGCAGCCGCTGTGCTCGTCCTCGCATGCGGCAGGACAGAGGCGGCGAAGCTGGACCGAGCCGCCGTCAACAATGCCCAATTCGACGACGGCGAAGCGAAGGGCGTCAATCCTCTCGTGCTGAAGGCGCAAATCCTTTTGGATCGCGCGCGGTTCTCGCCGGGCTTGATCGACGGCCGCGGAGCAGAGAACTTCGCCAAGGCGGTCCGGGCATTTCAGGCGGCGAACGGATTGCCCGCCGATGGCAAGCTCACCCGGGAGACTTGGGACAAGCTAGTCGCAACATCCTCAAGCCCGGCCCTTGTGACCTACGAGCTGACACGCAAGGATGTGCGTGGACCGTTTACCAAGCGAATTCCGGCTCGCATGGAAGGAATGGCTCGCCTGCCTAGGCTTGGCTATCACAATGCGGTGGAAAAGATGGCTGAACGCTTCCATACCAGCGGACAGCTGCTCGAAAGGCTCAATCCCGGCATCAGCTTCAGGGTTGCCGGCGCAAAGTTGCTGGTGCCAGCTATCGCCCGAGGCGATCCTCCCTCGGTTATTGCCAGAGTTGAGGTCGACAAGAGCGCTCGCCAAGTTCGCGTGCTCGACTCTTCCGGCAAAGTGCTTGCCGTGTACCCCGCTTCGATCGGGAGCCAAGAGAAGCCGGCGCCGAGCGGCCAGGCAGAAGTCAAACGCGTGGTGCACAACCCGACCTATCATTACGATCCTGACTTCGCCTTCAAGGGGGTTAAGACCAACCGCCCATTCACTATAGCTGCCGGGCCAAATAATCCGGTCGGATCGGTATGGATTGATTTGTCCATCGAAAGCTACGGCATTCACGGTACGCCCGAACCGGGCAAGATTGGAAAGACCTTCTCACATGGTTGCATCCGGCTGACCAATTGGGATGCTGAAGACCTCGCTTCTGAGGTGCAAAAGGGCACAAAGGTTATCTTCAAAGACGAAACGGTGGAGTCGGTTGACGAGGGCCTCCAGTAGGCGCGTTGCTAGGTGAACTTGGACAATGGTATGGTCTCTAAGAGGAAAAGACTGCGTGGTTGGTGTTTCGTCATGGTCGGCGCTGCCGCGACAAATCTTGGATTTACAACTGCGCTCCCGGCTGCACCGGTAGACGCGCAGGCGATTGCCGATCACTTCTCCTCAATAAAATTCATGTCTGGGGACTTCGTCCAGTCCGGCCCAAAGGCGGAACGGACCAGTGGCAGGTTTTTTCTCCAACGCCCGGGCAAGATCCGATTCAACTACGCCGGCCAATCGGGGATCAGCGTCATTGCCGATGGCAAATCGGTAGTCGTTTATAATAAGAAGCTTAAGACCTCGCGGCTTTATTCGCTCTCGAAGACGCCACTCAAGCTGCTACTCGACAATAAGGTCGACCTCTCCGGGAGCCGGCTCAAAAGCATCAGGGAGGAAGGCGATCTGATAATTATTAAACTATCTGACAAATCATCCTTCGGTAATTCAAATATCTCTATGGTGTTTGACAGGAAAAATCTCGACTTACGCAAGTGGAGCCTTATAGACGAGAAGGGATTGACCACGACGGTAACAATCTTCAACGTGAAGCAGGGCGGTCGCGTTGCCGAGGGAACCTTCACTATCGATTACGCGGCAAACCGGGAGAACAACACCTCAACGAAGTCGCGTTGAAGTTGTTGGTTCGACTCTTCTCTACCGATACCCCCGGGGACGCGGCCAGGGTCGCTTTTGGTATCCGCGTCGTCCTTCAGGCGAGCTTCGATCTGCCTGTAGAGCTCATTGAGCTTCGTTTCGGTTTCTTGAACGCGGCATCAGCGCACGCATTCAGGGCGGCCTGGCGTTTTCGAGAGCTGGTCGCATCGTCGCATCAAGACCAGACTTTGTACTTAGATCCGTACCCCGATGGCAGCGATCCGCCCCTGCGCCACTTTGGCCAGTTGCCACGGAGCCATCCGGCCGTGCCCCGCGTTAAAGGCGGAAAGGCTAATTTCATGGGTTCGGAAGCCATCAAACGGAAAGCACTTGGACCCGAGGAGCGCCGTGAGCTGCGTAGGCTGCGCAGAGGGAAGCAGCGAATTGAAAACGTTGGACGTGCCGACAAGATGCATACCGCCCGATTGGCCGGGGCAATTGCAGAGCGTGATACCGTGTCGTGTTTGCAGGCATATGCCTATGTCGGGTGCTCGGGATGGTTTTACTGGAAATGGCGGGGACAGTTTTATCCGACAGATCTGCCCACAAGCGAATGGTTCAACTACTACGCGAGACGATTCGATACTGTCGAAATCAACGCATCCTTTTATTCATGGCCAACCATCACAAACGTCAAAAGCTGGCTTCGGCAACCCGGTAAAAGCAGTTTGGTTTATACGGTAAAAGTCTGTGAGATGATTACCCACATCAAGAGGTTCAAGGGGACCAAAACCCTCGTAAAGGATTTTGGAATGATCGCCGATATCCTTGGCGAGAGAATGGGCTGCTTTTTATTCCAGCTCCCGCCCAGTTACCATTTCACTAAGGCACGACTGCACGGCATTCTCGGCCAACTCGACCCGGCCCGGCGCAATGTGGTGGAGTTTCGTCACGCCAGTTGGTGGAACGAGACCGTATACTCGGCCTTTCGGGATACAGGCGCAATCTTTTGCTCATGCAGCGGCCCTCGTCTTCCGGATGTCCTGGTGCGTACAGCCGAGGATGTCTACGTGCGGCTCCACGGTCCAGAGCGCTGGTACCGGCATGATTACACCAGAGACGAACTAAGCGGATGGGCTGACAAGATCCGCGCCAGTGGGGCAAAAAGAGCCTGGGTTTATTTCAACAACGACTATGAGGGCTTTGCGCCAAGGAATGCCCTGGCAATGCGGCGCTTGCTAGAGGAACAAACCATCAGATGATCAACCGCCTAGGGGCGGCGAAGACCTAGCATAAGCGCGGTCATCGTTGCGCTCGCGCACGCCACCGCCAACAACGCCACCACGCCAGCAGAGTTGGACGTTTTCTTTGCACGAAATGGGACGTCTCTTGCGGGCGAAGCACTGTGAACCAGCGCGTCCAGATCGGACCTGCTGCCGTGTCGAACGGAATAGGCGCGAGTGAATTCGGCGCCGAGAAGAAAGATCTCCGATGAGTAGTACACCCACAGGAGTATGACGAGCAGTCCACCGGCGGCCCCATACGAGGATGCGATCGCACTACTGCCGATATACCAGCCGATAAGTGATTTTCCGAGGGTGAACAGGGCAGCCGTCGCCACAGCACCAATCCCTACGTCGCGCCATTCGAGGGTTCGATCTGGCAAAACTTTGTAGATTGCCGCGAACATCAACGAGATCAGCACAAACGAGACGACCGCGTTGATCATGCCGAGGACGATTGTGCCAAACGGCAGGTGAGCGTTGATGATGGTTCCCAGTGCCGTGATCGCTGCGCTCGCAACGAGCGACACGAGCAACATGAAACCCAGCGCAGCGACCAAACCCAGACTTGCTGCACGGGCCCGGACTAGACGCGACAACGAACTCCCCTGAGGTTCGACCTTCCAAATCGAATTTAGCGATTGCTGCATTTCGCCAAAGACGCCGGATGCGGCCACCAACAACGTCACAATTCCGATCACCGCGGCCCAGGTTCCGGATAATCTGCTCGAGGCGCTCTCCAGCGCGGTCTGAAGAAGATCTGCCCTTTCTGGCCCCATCAGCCCCGAGATTTGCGCGGACAAAGCCAATTGAGCCGCATCCTGACCGAAAACGAGGCCTGCAATAGCGACCACAATTAGCAAAATTGGGGCCAGGGAGGTGGCGGCGTAAAAAGCCATTGCCGCCCCATGGCTAAGGGCATTGTCGTTGACGAAGCCGACTACGCTTTCTCTCACCAAGGCCCATACATTTGTGATCGAGGGTCGCATTTTGCGTCCGTAGCCATTTGCAATGGCGTCCAGTATCAATGCGCTGGAACTTTCAATGTTCCGATTTGGCGCGCCCGACGTGGGTTCAGGAATTGGATCGGAACTCTTTGTGGACAACCTGCCGTGCGGCTGAGGCGAAAAGTGCTGGGCACTCCCTCGATTTCCGATACTGACCAAATCCTGCTGGAAGCGTGAGCGCTCAGGTGGGTGGATCGCCGCTGCCCTCGGAGCGCCCGAAATAATCGCTCACCGCCGCCATTATCGCCAGGAACGCGGAGGAATATCTTGCGAAACCGAAGGCTTGGGCCGCTACAAGCTTTGCGCCATGCAAATGCTGACTGACAAATTCGGAGGCTACCTCCTGGACTTCGCCCGACGTTTTCCCGAACAGCTCACGTTCTGTTGCGGTTGGATCAAACGACCGGCCAATCACGTGGCCAATCAACAGCCCTCCAACTGATCCGGCGAGCACCTTGGTCCGAGCTGCGTTGGTGACGGCCTGTCGCGAGGGTTGCACCCTTGGAGTGGTCGCACCGCCCGGGCCTCTCCGTCCCACGTGTGTTTCGCTCGCCCAAGGGAATCCATTGCGGTTCGTTGGCGGTGTGCGGCCGTCAGCACTTCTTCTGCCGGCATCAAATACCGCCACCGCGCCGAGTGCTACCGCAGCCGCTGTGCCGCCGTTTTCTTTGATGGCATCTGAGACGCCACCCACGACCCCGGCAACCTTGTCCTTGGCATACCGGGTAGTCACGTCGACCAAATGCCTGGGCTGCACGCGGCGGCTTATTTCACTGACAGGCCCGAACAGGGCCTGACGTTCGACCCGGCTCTGCGCCATAATCTCGCGGAGGTCATCGTTGCGTGGTGCCATAGCCGATCCCCTGCTTCAATGCAGCGAGATCGCTGCGCACCTGGTTTACGGTCTCAATGGGAGTGATAGTCCATCCGATAAGCGCCCGCTTCGCCAGGTAAAGGGAGAGCAAGCCTCCGCCAAACAAGACGACGCCAACAATCAGGCAGGCCAATATGGCGCTGATGCCAAGATAGATCATCACCAAGATCAGGAATTGGACCATGGCGAACGATGCCAGAATAAACAGGGCAACGGCCGCGATCCCGCATGCGCCGGACGAGACGATTGTCGAAGTCTTACTCTTCATTTCCGCCTTAAGCAGGCGCACATCCAAGCGCATCAACGAGGCGAATTTCTCAAGCGCCTCGATGACGATGCTGCTGAAGGGGCGACGATCGATACCATCATCCATCTGCAAGCCTCTCAGGAACGATCCGAGCTTCGCATGATGCGGGTGAGCATCACGCCGGCGAGGATCCCGACCCCAAAGAACGCCGCCGGTTGGCGCTGCGCGAATTTGGTAACGGAGTCGAGCAGTTCGCCGACGTTGCGATCTCTGACGTCGGTGGAGATTCGTTCCACACCCTCGGCCGCACTGCGCACCATGCTCGCGACCTGAGGCGATTGTTTTTCGATCCCGTCAGCGGCCTCCTTGACGGAGTGCGCGATGTTGGCAATCGCATCGGCGCCGGCGGTCTTGTTCGTCTCGACCGCTTCCTTGAACGCACCAGCGGCATCGGCAGCAACTGAGCCGGCATAATCCTTGGCGTCGCTCGACACCGACGCCGCAGCGCTCTTGAGGTGAGTCGCGGTCTCGGCCGCGCTTGTCTTCAATTTGCCGAGCGCTTCCTTGCTTTTGCCGGCCCGGTTGGCATCAGGTTGCCATTCATTCTCGTTGGTTGGCCCCGATCCGATGAAGTCGTTTGTGTCTGACGTGTTCACGATATTTCACTCCTGTTATTTGGAGTTGAACTTCGCCAATCGCGTACGGTTCCTGCCTTCGCACAATATTTCCATCTGTGCCTGTCCCCTGGGAAGCCCCGCCTCTTGCGGTGGGCACCGGAGGGCGATGTCTATCGACTGGCACGAGCTGTCAGAAATCGCTTTTCCTCGCCCGTACGGTGATGAGGCTGGCGTCAGCACGCGCGGCGTCCTCACGAGCTGGGCTTGCCAGATTTTCTGCCCTGCGTCGCAGCCAGGTGAACTGGTCGCTTGCCGATCTGTTTGTTCAGCTGCAGTCGTCGATCTCATTGTAATACAGCAATCGGCGGCCGAGTATGCCTACGGCGAACAGCATCAGAGCGTGCCGAACGTTTTCACATTAATCGCCGGCCTCCCTCGGAACTGACGAGCTAAACGGTCGTTTGTCCCCTTTCGCCAATCCGAAAAAGGAAACGCCTATGCCAACCTCCGCCGAACTCGAAACCCAGTTCTGGGCATCCCTGAAGTCCGATATGACGATGATGATCGGGCTCGATGACTCTCAGGTCGTTCCTCGCCCGATGACGGCACAGACTGACGGAAATGGTGGTCCGGTCTGGTTCTTTACGGCGAAAAATAACCGAGGTTAGCATTGCTACGGTTCGATCCGCGGGAGGCAGAGATTTGGCTGGATGGATCGAGCGTAATGGCAGGGATCAAGATGTTGCTCGGGTTCGATCCCAAAGACGAATACAAAGACAACGTCGCCAAAGTAGTGCTTTGACCTGACGTGCCCAACGCGCTGTGGGCTGCTTCAGCCCAATCGTTGTGGACTAAGCTGTGCCATTTGATGGTGTGGTGATAGTCTCCAATGAGGGGCAAGTTGTCGATGGATCGAAAAACTCCGTGTGGCATTTACTCCCCGGCTAATTAAGGCCTCAGGAGAGAACAAACCCTGCTCATTTTGAGCTTGCTCATTCCGCTAGGGGCATGCTCCCGCACTGAACAAGGCGCTGGCGGCTTGGGAGGTGCTGCCATTGGCGCCGCCGTGGCTGGCGATCCGGTGCAAGGGGCGGTCGTTGGCGGTGCAGTCGGCGCGATAGCCGGTGCGGTGATCGGGCACGCCAGTGGCCGATTGGCCGTGCCGGGTACGATTGTCTGCGGAGCTAGCGTGTCATCTGCAGGCCGCGACGCCTCGCCGACGTTTGACCGGAGCCGGCTTTTCGACCAATGCTTCCACAGAAAGGCGCTGCTCTCGCAGTCGCGCCGTCTTGGCATCTCTCGCTAGACGCTCAGCCTCGATCGTC
>NZ_JBWKME010000105.1:0-112581 GCF_056431085.1 Mesorhizobium waitakense | reverse complement strand
TTGAATCACGATCAAGCCCGAAGTGGAATCCTGAATATCAACAACCCCTAGTGCATGTCGCCCAAAAGTACGCAGCGGTTTTGGGTGACATGTGTGGAAGCAAAGATTTGAAAGCGCGTCGCATCGATCCGTTTCGACGCGACGCATTTTAGGGTCAAAACTCAATCAGCTGGTTGCGCAAACGGCCCGGCACGAATTGACTGGTTCAAAGGCGATGACAGCGCCGCCGGAATAACGTCTTTCGCCGTCATGCGTGGCCATCAGGGCCGAAATATTTGGCCTTCAGCCATGTGTTCGACGGTCCGCTTCTGTAGCTGCTGTCGGTGCGCTTCGAGATGATGATCTCAAGCTTGTCGATGGCGCGAAAGATTGCCAGCGCATGGCCCTCGAAATGTTCGCTGTACTGGATCTTGCCGAGACCGTGCTCGACCAGTTGCCACAGCGCCTGCTTGCGCTGCAGCAGGGGCAAGGAGGTTAGATTGCGACCGTTGAGATGGAGGATGTCGAACGCGACGAACACCAGCCGGCTCGGTTCGTTCCAGATAGCGGCTTCCAGCGCAGGGCAATCGGGAGCGCCCTGCTCGCCTGGCACAATGACCTCGCCGTCGATAATGGCAGACCGGCATGGCAGCTCGGCAGCCAACGCGATGGGCCAGTATTTCGTGGTCCAGTCACGGCCGTTCTTGCTGTAAAGACGCACGCCGCCTTTATCGATGATGATCTGCGTTCGGTACCCGTCAAGCTTGACTTCGTGAACCCATCCCTCACCTTCGGGCGGCCGCTCGACCAGAGTCGGGATCTGCGGCGGAATAAATTCCAGCCGGCCGCCGATGACCTTGGCACGCTTACTCAATGACGCCACCTTTGACCGAGCAGCGGCGGCTGATCGGCACAGGCAGCCCGACATCCTCCCAACCTGGACGCCTGCCGCCTGTGCCGAGCCCCCGCCGAGCATTGCCAGCATCTGCGCACGAGCCCGGATTGTCGTTAGCTTCGCATCCAAAAATTTATCCTGGCGTACATATCGCACTCGGTGCGGCGCTCTTGCACCATCACGGACTGGCCTGTCCTATCCAGGATTGCAGCCGGCCCACGCAGTCCCTGTCAAATTTCGGGCGACCCTGGTTAGTCCATCAAAAGCACCAGGGCGGGATGCAGCTTCTTCAGGTTCGGCAATGATTTCGATTGCCAGGGTATGTCGGGCGTTCCACGCACGACGAGTCGAACATCGGGATGCTTGCGCACCTCGATGGTAAATTTCGCCAGCAGGTTGATGCCGGAAGAGTTGAGAAAGTGGAGGTCCTTCAAGTTGAGCGTAATAGACGGGGGATTTGCGGCAAGAACACTGGTCGCCAAAGCCGTGACAGGCGCACCGGCTTCGGAACTTGCAAGCCGCATGGCGCCGTCGAAGAAAATTTCGCTTCCTTCGATCCACACGCGGTAGTCGTCTGTCTTGATTTCCATGGCCTTGCTTCGTGACTTAGTTGTGAGTTTGCGAGATCGGAATGGAGGCATATGTCTCCAGGCAAATCCGATCGGTTTCGTCGACGGAGCTGAATATCCAGGCCAGGCGTGCGCCATAGTCGCTCATCAACGTCAGCAATCCGAGTCCGGAGCCTGTCACGTCGGGGTTGGCAGCATTCGCTTCAATTCGCTGTATCAGCAGGTCTCTGGGGTCCCCAACCGTGATGTCCGCCAGGAGACTTTGGAACTCGGACGCGTCTTCACCATCGAGGTCATTCGACACCTTGAGCTTGAAGCACTCCGAATCCATCGACGCCTCGATCACGATTTCACCAGGCGCGCGAAACTTGACAGCATTTTCGATGAGCTCGTTGGCCAGGTATCCGATGCTGTGCCGCACTTCCCTGTAGTCATTGCGGGACGACTTAAAGCGCAATGCGAAAAGATCGGCGATGAAGTCCGAAGTCGTAGCGCAATGACGCCAACTCAAGTCGAGAGGTCCGTCGAACAGCCGCACCCGGCTGACGCTTTCCATCATTCCGATTGCAAGGTCAGGGGTACCGAACAGCGTGGTCATCCTATGTGTGCCTTATGATCACGAGGGTGATGTCGTCGTGGATCTTCTGGATTCCGATATGGGCCATCAAATCCTCGATGATCCCGGTTTTGATTTCCTCGGCGCTGCTGCCATGACGTTTTCGGGCGCTCTGGCAGAGGCGCTCGAACCCGAACAGTTTTCTGTCATGGTCTTCCGCCTCGGTCACACCGTCAGTGTGCAGCACGATCACATCGCCACTCCCAAACAGGATGTTCCGCGTGGCAATGAACTTCGAGATGTCTTTCTCCAGACCAACCGGCAGACCCAGATCTATCGTATCGATGCGTTCGACTTCGCCACCCGCACGGACAACGAGAACATCCTCATGCTGGCCCGATAGCGTTACCCGCTCATCCTCAAAATCAAGAAAGGCCAGCGAGAGATGCTTGTCGGTGTTCGTCCGCTCGATGTTCTTA
This sequence comes from Mesorhizobium waitakense, assembly GCF_056431085.1. NCBI lineage: Bacteria > Pseudomonadati > Pseudomonadota > Alphaproteobacteria > Hyphomicrobiales > Phyllobacteriaceae > Mesorhizobium > Mesorhizobium waitakense. Next base: position 110,103 of record NZ_JBWKME010000105.1, on the reverse strand, counting down.
TAGATCGCTCTGTTCAGCCGATCCAGAAACTGGTGTGGATCCGCTTCGTTGGTCTCCTGCAGTGCGCGTGCAACGGATTGGACCATCAGCATCAGCACGCCGCTCTCGAGACCATGACCGGTCACGTCGCCGATGCCGATCTTGACCCGTGATCCGTTCTGCAGGACGTCGTAATAGTCTCCCCCGACCTCGTCGGCCGGTCGCATGTAGGCCGCGATCTCCAGCCCTGGAATCGCTCGGAGTTCGAATGGTTTCGGCAGCACCATCATCTGGATATGCCTGGCGACTGCGAGCTCGGCACCGAGGCGGACGTTCTCGTCCCGCAACTTTTCGTTGAGTGCGGATATTTCCTGATTTGCGTCCCCGAGCTCCCTGGTTCGGTCGTCGACGAGCTGCTCGAGGTTTTCCGTGTGAAAGCTGATCTGTTCGGCCATCCGGTTGAAAGCGATGCCTGCCGCTCCGACCTCGTCGCGCGTCGGAATGCTCACGCGGACTGAATAATCTTTGGACTGGAGCCGCTGGGCCGCGCTGGCAAGCGCCCTGAGGCCCGCGGTGATCCGCTTCGAAATTCCGAGCACGGCCGCGAAAACAATCAGAAGCGAAACGATGATCGCGCCGATCTGAAAGAGCAGGATACGATTGGTTGCCCGCGAAATACTCTCTTGCGCGGCGAACAGGGACGCATAGATCTCCCGTTCGGGAACGACGATCCCGACCGACATCGTTTCGGACTTGATCGGTCCCGAACTCCACAGATTGGTCGGCTTCAATCTCTTGAGGACGACGATGTAGGGTACGCGCTCGCCCTTGCTGTCGAGCATGATATGTTGAATGACGCCGTCATTGTTCTGGTCGAGAGGCAGCGACGCGATTGCCGGCTGCAGACTTCCCCGCAGGGACCTCTCCAGGCCAGTGACGCCTTGCGTGCCCGCATCGCTTGATGAAGTCAGGCCGATGATCGCCTGGCCCGACGGATTGATCGCCACCACGTTGCCGGTCGACATCGTGAGGAAGCCGAACCCGGTTTCAGCGATCTTCACACGTTCGACGACTTGCGCGAGCTGGTCCAGAGTGATGTCTGCCCCCGCTGTACCGGCGATACCGGTGCGATCGCGCGTCCACAGTGGATGGAAAAAGCTGACGATCAGCTTTCCCGTGATTGCATCGGTGTAAGGCGCTGTCTGGGTAATGTCGTCAGGTACGGGACGAGAGGCCGGATTCCCGGCCCATTGCTGCCATGAACCATAGATACCCGGAAAGAAGAACTCCCAGAACTCCGCCTTGTTGTGGCCGGGATAGAGCTTGTCGAAGGTCTGTGCTTGCTCCGTATACGGAACCGTCCTGAAGATCGGCCGTTCTTTTGGGCCAATATAGTACATCTGCAATTTGGACGACCCGCTGGCCATGAGAGTCGGCGCGACGAGATCGATCACGGTACTGTCTTCTATTTCCTTCTGAACGCTCGGCAGCGGCGTGTGGTCGGCACCCAGCAGGTAGCCCCAGACGCTTACCACAGAAGGCGCGCCCGGCAGATTCTGCGCCCAATCGCCCCGCGCGTCGTAGACGACCTTCACGGAGCCGGGCGCCTCATGCGAAAGCGTCGCTCCGACCTGTTGCTGCCTGCTCGGATCGTCGATCTGGGCCTGCAGCACGCCGGCCAGCGCCTTGACGTCGCCATGAACGCGGTCGAGCAGCAGGTCGACGCTCAACGCCGTCGATTGGGCATACGAACGAATGTATTCCTGGTTTGCGGTCGTCAGGCCCTCACCGACTTCCGATGTGGCATCGCGCGACAGCTTTTGAACGTTCCAAAGCGCCAGACCACCGCTCAGCAGGAGGTCGAACAGTACGGCGCCGCCAACGACCAATACGAATTTCGCTCGAAAGGAGCGCAGGCCGAAGCGCGGTGTAGGCTCATCGTTGGCGTTCATTGCGGCCGCCGCCCCGATGCGACCCAAATCGGCCAACCCGCATAACCCTTGGGGTGGAGCGCAGCGAAAATGTGGTCCTGGAACCCCTGCCGGAACCGTGCAACGAACTCCGGTCCGTCGCCACGTCTGGTCGCCATCTCGCCCGCATAGACATCCGCCCAGGCTACAATGACATCGGCGAAGTCCTGCGGATCACCGTCCAGGTTAGTGACCATGAAGGTCTCAACACGTATATCTTCGAATCCAGCTTCGATCAGGTATCGCCGGCTCTTGGGCCCAAGCTCGACGTCCATCTCGAAATGCCCAAACAGCTTCGCCACCTCGTTGTAGGTCCAACGAATGCTCTCGGCGCGCGGCTCGCCGAGGCAATGCGAGTTCTTCTCGTTGGTGATATAGACCCGACCGCCTGGCTTGCATATGCGGTAGAGCTCCTTGAGGATGAGTTCAGGTCGATTGAAGATTTGAAGCGAATGCCGGCAGGTGACCAAGTCAAACTGCGCTTCGTCAAGCAGCATCTCCGACGCATCGCCATAGGTATATTCCACGCCCCGGATATCGAACTCCCGCATCACGCGCCGAGCATAGTTGAGGCTTGACATGGAGTGGTCGAGGGCGACGATCCGCGATGGCTCGAACTCCTTCTGCACCAGCAAGGCGAAATCACCGATCCCGCAACAGATGTCGGCCATGACGATCCCGGGCCTCATGCCGTGTCGCGGCAAGATTGCACGCTCGTGGCGCCAAGTCATCTTTGTTTGTGTGCGCAGGATCGGAACGAACCCGCCTTCCTCAAGAAAGCCCTGCCCAGGATAGAATTTACTGTCATACTCCTCGACCGTGATGTTCGGTTCGATTCCGCTCAAGCGACCGAATTTTCGCGAGGTCCATCCGACGACGCTTGACGTGATGACGACGAATTTGAGATCGGGTCGAGCGCGACAGGCGTCAAGGATGATCCTCGAAAAGGCGTGAAACGCGGCGTTGTTCATCTGCGTCAGGCGTCTGACATTGACGTAGAGAACGCCGCGCACACGACTGATCGCATCGCGAAGCAACGCTATGCTGGGCCCAAGCTCATCGATCGCCTGAGGCCGGACCACCCCCGATATGGAGAACTCCTGATTGTTCGCGTCGTATTGCGCCTTGAAGCGTGGGTGAAGGTCGTAAGGGCTCAATGTTGCAGGCCTTCGAGCGGAAGATCCACGACGAGCTTGATTGCATCACCATCGGCTTCCTCGACCCTGAGTGTGGCGTTGTAGTCGACAGCCAGTTCCAGCAGTACGACCTCCCGGCTTGGCGCGATATCCCCAGACACCGAGTTGAGGTATCGGTCCCGGGCCTCGAATCCCGCGACTTGCGACATCGCTTCTTCGTAGAATTGGCGCTCCCCTGGCACGCATGGGAATGTCAGCTCGATCCTGTCCGTGGCGCCATGGCGAGACACCCTGCATGCCAACTCGCCGTCGGCATGGCGCGTACGAAAGGCAATTTCCAGCAGTTCGTTGAAGGCAGAGGAAAAGAGATTTGAATGCCGGACCGAGTCTGATCTATTTTGACTGATCATCCGGGCCATGTATGTCGAGACATAATCGCAGTGTCTCCAAGCGGAGACAAAAGCTTTGATTTCCATGTCGATCTGGATCATGGGCACAAAAGTCGGCTCGCCAGCCAGGTCATGTTGAACAGGTACCATCGGCATCCTCACTTATTCCATCAGCATTTGAGCCCTGGTGGGGCGATGGCCTCCGAGGCGGAAATTCGACCGTCTCGTAACGAGTCAGTCCCGCACTGACTCGAAGAATTGCGTGGCATCTGCGTCGATCGTTTCCACAACTGTCCACTTACAAAGGGTGCAAGGCGCTAGAGCGCCCGATTTGATTTCTCCATCTCCCGTACCACCTTCGGTGGGGACCGCCTGATGAAATCGCTGGTTGCCTCGGCTCCGAGCGGCCGCCCCAGGAGATTACCTTGCAGGCAATCACAATTTTCCTTGATCAACCACCGTGCCTGAGCCGACGTCTCCACCCCCTCGGCAGTGACACTTATTCCCAGGCCGTGCGCCAGATTTATGATGGATCGCACGATCGTTTGGCTTTTGAGATCGGCCTCCAGGTCCGCGATGAAGTACTGATCGATCTTCAAGGTGTCGAAGGGAAAGTTCTTAAGGTAGCTCAACGACGAATAGTATGTTCCGAAGTCGTCGAGCGAAATTCGTATTCCCAAGACGTTCAGAGTATTCAACGTATCGATATTGTCGATCGTCTTCTCAAGAAGGACCGTCTCGGTTATCTCAAGTTCTAGTCTGTCGGCCCGGATTCCAACTTCGTCGATAACCTGAGCGACCGTGTCCGTCAGCGTACCGCTAAGGAACTGAGCCGGCGAGAGGTTCACCGCGACTGTCAGCGAAGAAGGCCACTTCAATGCCTGGCGACAGGCTTGCTCGAGCACCCATCGTCCAATCTCATCCATCAGACCGTCGGCTTCGGCGATCGGTATGAACACGCTGGGCGGAATGATTCCGACGTCGGGATGCCGCCACCGCAGCAGCGCTTCGAAACCGATCGTCGACGAGGGAGGCCGAATGAGCGGCTGATACTCCAGATAAAGCTCGCCTCGCTCCAGCGCGGTTCGAAGGCTGCGCCTTAGATTCTCGCGTTGCTCGAGCAAGAGCAGCATCGAACGGTTGAATGTTCGAGCGCAGCCGCGTCCATCGGTCTTGGCAGCGTAAAGAGCAATGTCAGCGGCTTTCATCAACTGCTCGCCATCGGTCCCGTGCTCGGGCCCGAAAGCAATTCCGATACTCGAGCCGACGAAGACGGGAATGCCGTTGATAACGAACGGTTGCTTGAATGCGTCGACCAGCGACCCGGCGAGGCGCTCAGCCTCTGCTGGCTGCTCTTTTCCCAATTGGATGACAGCGAACTCGTCGCCGGCATACCGGTACGCGGATTCGCCGTCCTGCAGCGCGTCGCGGATACGACCCGCCGCGAGCTGAAGAAGTGTATCGCCTGCTCCGTGGCCGAGCGTGTCGTTGACCGCTTTAAAATCGTCAAGGTCTATTTGCAGCAGGGCGGTTTTCGGCTTTTGTCCGCCGAGGGCCACCATTGCTTGCTGCAGCCGCTCGCCGAATCGCCGCCGATTCTGCAGTCCGGTCAGCGCGTCGTGCGTTGCCTGATGGAGGAGAATTACATGCTCTTGCTCCTCCGCAACGCTCCGCCCGCCGTGGTCCCTTGATTCGATGATTCCGGCACCATCTGCAGTGCTGAAGACAAAAACCGACCGGGGCGCTCCGCCCGATGATCGCGGCAGGTCGAGGCTTGCCGGAGAGCCACCCTGGAACACACGAAGAAATTCGTCGCGATACTTCGCATCGAGAAAGCTCGGGTAGATCTCCCAGACGGCGGCGCCCAGCACCACCGCGCCTCCGTACACGCCTTTGAGCCTGGTTGCGTAGTGCGTCAGGCGGAAGTCGCGGTCATAGAACGACAAAAGTTCGGCCGTGTTCGCCAAAAGGTCAAAGAGAACCCCTTCGCCGGCACGTGGAGCATCGCTCAAGGAAGGCTCCTCACTCTCCCTGCCGACGCCTGATGCCTCTGGGCGCAAGAGCCACCTCCATAAGCGGTGCAGATTCGCGCCGCCCAGTCTAAAAATAGCATAAACGTCAAGCTTGGCAAACTTTCAACTCGCTGTCTTAACAAGCGCCGCATGCAGCATAGTTGCAATAAATGCTCCGCTGTGATTGGCGGCAAATTGTCGATAACGATCAACAGTCACAGTTCGTTAACAGATCGTGAACTGGCGGGAATTAGCTATGAGATTTGATGGCGCTGTGGACGCGACATGAAGATATTGTGGTGGTCGATGAGGCAGCGTAGCCTTCCGGCCCCGGCAAGCCTCTTTTGAGCCCGCCCCGCCAGAATCGCCGATCCCCGCATTCAGTTTCCGAGCGCTTTGAGCCATCCTTCAAAGGAAGAGGCCTTCTCGTGTCCAGCAGGCGAAACAGAGTGGGCGGGGCGCGGCAACACCACGGTGCTGCGGCCTTCGCGGGGGCTGTAACCAAATTCTTTGCTGAATGCCCGGCTGAAATTAGCCGCTGAACTAAACCCGAAGGCTTCGGCAATTTCGACAATGCGCCGCCTGTCCGTCGCATCGCTAAGCGCAACATGGGCCGCCAGAAGGCGGCGGCTTTGTATGTAATGGAGAACCCCACCGCTCGGTTCGAACAACTGATAGAGACGCGAGCGCGAGACGCCGAGCGCCCGGCACATTGAATCCGGTGTCAGATGAGCCGCATCCAGATTGTTTTGGACGTATCGGCGAGCTCGCTCCATCAGCGCGACACTCGCCAATTGTTCGGCGGCCGCAGCATGTTCCGCCGGAGGCGCGAGGCAGGCAATGATCATGCTGCGTGTTGCGTGTACGATGCGGGGCAGGTCATCAACCGTGAGACTGCGCAGGCTTGCTTCGATGCTGTTGACATAGTCGACCAGAAGGTTGGCAAAGTTGCCTGACAGAATTGAATTGTTCCTTGCGTCGAGGTTTGCCGCGGCGTCAGAGAACAAATCACGCGGAAGATAGAGAAGGAGACTTTCGGAGTCTGTTGTCCTCCCGCGAAACGGGTAGCCAAGCGATCTGATCTCCAATTTGCCCGGTTGGCCTTCTGCAATGCGGCGATCGACCTCCGTCCACGACCGGCCGGTACGTGGCAAGGCGATATACCAGTGATCGATCGCGCTGGACCGAAGTTTCGCGGCAGAACGCATGTAACTATGCGCCGTCGCGTGCTGCTGAACGATCAGCATGCCACCGAGATTCCAAGCCGTGTGGTCGGCGGGAAAGCCATCGTCCAGCGATTTGTCATCCGGCAACCTGACCTCGACAAGCGGTGCCATATGAGCTTGCCAAGCGGCGAATTGATCCTGCGGCGCCAGTTCGAGCGTTGAAAAGAACAGCGGTTCGAGCACCGGCGCGAGTGACGGGGCAGCCTCATTGTGGGGTTGAGCCTCGCGCGGCCAACGACGTCGATCACGCTCCGGCGTCTGCCCAGGGGGCTCGTCTTGCCTCTTAGTGTCCATCGTATGGTGCCATATCCGATTCCGGTATGCCCATGCCCCTCTCAATCATGTGGTGTATCTCAGGCTTCTAGCAAGACTGGCGGAACTCTAGTCCACTGAAACGGCGATCACGCTGGATTACAGTAAGAAATAAATGCCGAGATAAGTTTCTGGATGCGAAGCTAACGACACTCTTCAACCTGGTGCTTATAGAATCGGGCATCATGAAATCGTAGTTGAGGAGGCCGTCAAAATGAACACAAAGCTCGACAGCGAAGCTCGTCGCAAGATCATTCTTGATGGATACGGTAACAACGAACCGTTGAAGGATATTGCGGCAAAAATAGGGTGTTCACTGGCCAGCTTGAAAGTCACCGCCAGCAAGATCGGTTGCACTCGAACTCCGAAAGAGGCGGCCGACTTTCGACGCGGCTTTCAAGTCCCGGAAGACAAACGGCAGGATTACCATCAACTCATGACTGTTGGGCAGTATAAAGCTCGCGAGTGCGCGCTGATTTTGGGACTTTTAACACAGCAATCATCCAGCCGCGAGTAAACTGATTCCAATACACTATCGACGATAGTGTCATTCGAACAGTCCATCGCCTCGGCGGTTCATCAGCAAAAGACCCTCCGCAAGCACGGGCGGCGGGCTCTGAAAGGTTCGCGCAGATGCTGCGCCGGCACTCCAATCGCACCTGCCTGAGCCATCACGATCTGGCGATTTGCGAACGTGTGTTCAACCAGGTATGCGCGGATTAGGATCTCGATCCTTTGGATCCGAAAGCCGAAATCTTGGCGGTAATGGTTGTGGCCCTTGTTCGAAAAGCGCACACCAGCGAGCACGAACTGCTGGAAGCCGTAAGATCTCGTCGGCAAAAGGTCGCGAGAAACAGGCACTAGTGCATGCCGTCCAAAGCATGCTGCGGTGTTGGTACATCGACAGAAACCTAAGGCGCATGATTCCGTTCAGTCGCGACGCGCTTTAGCCAAGGCACCGGAGTTGATAGAAGTTGGCATGGCATAATCCATCGGAGCAATCGCCGTGACCGACACCAAGCTTGCCGACACCTATCGCGGCTATATCGCTTGCCTCAACAATCAGGACTGGAGCACGTTGCACCGGTTCGTCCATGACGAGGTGCACTATAATGGCGACCGGGTTGGGCTGTCCGGCTATCGCAAGATGCTGGAGCGGGATTTTTCCGAGAGCCCTGACCTCTATTTCGATATCCAGCTGCTGATCTCCGACACGCCCTTCATAGCCAGCCGGCTTCAATTCAACTGCACGCCCAAGGGAAATTTCCTTGGCCTGCCCGTCAACGGCAGGAAGGTCTCCTTCAGTGAGAACGTCTTCTACGAATTTCTCGACGGCAGGATCAGGCACGTCTGGTCGGTCATAGACAAGGCGGCCATCGAAGCGCAGCTATAGGGGATGAGTACGGCGGCGGCTTCCGCAATGAGAAGCAACCGTTCGCTAAAATCGATCATTCTAACGAAAATAATTCGTTGGAAAGATCGGTTCAGGAATGGCATTCCTCCGGCATACCCGCCTGGAGCATTGCATTGTCTTCCCTTACCCACATCGCGAACGATATTCCGAATGGCCTGATTTCCGCCGAACTCGCCCAAGGTCGAAAGTCGCTCAATTCGTTGTGGAACGGCGTTGTACCCGGCATCGTGCTGGTCGGGATGATCACAGGCGTCGCCTTCTCGGCCCGCAATGTGTCCGGCTTCGCTCTGTTCAGCCCAATGATCCTCGCCGTCGTCGCCGGCATGATCTATTCCAACGTGCTCGGCACCCCCGCCCACGCCAAGGCCGGCATCGCGTTTTCGCAGCGCCGGCTGCTGCGCTTCGCCATCGTGCTGCTCGGTTTCCAGCTGACGCTTGGCCAGGTGGTGTCGATCGGCGCCGGCGGCGTCGGCATCGTGGCGCTGACGCTTGGCTCCACCTTCCTCTTCACCATCACGCTCGGCCGGCTAATCGGCGTCGACGCCAAGCTGGCGCAACTGATCGCCGCCGGCACCTCGATCTGCGGCGCCTCGGCCATCGTCGCCACCAACATCGTCACCGATGCGCGCGATGAGGACGTCACCTACGCCGTCGCCTCGATCACTTTGTTCGGCACCGTCGCCATGCTCGGTTTCCCGCTGCTGGCGCCATTGCTCGGCCTCGACCAGCACGCTTTCGGCCTGTGGGCCGGCGCCTCGATCCATGAGGTGGCGCAAGTCATCGGCGCCGGCTTCCAGAACGGCAGCCAGTCCGGCGAAATCGCCACCGTCGCCAAGCTGACCCGCGTCGCCATGCTGGCGCCGATGGTCATCGCGCTCGGCCTGATGGCGCGCCGCAAGAGCAGCAATCAGACAAGCGATCAGTCAGGGGCCCGGCCGCCCATGCCATGGTTCGTCGCCGCTTTCGTCGCCGTCGTGGCGCTGAACAGCCTCGTCACCGTGCCGGCCGAGGTGAAGTCGGCGATGGCGCTCGCCACCACCATCATGCTGACCATGGGACTGGCCGCCATGGGCCTGCAGGCCGACATTTCGCAGCTGCGCTCACGGGGCCTGCGCCCGCTGGTGCTGGCCTTCTCGGCCTTCCTGTTCATCGGCTGCTTCAGCCTGATGCTGGTGAAGCTGGTATAGGCGTCGGCACCCGCTCGATCGGCACGTTTGGGAATCAAAACCACATCGGCTGCCGGTCAGTCCTCGAACGAGCTCGCGGCGGCATAGATCGCCGCCAGCGTCTCGATGCCGGCCTGGTCGGCTTTGTCGAAGCGGCCGGGCAACGGGCTGTCGAGATCGAGCACGCCGAAGGCGCCGTCATCATCCTCGAGCAGCACGACCAGCTCCGAGCGCGAGTCGGCATCGCAGGCGATGTGGCCCGGAAAATCATGCACGTCCTTGATCAGCATCGAGGTGCCCAGTTCGACCGCCGTTCCGCAGACGCCCTTGCCGACCGCGATGCGCACGCAGGCCGGCTTGCCCTGGAACGGACCGAGCACCATCTCCTCGTCGGATTGCAGGAAATAGAAGCCGGCCCAGTTGAGGTCGGGCACCATCTGGAAAATCAGCGCCGCCGTGTTGGCGGCGTTGGCAATCGAATCGCGTTCGCCCTCGAGCAGCGCCTTCAGTTGCGTGGCGAGGTCGCGGTAGAACGCGGCCTTGTCCGAGGTGTCGATGGCCTTGGCCGCAAACATGGCTTGTCTCCATATCGAGGATCGCGGTTTCGTTTCCGCAAGCTCTCTGCACCAAACGACCACCGGACGATACTAGCGTGAATTCCGGTCGCTGCGAAAGTCGCGAGAAGGATGCCCGGTCCGATACTCGGCAGCACGGCACGTCCATCGAACCGTGCTGCCTTGATCAAGAAGGCAAGTCCATCAGCCGGCGGGTTTGTACGCGCCTGCAGCCTTGTTGGCAGCCGCGAGCACTGCCTTCATGTCGAGTTCTTCCAGTACAACCATCTCGGTCAGCGAGCCGCTCGCTCGCACCGCAAGGGATATGCCCATCCCTGCGACCTGGTCCGGCACCTCGCCATTGACGACGACGTCATAAATGCCGCGCGTGAACATCACGCTGGTCATCTTGCCGCCAACGCTTTCAAAAAGCGCCTTGACCGCAGCTTGCCTGTCTGACCCCTGCATCAATCCTTTGGCGGCGTGAGGCGCATAGCTTGCCAATATGGTCACTTTCATGACTATTCCTCCCAATGTCATTGTCTCGTGACTGCTCAACAAATTCGAGCCGGCACGGAGTGATTTTTTCGGTAGCAACTGCAGTGGGCCCTTGGACGCCTTGACGGCCAAGGGCCCACTGCCCGCCGAATATGCGCTGAAGCTAATATAATGACAATACCGGACACGCCGACACCGCCTACAGGAACTTGCTGGACGCGCTCGGCCGGCCCGATGGACTCGCGCCGCTGACGCGCTATGTGATACTGGCGTTGCGCGGAAGCAGCGACGGCTCCGCAGCGCTCACATCGGGCGTTTGGGCTCGCTCTTTGAAGGCGCTGCCGTGTCGGAATCGGACTTCTTGTGCTTGTCGGCGGCAATCCTGCGGATGCGGTCGAAGCGGCTTTCCTCGGTGATTTCGGTCGTAACGACCGTCTCTGGCTTCTGCACGAACGTGATCATGGATCCGTCTCCTGGGCTAGAGGCCTGCGCGCCGGGGGAGACTGCCCCCGGCGGTAATATCCGGCTCCTAGAACCGGCGTAGATTCAGGTCAGGCCGAGTCGAAACGGTGGTTTCCGAGCAGGCCGGCATCACCTGAAACTTTAGTAGCCGCCCATGCCACCGCCGCCACCGCCTGCAGGTGCGGCATCCTTGGCCGGGATGTCGGTGATCATGGCTTCAGCGGTGATCAGCAGAGCCGCGATCGAGCCGGCGTCCTGCAATGCGGTGCGGACCACTTTCGCCGGGTCGACGATGCCTGCCTTGATCATGTCGAGATAGACCTCGTTCTGGGCGTCGAAGCCCTGATTGTGGTCCTTGCTGTCGGTGAGCTTGCCGACCACGATCGAGCCTTCGACGCCGGAATTCTCAGCGATCTGGCGGATTGGCGCTTCGAGAGCCCGCAGCACGATCGAGATGCCTGCCGTGACATCGTCATTGGCGCCGGTCAGGCCGGCAAGCGCCGACCTTGCGCGCAGCAGAGCCACGCCGCCGCCGGGCACGATGCCTTCTTCAACGGCCGCGCGGGTCGCATTCAGCGCGTCGTCGATGCGATCCTTCTTTTCCTTGACCTCCGACTCGGTGACGCCACCGACGCGGATGACGGCAACGCCGCCGGAGAGCTTAGCCAGCCGCTCCTGCAGCTTTTCCTTGTCGTAGTCCGAGGTGGTCTCCTCGATCTGGCCCTTGATCTGGGCGACGCGCGCCTGGATGGTGGCCTTGGTGCCGGCGCCGTCGATGATCGTGGTGGTGTCCTTCTCGATCAGCACGCGCTTGGCGCGGCCGAGCATCTCGATGGTGACGTTTTCGAGCTTGATGCCGAGATCCTCCGAGATCATCTGGCCTGATGTGAGCACGGCGATGTCTTCCAGCATCGCCTTGCGGCGATCGCCAAAGCCCGGCGCCTTGACGGCCGCGACCTTGAGGCCGCCGCGCAACTTGTTGACGACCAGCGTGGCGAGCGCCTCGCCTTCGACGTCCTCGGAGATGATCAGCAGCGGCCTGCCGCTCTGCACCACCGCTTCGAGGATCGGCAGCATGGCTTGCAGATTGCCGAGCTTCTTCTCGTGGATGAGCACATAGGGCTCTTCCAGCTCGACGCGCATCTTGTCGGCGTTGGTGACGAAATACGGGCTGAGATAGCCGCGGTCGAACTGCATGCCCTCGACGACGTCGAGCTCGGTCTCGGCGGTCTTGGCTTCCTCGACGGTGATGACGCCGTCATTGCCGACCTTGTCCATCGCCTTGGCGATCATCTCGCCGACGCTGGCATCGCCGTTGGCGGCTATGGTGCCGACCTGCGCGATCTCAGCCGACGATTTGACCTTCTTGGCGCGCGCCTTGATTTCCCCAACGACGGCGGTGACCGCCTGGTCGATGCCGCGCTTGAGGTCCATCGGGTTCATGCCGGCAGCGACCAGCTTGGCGCCTTCGCGCAGGATCGAGGCGGCCAGCACCGTGGCGGTGGTGGTGCCGTCACCAGCAAGGTCGTTGGTCTTCGAGGCCACTTCGCGCACCATCTGGGCGCCCATGTTCTCGAACTTGTCGGAAAGCTCGATTTCCTTGGCGACGGTGACGCCATCCTTGGTGATGCGCGGCGCGCCATAGGCCTTGTCGATGATGACGTTGCGGCCCTTGGGACCGAGCGTGACCTTCACCGCATTGTTGAGGATCTCGACGCCGCGCAGCATGCGGTCGCGCGCATCGGTGGAGAATTTGATTTCCTTGGCAGACATTTTCTTATCCAGTTCGAATTTGGAGTGAATCAGTCGCCGCGCAGAGCGCGCGGCGCTCCAGTCAGGCGGCCTTCTTGGCTTTGACGGCCTTTTCGATGACGTCCGTCTCGCCCTTGTCGACGACACCCATGATATCTGCTTCCTTCATGATTAGCAGATCCTCGCCGTCAATCTTGACCTCGGTGCCCGACCATTTGCCGAACAGGATGAAGTCGCCGGCCTTGACGTCGAGTGGAACGAGCGCGCCGTTTTCGTCGCGCGCACCGGGGCCGACGGCGATGACTTCGCCTTCCTGCGGCTTTTCCCTGGCATTGTCGGGGATGATGATGCCGCCCTTGGATTTCGTGTCGCCTTCGGCGCGCCGGATGACAACGCGATCGTGGAGTGGCCGAAACTTCATGAGAACTTCCTTCTGGGGGCCGGCACAGGCGGCCGCGCCCCCCTATAGGCGCTTTGGCACTCGATAGATAGGAGTGCCAAAAATTATTCGCGGCCGGAATAAATATTCAAAAGTATTATTTCGGCTTGCCGTTTCGTGATATCGCCGATTGGTCAAATAATTCAAAAAATTGAATTTTGCCGATTGAGTGCCTATTTATCGGACAAGTTCGTTTTCACAATTTCAGGCACAAGGGAGATTTCTTCGATGGCCGAAGGCAATCAGACGATCATGGAAAAAGCTGAAGCCCGCTTTGTCGACAAGCAGAAGAAAACGGCGGAGCGCAACAAGGCAACCGCTGAATACATGTCCGAGGCACGGGCCAGGGAGATCAAGACCGCAAGGCTGCGGGAGCTGCGGCTGGCCAAGGAAGAGGCAGACCGCGTCGCCGAAGCGCTGAACCCGACGCCGAAGAAGAAGCGGGTGGTCAAGAAAGCCACGGAGGCCAAGACATGAGCCTGACCTTCCCCAACCGCAGCCGCAGCTATGACGAAGCCGGCAAGCGCATCCGTTTCGTTGGCCATGACGGCATGTTCCAGATCTCCTTCTCCGTCGCCGCCGATGCGATGACCAGGATGCAGCCGGCGACCGCGGCCAATGAAGCCGGCTATCTCGCCACATTCGATACGGAGAGCAGCGCCATCCGCGACGTGGCGTCGAAGGCCTACGACCGCACCCGCAAGAGCATGTATGTGCTGACGGCCGCCGATTTCGGCTGATCAGCCTGGTGCATGCCGCTCAAAACCGGCCCCGGTTTTGAGACAACGACATCCATGGAAACGAAGATCAAAGATCCATCTTCTCGACCATGGTGCGTATCTTTTCAGCCTTTTCAAAATGGTCGAGGCGGTGAGTTCTGATCCACCATTCGGCGGCTTCCATCAAAAGGTCGGGGTCGTCGTTCCTGTTGGCGAAGAACGCGTAGAACGATACGCCGACGCCAGGCCCTTTCTCGGAAATCTTGCGGTCACAGACCTCCAGTATCTTCTGCTTCAGGCTGGCTCTCACGGGAATCCTCGTGGCGAGCTCTTGCCGGCGGCATAGTGCCGACCTCGGCGGCGGCTGCATAGGTCAGGACTTGCGCTCTGCCCTCTCCCGGCGCTTGACGTCACGGACGTTCATCTGCACGACCATGTCCTCGGCCTCGCGCGGGCCCATCCCGACCATCACCTTTTGCCGGATCACGGCAGGCTGGCCGGTGAAGACATCGATGATGGTCCAGCTCTGGGGCAGCTCCATGCGCAGCGCGTAGCGGTTGGCCATGCCGGTCAGCCCTGTATCATGAAAAAAACCGCCGCCAGGATCAGCACCGTCCAGGCGATGACCGACAGCTTCAGCACCATGCCGCCATGCGCGGCCAGAAGCTCGCGCAGCCGCAACGCGACACCTGTCGCTGAAACCGGCGCCGTGACAGTGGCGACAGGCGGCTTGACGCCAAGTTTTCCAAACACAGGCAACAGCGACGGTTCACGCACGAAAATGACCTCGAATGTCGGGGAAGGAGCCGGAGCAAGAATGCTCCCTTGCCTTGCATAGCACTCTTTTCTCGAGCGCCCTGCATGCCAAATGCAAATAGGGACGGCGTTGGTGAAAGATGCGCGGCGCCCGTCGACTAAGGCCGTACAACACGCCGGAGCTTGGCCCTCAGGCCGCGGCGCTGCGACCCTTCGCGGCGGCGTCGGACTTGAAGATGCGGAACGTGTTGCGCCCTGCCGCCTTGGCGGCATAGAGCGCGGTGTCGGCCTGCATGAACAGGTCGCACGGTGCGCCAGCCTTGGCAAAGGCGATGCCGACC
The DNA here is from genome assembly GCF_056431085.1 of Mesorhizobium waitakense. Lineage (NCBI taxonomy): Bacteria > Pseudomonadati > Pseudomonadota > Alphaproteobacteria > Hyphomicrobiales > Phyllobacteriaceae > Mesorhizobium > Mesorhizobium waitakense. Next base: position 94,978 of record NZ_JBWKME010000105.1, on the reverse strand, counting down.
GAGGCGCCGAGCCTGAGCGACTGGCCGCAGGCCGCGACCGGCTTGCCCATAGCCTCGATGATGCCGCGCGCCAGGCCGGAGACCGCGCTGCGATCGAGATGCGGGCCGAGCAGGACCGCGAACTCGTCGCCGCCGACGCGCGCCACCAGATCCGCCTCGCCGCAGCTGCCGGCAAGCCGCTCGGCCGCCGCCTTCAGGCATTCGTCGCCGACGACATGGCCGAACGTGTCGTTGACGGCCTTGAAGCCGTCGAGATCGATCAGCAGCAGCGCGCCGAGCGGGCAGCCCTCGTCCGTATGCGCAAGCCGCGCCTGAAACCGGCCGCGATTGGCCAGCCCCGTCATGACGTCATATTCGGCCAGATAGCGCATCCGGTCAGACAGGATCTTTTCCTCGGTGATGTCCTGCTTCATGCCGAAGATGCGCACCGGAACGCCGTCCTCGCACTCGACCGTCGCGGTGAAGCGGATCCAGCGGCTGCGGCCGGCAAGGGTGGTGATCTCGGCATCGAGGGTGAAGCCGTTGCGCTCGGCGATCGCCCGGCCGCGCAGGCTGTCCAACGCCTTGCGCGACTCCGCCGGATAACACTTGATGATCTCCGAGCGATCGAGCGCTGAGCCGCGCGGCAGGTCGAACAGGTCATAGACCACGTCGGTCCAGGTAAGCCGCTCGTCGGGCAGGCTACATTCCCATACGCCGAGGCGCGCTGCGGCCGAGGCGCGGTCGAATATCTTGCGGCTGTGGGCCAGCGAAAGCTCCTGCCTGGCAATCAGTTCGGCCTGCGCCGCGATTTCCGCCTTGAGCCGGGCGATCGTGGCGGCTTGACGACGTTCGTCGGAGCGGCTGTCGTGCCTTGCCCCCCTGCCGGGCTGCGAGACATCGGTTCGCGCCGGGCCTTTCGGGGTGTAGGGCGTATCGGGCATGGCGGAGCTCTGCTGTCCTGGCGGGCAACCACCATGGCGCGCAAGCGATTAACACTTCACTGACGGGTAGCCGGGCTTCGCCGGAATTTTGCCGCGAAAACCCCGCCCACGGGCGCCGGCAATTTTTCCCTTGAACAAGCTCTGGATGTAGCCTAGCCTACTTGAGAAAAGGTTTTTCCAACAGTTTTGAGTGGGTTGGCCGCAAGGCTGCCTCTTTCTCTGGACCGTAAGGGAAAACCTTTTCCCAACTAAGGATTTTTGGCGCGATGGCATCGGAGCCTGTCCCGGTCTTTTCCAAGCCAGTCACCTTGCGTGACGTGGCGGCGCAGGCCGGCGTCAGCGTCGCCACTGCTTCCAAGGCGCTAAACGACCAGGGGCGCATGACCGCCGAGACGCGAGAGCGCATTCGCGAGACCGCCCGGCGTCTCGGCTTCCGGCCCAACAGCCTGGCGCAGAGCCTGCTCAGGCGGCGCAGTTTCACCGTCGGCCTGCTCACCAACGATACCTATGGCCGCTTCTCGCTGCCGCTGATGTCGGGCATTTCGGACGCGCTGGTCGACAATGGCGTCTCGGTGTTCCTGTGCAATGTCGAGGAGGATCCGCGCCTTGGCCAGATGCATGTCGACGCCATGCTCGACAAGCGCGTCGACGGCATCATCGCCACCGGCAAGCGCATCGACCGCCATCTGCCGGTCGACCTCAGCAATCTGCGCGTCCCGGTGATCTATGCCTTCACGCAGCCCGATCCCGACGCCATCGCCTTCGTCTCGGACGATGCCGGCGGCGCCCGGCTAGCGGTCGAGCATCTGTGCCGGCTCGGCCGCCAGCGCATAGCCCATGTGACTGGGCCGGCGAGCTTTGCCGTGGTGCATGCGCGGGCGAAGGCCTACCGCGACGTGCTGGCCGAAAACGGCTTGCCGGTCACCGAGCCGCTGCTCGGCGCCTGGTCGGAAGGCTGGGGTCACGAGGCGGTGGCACAGCTGTTCGACAGCAAGAATGAAAGGCCGGACGCAGTCTTTTGCGGCAACGACCAGATCGCGCGCGGCGTCATCGATGCCTTGCGCGAACGCGGCCTCGGCGTTCCCGGCGATGTCGGCGTCATCGGTTTCGACAATTGGGAGATCGTGGCCGAGGCGACGCGCCCGCCGCTGACCTCGGTCGACATGAACCTGGTCGCCCTCGGGCGCGAGGCGGGGCTGACCCTGCTGTCGCTGGTCGGCGGCCAGCCCGCCGCGCCGGGCATTCGAAAACTGCCGTGCCGGCTGGTGGTGCGGCAGTCATGCGGCCATCCGCTGGATGGCTGAAAACCACGCGCCGCGCGATCGGTGCCAAGCCGCGGACCGCGGCGAACCCTGGAGGAGGAGAACATGAGGAACCTGATTGCCAAACTGGCCCTGGCCGCTGCCGTTCTAGGTGGCGGCATCAGTGCCGCGGCCGCCGAGATGGCCAACATCTGGGTGCGCGCCGACGGCTCGAATTTCATGCCGAGGATCGTCGATGCCTACAACAAGGCGCACACCAACCAGATCAAGCTGGACATCATCCCCAATGCCGAGATCATCCCGAAATATGGTGCGGCGGCCGCCGGTGGCACGGCGCCCGATGCGCTATCGCTCGACCTGATCTACACGCCGTCCTTCGCCGCCGCCGGCCAGCTCGAGGACATCACCGACTGGGCGAAATCGCTGCCCTATTTCTCCAGCCTGTCGCCTGCGCATGTGAAGACCGGCACCTACAAGGACCACATCTACGGCCTGCCGTTCTCGGCCGACGCCTCGGTGCTGATCTGGAACAAGAAGCTGTTCAAGCAGGCCGGCCTCGATCCCGAAAAAGGCCCGACCAACTGGGCCGAGATCGCCGCCGACGCCGAGAAGGTCAACGCGCTCGGCGGCAACATCAAGGGCTTCTACTTCTCCGGCAATTGCGGCGGCTGCAACATCTTCACCTTCACGCCGCTGATCTGGGCGTCGGGCGGTGACATCCTCAGCGAGGACGGCTCGAAGGCGACGCTGGACAGCCCGCAGCTGCGCGGCGCCATCGATCTCTACCGCTCGATGGTCAAGAAGGACCTGGTACCGGCAGGCGCGCAGACCGATACCGGTGCCAACTTCTTTGCCGCCTTCGCCGCCGGCAATATCGGCATCTCGCCGTCCGGCGCCTTCGCCATCGGTGCGCTCAACACCCAGTATCCCGATGTCGACTACGGCGTTACCTTCCTGCCGGGCAAGGACAGCGGCTGGTCGTCCTTTGCCGGCGGTGACAATTTCGTCGTCACCAAGGGCACCCCGAAACTCGCCGTGGTGAAGGAGTTCCTCGATTTCGCCTATTCGCTCGAGGGCCAGACCATCCTGGCCAAGTACGGCAGCCTGCCGGTGCGCGGCGACATCGCCAAGGAAGCGCTGAAGGATCTCGATCCGCGTTACCAGATCGCCGCCGAGGCCATGGCCAAGGGCCGCACGCCCTATTCCGTGGTGTTCAACGATTTGATCAACTCCGCCAACGGTCCGTGGACGCAGATGATCAACGAGGTCTTCTTCGGCGACGATGTCGACGGCGCCATCGCCAATGCCCAGGAGACGATGCAGTCGATCATCGACCAGGCGCCGCAGAAGTAGCGGACGCCTGCCGGCCGCCCGCCTGTCTCCCTGGGCGGGTGGCCGGCGCGCCGCTCCTTACCCTCCCCCTTTGTGGGAAGGGTCTCTGCGAAGCAGCGGGGTGCGGGCGGCGCCGGCCCACCACCCGGACCTGCGGTCCAACCTCCCCACAAGGGGGAGGTAGGGCGGCGCGCCGGATGCAACGGAAGAGCAAGCATGACCTCCATCACAGCAGAAACCCCTGCCCCACCACGCGCCCGAAAGCTCACCGGCGCCGGCCGCCGGCAGTGGATCGGCCTGCTCTATGTCGCGCCGGCCGTCGCGCTGGTCGTCGTCTTCTTCCTCATCCCGCTCGGCATGACGGCGTGGATGTCGCTGCACAACTGGCCGCTGATGGGCGAGCGCAGCTATATCGGCCTCGGCAACTATGTCGCGATCCTGCACGACACCAGGTTCTGGAATGCGCTGCGCTTCACTGGCTGGTACACACTGGTCGTCACCATCGCGATCTTCGCGGTGGCGTTTCCGCTGGCGCTGTTCGTCGAACGGCCGCGGCCGCTGACCAATCTCTATCGCACCATGTTCTTCATGCCGGCGGTTGTCGGCTTTGCCTCGGCCAGCCTGCTCTGGTCATGGCTCTTGAACGTCGATTCCGGCCTGTTCAGCCCGGCCGCCTACGATCTCGGCCTGATCGACAGGAAGTTCAACCTGCTGGCCACTTTCCAGCCGGCCTTTTGGTCGATCATCGCCATGGTCGTCTGGAAGGTCGCCGGCTTCACCATGATCATCCTGATGGCCGGCCTGCAATCGATCCCGCAGGATCTGCAGGAGGCGGCGGTCATCGACGGCGCCGGGCCGTTCGCCCGGTTCAGGGCAATCACGCTGCCGCTGATGCGCCGCACTTTGGCGCTGGCGCTGATCCTGTCGGTCGCCGGCTCGATCCTCGCCTTCGACCAGTTCTACATCATCCTGCGCGGCGGGCCGCGCAACCAGACGCTGACGGCGGTCTACTGGATCTTCAACCAGTCCTTCGTGTCGTTCAAGCTCGGCTACGGCGCCGCACTCTCCATGGTGCTGCTGGTGATCCTGGTGGCGCTCAGCCTCGTCCAGCTGTGGCTGCTGCGCAAGCCGGAGGGCCTTGACTGATGGCGCAGGCGACCTCCCGCAACCGCCGGCTCGCCGCCCGCATCGCCGAGCATTCGACCGGCATCATCGCCTCGGTGCTGTTTGCGGCGCCGATCGTGTGGGCGGTGCTGTCGGCCTTCAAGCCGGCACAGGAAGCGCGCCTGCCGCCCCTGCCGCCCTGGCCGACGTCGGGCGTCTCGCTGGAGAACTATGTCACGCTCAACAGCTTCGGCGACGGGCTCTGGATCTCGGCGCAGAACAGCATCTATGTCTCGGCGATGACCGTCGTGCTGTCGGTCGCTGTCAGCGTGCTGGCCGGCTATGGCTTTTCGCGGTTCCGGTTTCCGTTCAAGGACCTGTTCTTCGTCCTCATCCTGTCGACGATCATGATCCCGTTCCAGTCGATCCTGACGCCGATCTTCCTGGTGCTGACCAAGCTTGGCCTGCACAACACGCTGACCGGCCTGGTCGGCGTCTATGTGACGCTGCAACTGCCGTTCTCGATCTTCATGATGCGCAATGCCTTCGACGCGGTGCCGCGCGAGATCGAGGAAGCCGCGCGCATGGACGGCGCCGGCAACATCACCATGCTTTTGAAGGTGATGCTGCCGCTGGTCTGGCCGGGCGTCGTCACCATCGCGCTGTTTGCCTTTCTTGGCGCCTGGAACGAGTTCCTCGCTGCCCTCGTGCTTATGACCGACCAGTCCAAATTCACGCTGCCGGTGATGATGACGGCACTGCAGTCGGGCCGCTTCGGCGCCATCGACTGGGGCGCCGTGCAGGCCGGCGTCACCGTGATGATGGTGCCGTGCCTCATCCTGTTCCTGGTTCTGCAGCGCTTCTACATCCGCGGCCTGATGGCCGGGGCCGTCAAGTAAATCGACCGAATGGAGTAAGTTCATGACCGCATCGCCATCCGCCCAACCCTTCAAGGCAGGCAAGCCCAAACTCGCCTTCCGCCCGCTGCCGGTGCCGCAGGTCGACGTACATGGCTTCTGGGGCGACCGTGCCGACGCGGTCGCCGCGCGCACCGCCGACATCCTCTACGACCGCTGCGTCGAGGCGCGCATGCTGGAGCAGATCGACCCGGACCGGCCCTCGCCCGGCGTCGTAATCCCGTTCCACTCGCCTTCGCCCGATGAAGCAGCTTCCGTCGGCTTCACCGGCTCGACGGTGACGACGCAGATGTTCTGGGACTCCGACTGGGGCAAGACCATCGAGACCGCGGCCTATTCGCTCTACCGGCGCAAGAACCCCGCACTGGAAAAGAAGATCGATGCCGTCATCGACATGTATGAGAAGCTGCAGCAGCCGGACGGCTATCTCTCGAGCTGGTACCAGCGCATCCAGCCCGGCCTGCGCTGGACCAATTTGCGCGACTGCCACGAGCTTTATTGCGCCGGCCACCTGATCGAAGGCGCGGTCGCCTACTACCAGGCGACGGGGAAACGCAAGCTGCTCGATGTGATGTGCCGCTATGTCGACCACATCGCCTCGGTGCTCGGGCCGGAGCCCGGCAAGAAGAAAGGCTATTGCGGCCATGAGGAGATCGAGCTTGCGCTGGTCAAGCTTTCGCGCGTCACCGGCAAGCGCAAATACATGGAGCTAGCGAAATACTTCATCGACCAGCGCGGCCTTGAACCGCATTTCTTCGACGAGGAAGCGCGCGCCCGCGGCGCCGACCCGAAGGCCTATCACTTCAAAACCTATGAATACAACCAGTCGCACAGGCCGGTGCGCGAGCAAGACAAGGTCGTCGGCCACGCCGTCCGCGCCATGTACCTCTATTCCGGGATGGCCGACATCGCGACGGAATATGGCGACGACAGCCTGCGCGTGGCGCTCGACCGTCTGTGGGACGACCTCACCAGCAAGAGCCTCTATATCACCGGCGGGCTGGGACCATCGGCGCACAATGAAGGGTTTACCAGCGACTACGACCTGCCCAACGAAACCGCCTATGCCGAGACCTGCGCCTCGGTCGGGCTGGTATTCTGGGCCAGCCGCATGCTCGGCATGGGGCCGAACGCCCGCTATGCCGACTTGATGGAGCGCGCCCTCTACAATGGCTCGATCTCGGGCCTGTCGCTCGACGGCTCGCTGTTCTTCTACGAGAACCCGCTCGAAAGCCGGGGCGCCCACAACCGCTGGAAATGGCACCGCTGCCCCTGCTGCCCGCCCAATATCGGGCGCATGGTCGCCTCGATCGGCAGCTATTTCTACAGTCTGGCCGACGATGCTGTTGCCGTGCATCTCTACGGCGACTCGACCGCCCGTTTCGACATATCAGGCACCCCGGTGAGCCTGACGCAGGCGAGCCGTTATCCCTGGGACGGCGCCGTCGAGATCACGCTCGAACCGCAGGCACCGGTGGAGTTCATGCTCCACCTGCGCATCCCGGCCTGGAGCACCGGAGCCGAACTGACGGTGAACGGCGACCTGGTCGGCCTGGAGGATGTCACCAGCGACGGCTACGCCGCGATCCGGCGGACCTGGAAAAAGGGTGACCAGATCCGGCTCGATCTCGAAATGTCTATCGAGCGGCTCTATGCCAATCCGCAGGTGCGCCAGGATGCCGGCCGCGTCGCACTGTCGCGCGGTCCGCTGATCTACTGCGTCGAGGCGACCGACAATGACAGCCAGCTGCATCGCCTGACGCTGCCGAGGGCGGCGAGCCTCGAAGCGCAGCAGCGGCCGGAGCTTCTCGGCGGCGTGGTGACGCTCTCGGCCACCGCGCAGGCCGATGCCGGCGACGGCTGGCAGAACGGGCTCTACCGGCCCGAGCCGCCAGCCACCGCTCAAACACGCCTGACCGCCATTCCCTATTTCGCCTGGGACAATCGCGAGCCCGGCGAAATGCTGGTGTGGCTCAGGGACGGGTGAGACAGCCTGTGGAGTTTCCAAACAGGCTCTGAGCGCTCAGCCGATCTTGTAGATCAGGCTCAGCCGCCCGCCCGGCAATTGTTCCACCTTGGTGAGTTCCAGGTCGCGGCGCTGTGCGGTGGTCGAAAACAGCACCTTGCCCTCACCGGCGATCAGCGGATAGACGACGAGGCGCAACTCGTCGACCAGCCCGGCCTCGGTAAGGCTGTCGACGATGGTCGAGCCGCCCATCAAATAAATGTCCTTGCCGGGCTGGCGCTTCAGTGCCGCGACATCGTCGTTGGACCTGAGAAAACGCGTCATCGGCCAGTTGGCTGAATTCAGCGTGTTCGACAGCACATAGTGCGGTGTCTTGGCGGCAAAGCGTGCCCAGGGCAGTTCCTCCCGCGCGGCGGGCTTGCCGGTCATCGGCAGCGGCTCGTGGGGCGCGTTCTGGATCGCGGTCCAGTACTGCTCGTAGCCCGGATACATGCGGCCGCCGAGCACGCAGGCATCGACCTGTTCCATCAGCCCATAGTCCTCCGACCAGGCATGCACCCAGTCTGCGATGCCGGTCGGCCCCTCCGCCTTGCCGTCGACGGAAATCTTCATGGCGGCGATCAATTTTCGCATGGCATTCTCCTTGGCGCACAAAGGCGCGGATGTGCGGCCCGCGGGCCGGCGGTTCAAAAATGTCGGGAAATGTTGGGAAATGTCGCTGCAGGGCAGCGGTCGTCATGCGGGCAATCGCCCGCTCATCAAGCATCGGTCAGGCAAGTCTCGAAGTGTCCGGCGCTATCGTCTCCTTTCCATGGGGTTTCGCGTTCTCCTGTTCAGGCCGGCAGGCGTCGGTCGTAGTCCAGCCTCAATCTCGCCCAGCCGTCCCAGAACGGCTCCGGCTGTTCTCCGCGCAGCCTCGCGGCCAGAATGTCGAGATGCATGTGCCAGCCGGGGGCGATGTTGAGCATCAGCGACCGGTCACCCAGGCGGCGATGGACGACGGTAAGGAGCACATCCTTGCCTTGCGGGGTCAGTGCGAAGGTGACGCCGCCGGTGCTGCCCCAGGTGATGGCAAGCCGGTGCGGCGGGTCGATCTCGGTGATCTCACCCGGCATGCTGTGCACGGCCGAAAATCCTGGCGGGCGCTCGCCGGCCGGCTCGGTCAGTTCGTCGTTACGCCAGGTGAACTCGAAGGGCGAGCCTGCCTCGCTTCCCATCGGGCCTGCGGCCAGCCACTGGCGGCGCAGTTCCGAGTCGGTGATGTAGCCCCAGAGACGCTCGGCCGGGCCGGGCAGCAGCCGTTCAATCGTCAAGGTGGCCGGCTCGGTCAGCACACCATAGCCATTCTCGGCATGTCGGTCGGTCATATCTCGTCTCCCTTCTTCTGCGTCGAGGATTTGCGCGCGTCGTCTTCGCGCAGCAATCGTTCCAATATGTCGAGCCGCCCCGTCCAGAAGCGCGAGTAGGCTCCAAGCCACTCATACGCGCTGGCCAGCGGACCAGCCTCGAGGTGGCAGACATGGGTGCGGCCGAGCACTTCGCGACGGATCAACCCGGCATTCTCAAGCACCTTGATGTGCTTGGAAGCAGCCGCCAGCGACATCGCGAACGGTTCGGCCAGTTGGCTCACCGTGCGCCCGCCACCGGCGAGTTCGCGCAGCATCTGCCGGCGCGTCGCGTCGCCAAGGGCGTGAAAGACCTGATCCATCTCGTATGTGAGTAATTCAACCATATGGTTGAATATGCGCGTGCGGCTTTTCATTGTCAACCGTTTGGTTGAATATTATTTTGCGGCGCTGAAAATGGCTGTCCTTTGGGCTTCAGCCGGCGTCGGTGCGACCGATCTCCTCCGCCACCAGTTCCTGCAACTGCCACAGATTGCGGTCGCGGATGCCGCAAGCTTCGAGATGGCGGATCGTCTCGAACAGATATTCCGCACCCGAACCCCAGTGGCCGACGGCCCTGGCCAGCGTCGCCGCGATCGCCTTCTTGTCGAGTTTGCCGGCATAGCGCGGATTGGCGGGATCGACGACGAAACCGAGCGCGCGGCTCATGCCGCCTTCTGTCCTGACCTGCAGCCAGCGCGGCACGTTGACAGCCGGCAAGACGGTCATCTCGCGGCGCAGCAGCGCTTCCAGGTTGGCCGCCACCGGCTCGGCGATCTCGAACACCATGCCCTGGCACTGGCCGCCGCGGTCGAGCGCCATCATCAGGCCCGGCTGCTCGACTGTGCCCCGGAAGCGCTTGACCGTAAAACAGAACGAACGATGCCAGCCGGTCGCAACCGCACGCTCGCCACCGCTCACCTCGCCGACCGGCTTCCACAGCAACGAGCCATAGGCGAACAGTTTTACGGGTCCAGGCGGCGCGCCGGCCAGCACCTCATTGCGGATGCGCGCATAGTCGGCGTCGGTCATGTAGACCATGCCCGGCGTCGGCCCGGCATCTTCGACCGCGCGCATCGTGCGGGCAACGAGCGCCTCGGTCAGCGTCATCGTCGCCTTGCGCGGCGATGCGGCAGAAATCGGCTTGTTCATTCTCGCGTCTCAGGCATGGCCGCCATGTTGCCCAAGGGCGAGGAGATTCTCAAGGCGCGGACTCAAAATCTGAACCGGCGCGCACAACCGCTTGAAAGGATTCGTAAGTATCGACTGTCCTAACGCGCGGGACGCGACGGCCCTGCCTGTATGCGTGGCACAAGCTCGCGACCGCACCCAGAAGCCCCTCGGCGTCGTCGCCTGCAACGACCTAGTGCGGCCGATGATCCGGCCGGTCGTTGCAGCCGTCGACATAGGGATGGACCGACCATTTGGAGCCGGGCCGGGCCTGCTCACTTTTGGTGAGCGGATCCTGGGATTGCGCGTAGCCATCCTGGTAGCCGCGAATGATCCCGTCGATATCGGGAGGCCAGTCACCGTCCCACGGTCCTCCCAGGATCTGCGCCTGTTGGACCGGATGCAGTTCGTTGTGGCCTTCATGAAAGCTGTCGTGGATATGTCCGGCGTCATAGACCCATCGGCCGGTCACACCCAGGATTGTCGCTCCGGTTCCATCGCCCTTGTTGACCTCGATGCTGGGCAGGCCGGCATCGCTCGGACTGGCCGTGTCCGAACTGCTGAAGGCCGCGCCAAGCAGCGCGGCAAGCAAGGCGAGAAGCGCCAGGATGTAGGCAACGACCACGCCGACGCCCGACATGCAGAGTGCCAGCGCCGTCAGGGCTGCAATCAGCGCGAGGATGTTGACGGTCTGCAGGTCGTGGATCGACGCGCCCTCGAACTCCACATGCAATGCCTCTGATTTTACCCCGGTCGCCTTTTCCTCCGCCGGATTCCCGGTGAACAGCAAGCCGTGCGACGAAGTGGTGGCGGTTTCAGCCATCAGGTAGCCGAACGGAACGCTGGCGCCCGCAACAGCCTGGCTGACGCCCACCGGGTTGTTCGGCAGCAGCAGGTTGAGGCTGTAGTCGGAGTCCAGGCTTCCGGGCCATGTCTTCTCCGACGGCGGCTCGATGCTGATGACCATGCCGACGACGCTGATAGGGCTCTTGTCGCCGAGACAAACCAGCCGGTTGTTGAGCCACCAGTCGCAATAGGCGAGAATCCAGACAATCCCGGTCACCACAAGCGCAATCGGCAAGCACCACGGTTCGCCCATCGCGATCAGCACCACAGCCATGACGGCCGCGAATATTCCGCTGGTGATCGCCGCGCTGATGTACTGGTTGACCGAGATCACCTTGTCCGCGGTCGTGCACGTGGTCCAGGATTTGTCGTCGGTGGCCATCACGGCTCCAGGCTGCTGAGGACGGTCAAGGTGACGCCGCCGCTGGCGTGCTCACCCTCGTCGAACGCATTCAAATTGAGGGCTTGCCGGCCGGTCCAGCCGTTCGGCGGGGTGGCGACCGCCGTGATCGTCACCTGTTCGCCCGGCGCCAGCGACGGCTGGTCAGGCGAAATCTCGACCTTCCATCCGGGCGGCAGCGGATGAACCGCCGGCAAATGTGCTGCCAGCCGGCGCTTTTGCTCGGCCTTGACGGACTCCTCGGTCGGTTGCCGGTCGTCACGACAGGGGTTGAGCGGCAGAATGGTGTAGGCATCGACGGTGAAGCGATACCGGTGCGGCCGGCGGGTGGCGTTGCGCAGCTCGAATTGAAATGTCGCCGGCGACTGCGCCAGCCCGACATCGGTGTTTTTCTGCCCGAGATTGTTGGCGAAGTTGGCATCGTCGGCCGGGTCGAGCAAGGCCTGCAGGCAATAGTGACCTGCTTCCCGAGGCGTATGCCAGTCGAAGGAGACGAACCCGGGCTGGCTGGCGGATCCGATCACCCCGACCGAAACCGGCCGGGTGTCTATCGGGTTCGACACGGTTCCGATGCCAAACGACAGATAGGACAGATGGACCGGCATCTTGACGACGACGGCATCCTTGGAGGCGTTCCAGACGCGGACGCGCACCTCGTAGTCGGTGTCAGCCTGCACTTTGCCGGCGGGAACGGGCACCCCACCCTGGCGCACCTCGATGTCGGGATTGTCCCAGGTCACCGCGAGGCCAAGGCCGATCAGATAGTATTGATCGTAGATCAGCGGATCGGGCCGGCAGAATGCAGGATGGTCGATCGGCACGCAATGTGCCCGGGACCCCTTCTGGTCGACCCGACGGTCACCCCCCAGCCGCCACCGGCGACAGAAGCGGTGAGCCATCTCGATCAGCGCCGGAATCCAGGCGGAGAACAGTGCTCGCAGGATTGCCGCTATTTCACGCATCGACTCACCTTCTGAAGCTAACGCAGGGCAACGCCTGATTAACGACGGGATTCGCGCGGCAACAGCGCTCTGGACTGGTTAGACGACTGGTGCCGCTTGTAACTCTGGTCAGACGAATAAAGCGGAACTTGAACGGTACGCTGGCTATTTCCGCGCGAAGAAACCGCGCGCGAACTGCACGATACGCTTGTGAAAGACGAGCGCCAATATTGCGACAACGGCAAGTATGTAGAGAGCTTCGGTCGATCCGTCGCCGCCGTCAGGTGAAATACCTAACCACCTCTCGATGAAATCCATGTACAGATTTCCCCCGCGCTAACTTTCGAGCGAAATCCAGCATAGCCCTTCAGCTTGGCCCAGTGTCAAGCCATGAATCATTGCCATCCCAGATGAATCCGACAAAGAACCATTTGACCGCCTGACCTGCGGCACGCGGCCGACTCGCCAACATTGCCTAAATATTGCCTAAAAAATTGCCGGCTTATTTATGTACGCCTGACGGAAATATTTATATCTCAATCATTTCAGGGTCGTTTTCCCAAATTTTGTTCCATCCGCACTACGACACCAGCGGCATCGGTACCTCAAGCCCTTCGATCGGCGCGTCGCGAAACAGCGCAATGGGTCGGCCCAGCCGACCGGCCGGCGGCCGACGCAGCAGCCAGGCGCGCACTTGCGGCTTGAAGTCCGGGCAGTCGATGACCTCGACCGCGTCGCGCCAGCCAGCGCGGCATAGCGCTGTTCGCGCTGGTCGGCGCCGGCGGCGCGGTGGTGACGCCGTTGTTCGGCCGTGCCGGCGCTCGCGGCTGGACGCGTTTCGCCACCATCGCCTGCCACCTCGTGCTGGTCGGCTCGATGGCGCTCGCGGCGTGGTTCGGTTCTTTTCGTTTCAGGGCGTCATAGTGGCCATTGGCGCTGATGGGTATCAGTGCCGTGCTGCTCGACATCGGCGTCCCCGGAGACCAGACGCTCGGCCACCGCGTCATCAACCTGTTGCAGCCCAAGGCGCGCGGCCGCCTCAACGGCCTGTTCGTCGGCATCTTCTTCATCGGCGGCGCCATCGGCTCGATGCTGGCCGGCATCGCCTGGGCCTGGGACGGATGGCCGGGAGTCTGCGCGATTGGCGCTGCGTTCGGCCTTGTTGCCCTTCTGATCGACTGGGTCGGCGGGCCAAGATGAGCGCTGGGAACAATGTTGCCGGCAAAGTGTTCTAGTCCTTGCCGGAGGATGTCATGAACGATGCGTCGGCAAAACCCGCGGGCCCCGTCCTTTCATCGACGGAGCGCGTGAATACGCTGTCGCATTTTCACCGCGCCGAGATTGCCCGCATGGCCGGATGGCGCGACCGGCTCGACCGGACGACGAACTGGGCGATCACGGTGGTGGCGGCGCTGCTTTCGGTATCGCTGTCCACGGCCAGTGCGCATCACGGGGTGCTGCTGTTCGCCATGCTGCTCATCCTGCTTTTGCTGTGGATCGAGGCGCGCCGCTATCGGTTCTTCGACTTCTACCGGGCTCGCGTGCGGCAGTTCGAGCGTCATTATTTCGCGCAGATCTTTTCCCCGCAGCCCGAGTTTGCCTCTGACTGGCTGCTCATCGTCGGCGAAGGCCTGCGCGCGCCGAAGTTCCTGTTGTCGCAACGCGCTGCGCTGGCGCGCCGCCTGCGGCGAAACTACATCTACCTGTTCCTGATCCTGCTGTTGGCCTGGGTGGTCAAGATATCGACCCCCAGCCTTCAAACCGTGGGCCTCAGGACCGGGTTTGTCGGTTCACTTCGTGAGGCCGTCGAAAGCGCCGCCCTTGGCCCCATTCCCGGCGTGGTGATCGTGGTCGCTGTGGCGGCATTCTATGCTTGGCTGCTCGCGATCGTGTTTTTCGCGGCCGGCGACGACGGCGAACTTTCCTTCGGCGACGTCCACGTCTGACGTCCACGTCTGCAACAGGCTGCTGCAACGCAAATGGCGGCCCGCGCGTTGTTGTGGTCAGTCCGCTGGAGCGTTTGAGGGAATCCATGACCTGTCGATCGGCAACGACGTCACGCGGCATCGTGGCCCTCCTGCTGGCCTTATTCGGTTTGGCCTCGGCAAGCGTTGCCTTCGCCGCGCAGCCGGCGGGCCATGCCTCGGGCATGGGCGGATCGGCGGAGGGCCTGTTCGTCGCCGAGATCGTGCTTTTGCTTTTGGTCGGCCGCGGCTTGGGCGAAATCTTCCAGCGCTACGGCCAGCCGGCGATCATGGGCCAGCTGATCGGAGGCATCCTGCTCGGGCCTTCGCTGTTCGGCTGGCTGTGGCCCCACGCGCAGCACCTGATCTTCTCGACCGACCCGGCACAGAAAAGCATGATCGACGCCGTGTCGCAGCTCGGCATTCTCTTGCTTCTGTTGCTGACCGGCATGGAGACGGATTTGCGCCTCGTGCGCCGGGTGGGGGCCGCCTGTTTTTCGATCTCGATCACCGGCGTCGTCGTGCCCTTTGTCTGCGGCTTCGCGCTGGCGCAATTCCTGCCGGACTCTCTGCTGCCGGATCCGACGCAGCGCATCGTCGCCGGGCTGTTTCTCGGAACGGCGCTGTCGATTTCCTCGGTCAAGATCGTCGCCATGGTGGTGCGCGAGATGAACTTTATGCGCCGCAATCTCGGCCAGGTCATCATCTCCTCGGCGATCATCGAGGACACGATTGGCTGGCTGATCATCGCCATCACCTTCGGCATCGCCACCAAAGGCAGCCTGCAGATCGTGCCGCTGGTCACCACGGTCGCCGAGGTGGCACTGTTCATGGTGTTCTCCTTCACCATAGGCCGCCGCATGGTGTTCACCCTGATCCGCTGGAGCAATGACTCCTTCCGCAGCGAATATGCCGTCATCACCGTCATCCTCATCATCATGGGCGTGATGGCATTGATCACCAATCTGATCGGCGTCCACACCGTGCTCGGCGCCTTCGTCGCCGGCATCCTGGTTGGCGAATCGCCGATCCTGTCCGACCACATCGAGGGCCAGTTGCGCGGCGTCATCACCGCGCTGTTCATGCCGGTGTTCTTCGGCATGGCCGGCCTTTCGGCTGACCTGACGGTGCTCACGGATCCGACGCTGGCGCTGCTGACGCTGGCGCTGGTGGTCATTGCCAGCATCGGCAAGTTCGGCGGCGCCTTCCTCGGCGGCAGGATTGCCGGCATGTCGCTGAAGGAGGCAACCGCCGTCGGCAGCGCCATGAACGCACGCGGCTCGACCGAGGTGATCGTCGCCAGCATCGGCCTGTCGATGAACATCCTCTCCCACAACCTCTTCACCATGATCGTCACCATGGCCGTGATCACCACGCTCGCGATGCCGTCAATGCTGCGCTGGGCGCTTGGCCGCCTGCCTGTCGACGATGGCGAAAAGCAGCGCGTCAACCGCGAACTGCTCGACGAGCGCGGCTTCGTCTCCAAGCTGGAGCGGCTGCTGCTGCTCGTCGACGACAGCCCGGTCGGCAAATTCACTGCCTACCTCGCCGGGCTGGTAGGTGGCGGCAGCGGCATGCCGACCACTTTGCTGCATCTCGAGGGCAACCGCATCACCGGCGACAAGGGGCCGGAGCGGTCGCTGAACGAGGTCAAGAAGGGGGCGCAGAAAAGTGCCAAAGCCGTCAGCAAGGCCGAGGACACCATGGTCGAGAAAGTGCATCTGACCGCCCGCAGCGAGTCCGCGGCAACCGCGGCGACAATCGCCGACGAGGCCCGCAAGGGCTACGGTCTGCTGCTGGTCGGCCTCGAAGAAATGTTGACGGCAAAAGGGTCGTTCACACCGGCACTGAACGACATCACCTGGGGGTTCGACGGTCCGCTGTGCCTGGTGCTGAGCGGCACCAGATCCACTGGCAAGATGCCGATGCTGAAAGCCGGCACGAGCATACTGGTTCCCGTCAACGGCACTGAAATTTCGCGCCGCGCCGCCGATCTGGCCCTGGCGCTGGCGCGTCCGCACCGGGCGCGGGTCAAGGTTCTCTACGTGTCGCACGCGGCACGGCAAGGCGGCAGGGCCACATCCGTCTCACACCGGCGCGAGGAAGCCATGCTGAAAGATATTGCCGACCTGGCCGTTCGTTATGGCGTACAGGTCGACACGGCGATCCGCACCCGCGCCACGCCGGACAGGGCGATCGCCAGGGAGGTGGGCAAGGGTGCTGCGATGGTGGTGATGGGCGTCACGCAAAGACCGGGCGAAGAGCTATTCTTCGGCGATACCGCGATGGCGGTTCTTGCTGGCGTCGGCTGTCCGGTTGTGCTTTTGGCCAGCGAACGGATTCGCCGCACCGAGGCCAGGGCGGAGGTAGCGGGCGAGATCGAGGTTTGACCTGCCTTTGACCGGCGACCGGTTCTCGCAGTCTAGAGCGCTTCAGCCTTTGATAGACCCGCTCTAATTTTTTTACGCAATGCCGGACGGAAAGCCGCTACGCACTTTTCCTGGAATCGCTCTAGCGCATCGCGTTGAAACGGATGCAGGCGACGCGCTTTAAGTCTTTGTTTTTATGCATGTCGTTGCCCCAAAACCGGGGCTACTTTTGGGCGACATGCATTAGATGCCGAAGAATTGCCTGCCGATCATGTAGCCAAGCGCCGCCGCGACCAGCGGAAACAGCGTCGGCGCGACCTTGCCAAAAAAGGAAACTTGCTGGGCCTTCGCCGGCGTGTGGAGTGCATTGCCGAGATTCTTGGTCATTGCTGCCTCAGGTTCGAACGGTTCATTAGCAAACGCTGATTAACAGCATGGCCGCATTAACGGCTTGCAAAGAAATTGGATCAAATAGCCGACCATTCCTGCCGCCGATCTTCCCGGCGGGGGCACATCGGCGCCGTCGGCACAGCGGTGGCGTCACCGGTGCGGCGCGTCTTCGGTCGTTTGGTCGGTTTATCGCCCAGTGACTATCGGCGGCGATTTGGGGCCGATCAAGAGGTAGCAGCCGCCGCCTGAGGCTATCCACGAAGGCGATCGATTTTTCCAGGTCGGACTTGACTGAACATCTGCTTCACCTCGCCCATATCCGAGACCTGCCGGTCCGCTTTCGCCCCTGCCGAGACGTTCCAGAGCGTGATGTCGCCGAAGCCGCGCTCGTCGAGATTGCCGGCAG
The DNA here is from genome assembly GCF_056431085.1 of Mesorhizobium waitakense. Lineage (NCBI taxonomy): Bacteria > Pseudomonadati > Pseudomonadota > Alphaproteobacteria > Hyphomicrobiales > Phyllobacteriaceae > Mesorhizobium > Mesorhizobium waitakense. The sequence goes on along the minus strand of NZ_JBWKME010000105.1, from coordinate 77,603 downwards.
AGACGTGATGCACTGCTGATTACGCCACGTCTTCTGCGGTGAACCAATCGTTGACCTCCCGCAATTCCGCACGGGCCTCTTCGAACCGACCCTGTGACCGCAACAGCTTCGCCAGACTGTTGGTCGCCTGCAACTCCCAACTCCTGGCGTTCTGCTGCCTGGCAAAGGCAATCGCCTCGCGGAAAGAAGCCTCCGCCGCTCTGTCTCCTGCTCCATTTGCAAGTTCGATCTCACCGCGAATGCGAAGCAAGGCGGCTGTAAAGTAATGCTCGCCAATCTTTTCGGCTTCGCGCAGACCTTTCTCAACGGTCACTGCCGCTATACTGAATTGCCCGGAGTTCATGAAAGCTTTGGCGAGCAAGCCTAAATAACACGATTTGTCGACCTCCTCATCTTCAAGATCACTCTCGGTCAATGCCATCATATGGCTACCCACCAGACTGTCATCGAGGCTCGATGCAGCCAGGCCGCCAAAAAAGCGCGCCACCCTTGCCCAGAGATTGAAACCGTTTTCCTGCGCCAGCGGCAGGAGTTCATCCGCCAGTCGAGCGATCGAACTGCTCTCCTCGCGGAAGGCGAACAACACGCACCCGTTTCCCAGGCAGGCGGCCAGACGATAGGCGGACTGCTGCCGAACGGTCGCCTCCGCCTCGAGGTAGAGTTTCAGCGCTTGGCTGCGATATCCCAGAATATGCAAGGTCCAGGAAAGGTAGATCATGGCCATGCTCGGAAAGTCGCTGCCGACCTTGTCTGCGCTGTCCTTGTGGCTGAGAGCGCGCTCAAGATATTGCCGGGCCGCCACCAACTCGCCCTGAGAGAACAGACTCATCCCCTTGAACTGCAGACCTATGACGAGCGCGTTTAGGTAACCGCCCTCCTCGCCGACCCGAATTAACTCATCACTGGCCGCGAGGGCCTTACCGAACTGACCTGAGTTGAAATGGGTGCCGAAAAGCCCGTCGAGCGCCCTGATCGTCGATTCCGGCTCGCCAAGCTTCCCGCTCAGTTCTATGGCCCGCTGATATGCGGCACTGCCCTCGCCCGTCACGTAGCCTAGCGCAGCGTAGAGCACGTCGCCCAGCTCCAGTTCGAAGCGAAGCAGCCTGCGGCTACGATCGTCGGATTCGGGCAAGAGTTTCGCGGCTTCAAGCCCCTTCCTGAAGGTACGCACCGCGTCGACTTTTGCCCAAGTCTTGGCCGCCTTCAGCCCTGCCAGCAGCCAGTAGTCAGCGGCGCGGTCGAACAGACCTGCGTCTGCGAAATGCTCAGCGAGCACTTCGGGATAGGCAAAAGCCGCGTTGTGGTCGCGCAGTTCGATACATTCGGCAATCAATCGGTGAATCTGCTGCGCGCGCTCGTGCAGCATCGTGCCTCTGGCGGCCTGCTGCAGGAGCACGTGGGTGAACGAAAAGCCCGCGCCGGCTGTCCCCCGTTCGGCGACGATCAGCCCCGTGCGCACCAGGTCGCCAACTGCGGCGCGCAACTCCGCTTCGGGCCAATCGCAGATCTCGCGCAATATGTCGAAATCGAATTCGCGGCCGATCGCCGCTGCGATCTGCGCAATTTCCTTGGCGGGCCCCAGCCTGTCGAGGCGGGCAAGCAACGAGAACTGCAGGGAGTTCGGAATGTTGGTCTTAGGTGACAGACGTTTCGGCTGCGATACGTCCAGCCGCAATCCTGTTTCGACCACGCTCCGCGTAAGCTCTTCAATATAGAGAGGGACGCCTTCACTGCGGTCGAGCACCACCGAAACATCAGCAGCGAGCGCATTCGGACTGATGTCATGGACAATCGCTTCGGCATCCTCGCGGCCGAGCGCTTCAAGCCTGATGTGATGCACGTCCGGCCCGTCGACCCACGGAACGCTTGAGTGGTTCCTGCTCGACACAAGTAACAGCGCAGGAGTCGAAGCCAGGCTGGCGACGATCTTGTCGAGAAGGTCGCGCGAGGTCGCGTCGGCCCATTGTTCATCTTCGAACAAGATCAGGATCGGGGTAGCACGCGCCAGATAACTGACCAAATCGATGAACGCTTGCTCGGCAATGTTGCGCTGTCGTTCGGCGCTTAACCCTTCAAGCCTGTCCGGCATAGTCGTCGGTAAGCCGAGCAGGCTTGAGAAGATCGCCAGCGCGACGTCGCTGGAAACAGAACCTATCGACAATCCGTTGCTGAGCTTTCGCAGCTTTTCTTCCGTCGAGTCACCGTCCTCGATCGTTGCGATCCTCTGCAACTCCGCGAGGAATGGATAAAGGGTGCTGTTCTCAAAGGTCGGAGAACATTGCATGGTCAGCTGCGGAAAGCTGCGCAGGCGCTGCTGGATCTCGTTGAGCAACCGGGATTTACCGATTCCCGACTCCCCCGAGACCAACACCGCATTGCCGCGCCTGTCGCGCACGACGGTCTCCCAGCGCTCCATCAGCAGTCGCAATTCGGCATTGCGGCCGCACAGCTTGGTCATGCGCGCCCGCTTTGCAAAGCGAGTCGGCACCATGCGCGCCCGTTGCACCTGCCAAACCTGGACTGGCTCGGCGAATCCCTTCAGCTCATGTTTGCCGAACGTGGTGAAATCAATCGCGCCGCTCGCGGCCTCGAAGGTCGCCGCGTCGACAAGGATCGTGTTCGGCCTGGTCAGGACCTGCAGCCGTGCCGCTAGATGCGCGACGTGGCCGAAGGCGACGGTGGACACGCCGCTCGGCGCACCGACGAACTCACCCACCACGACCTGGCCGCTCGCGATACCCACCCTCACTTGCAACGGATATCCCAGACTTGCCGAGATGGTGCCAACCGCATCGACGATCTCGAGTGCCGCGAGCACGGCGAACTCGCTGTCGTCCTCGCCAGCTATTGGATAACCGAAATAGGCCTGGACGGCGTCGCCGATATAGCTGGCCGTCACACCCTTGCGGCGGCGGATGACGCTGCTGCAGGTTTGCAGAAAGCTCTCGATCAGGCGTTGGAAGTCCTCGGGATCCAGGCGGTCGGCATATTCGGTTGACCCCACCATGTCGCAAAACAGAATGGTGAGATAACGCCGCTCTGCAACAGACTTCCCTGGGCTGCCGGGCAAAATCGGGCTAGCCAATGGAACCGGTGTGGTCACGGCTCTGGGACCCTCCTTGGTGCGGCGACCATGTAGCACCAGTCATGTTATCGCAAATCCCGGCGCTCATCAGCCGCTTTCGATCGCGTCAAGTGGATCATCGCAGCTCGTCACACTGAACGTCAGCGTAGATCAAATGGTCTGCCGCGCTAAATGCGGCTTCGCTCTGATCGAAGCAGAACCGTTTGGGCACCAAGCGTATCAAGGTGCGTCGGTTGCACTCACCAGGCAGATCGACTTGGAAAGTGCGCGGCGACATCGACGGCGTCGGATCGCTCCATTTCGTGTGACCGGCAAACGAAACGTTCTCAACCAACAAGCTGGAACCGGCTGCGCTGACCGAACCGGAGATGGCCTCGGCGTTGGTACCCTTTGCCTGTTCGATGCTCGGATAGTCGCCACTTTGTGGCGGTTCCCCATTTGCCGGAATCGCGTCCGTCCTGACGGCCACATTGATCCTGATATCGTCGCGCTCCGGAACACCACCGTAGCTGTTGCGAAAGGTCCAGCTTGCGCGAAGGACACGCGTCTTCGCCTCCTCTCCGGGCGGCCGAGGCAACAGCTGAAGCGTGGCATCGGCGAGCGAAGAGCCTTCATCCTCCGCCTCTGGCGCCGGGCAGCCAGTGTAGAGTGGGCGGTAGCCACATTCCGAGCCGCCGGCTCCCCATAGACAGTCGCTCAGCTTCCGCCAGTCCTCTGAGCTCAGGCTCGGCGCGCGGGAGGACAGGTCATTGCCGGACCCTGGCAACATCCAGGGATGGACGCCACCGCTGCCGGCCGCCCAGTCCGTCCGGTGTGCGGCGATCCTGGCGTAGATGATCTCTTCCTCGCGCAGCTCGAGCAATTGGACCCAGGTTGGCGACGTGACCGTCGGCTCATGCCCCACTGCGTCCGCGGCAAAACGGCGGCCCGTGATTTGTGTGGTAAGCGTGTGGCAGCTTGTGCAGTTGCCCGTCGGATCGTCGACCGTCCTGGCATGGCGAAGTTCATTGGGGTAGGTGCTGGTGTAGCCGGAGCCGACCACGCGGAACGGCGCGCCCGGCAACCGCGGCCGATGCGGTAGTAAATCTCCCAGGCTGAAGGCGGTCGATTTGGGATCGTCGGCTGAACGAAACCCTACCCTGCTCTGTGCAATGTGCGGATCGATCACATAGGGGCTTTTGTTGTCATGGCATGCATGGCACGAGATCTTGAACGTCGAATCATAGATTTTCTCCGCCGCAGTCCTTCCGACATTATCGGAATAGTTTCGCCCGCCTGGCGGAACGAAGGGCTTTGACCAGTCGAACACGCTCTGGTCCTTGCGGCCGTCGAAGAAGATAATTTCTCCGGATTTCCGATTGAACCCGATGGTGCCGAAGACAGAAAATCTCGGATCCGACCGCGTCCAGTAGGGATCGGTGCTGACCTCCTGGCTGATATTGGATTTTCTACAGAGGAACAGCCATTCAACGTTGCCGCGCACGACCCTTACGACACGTGAGTTCAGCCCACAGTAGGTCGTGCTGCCAGTCAGCGAAGGCTTGTCGCATTTGGGCAATGTCGCCGTCCATTTCACCACCTCTCCGTTTTCGTTCCTGTGCTCGAACTCCAGCGGAGAACCTGGTTTTGTCGGGTTGGGCTTGAGGTCGACGACATTGCCATCAACTTCCAGTGGGATGACCTGCATTTGTGGGCTGTCGCAATCGCCATCGGGAATAGGACCGAACACCGCCCGCGCTTCATCGCCAGACCTGGTTATGACGTCGGTGCTCTTTGAGGCTGGCGCCCAAAAGATGTCAGGGTTCCATCGCGTAACGGCTTCGGCAAACGACTTCCCATCGAGTTCAGCCGGAGCGAAATCGACGCCGCGAGGTCGCAGCAGCTTGACAGCGGAACCGCGCGGCAATTGTGACACCGCGCAGCCGCTCGCCTTGCTGCAAACCACGTCGGCCTGATCGGAGCCTTGCCTCTCGCCGGCTCGCGGCGTCGATACCAAAGCTGCATGTCGAAGCCCGACCGTCCCGGACAACAGGAGAAGCGCAATGCCGAGGACAGCAGCGATCAGCGCAACGGTACGCATTTCAGCCCACTGGAGCGTGCCAGTGAACCCATAGCCGATCTTTGGGCGTCATCGCTTCTTGGCTGCGACAGAGCCAGCAGCATAGTCGGCGTGGACAGTAAGCGATTGAAATCGCCAGATGTCGTCGTCGCCCTTTACCAAAGAGGCCCGAGCATCCGCCGAATAGTCAAGAACCGGTGCCGGAGAATGGGAGTCCTGCAGAGTGACCAGGACTATCGATTTGGTATTCACTGTCTTACCATCAACCACATCGAACAAGGTGTTGGTCACGAGATGCCGGGTCTGGAGCTTATCGGTTTCCAGTTTCTTAACTATTATTTTCATCTGCTCGAGAAGATCGTCTGGCGACTCCGGACCAAGGTCGAGCGTCAACTTGAGGATACTGCTGCTTGTACTGCAAATCTCATAGTAAGACGATTGCGGTTTCGCAAAGAGGGCGGTGAACGCGGCTGCATTTCTTTCGTCGATCGTCCAGGCATAGCGGGACAGAAGATCTTGAATTGCTTGACGATCTTCGGCCGGAGGATTCTCGAGATTCCAACCGGGAGTAGCCTCTGTTCCGCAGGAATCAGCTGAAGCAGTGCCGCTGAAAGCAAAACAGAACCCGAAAACCAGGGCAAAATACCTCAAAATCGCGCAGCTGGTTATTATGCCTTTCCGACGCTCGCTCATGATGGCCCCCTCTTATGGAGCTTGATGGGAAAGTACCCATTCATCTTATACCACCCCAAAGAAGGTGTCAGCCGAAATCGATGGCATACGAGGCCACGGACATGATTTCGTGTTCCTGTTTTTTTGAATTTGCGGTAAGTTGCAATGCCCGGCCTGCAGCAATTTCATTCCTAACTTGCAAGGTAGGCCGTGGGCGTTTCTGGTATGTTATCGCAAACTAAAAACTCACTTAGACGAAGCAATAGAGTCTAATCGTGGTTATGTAGGAGCATAAAAATGCCGAGTATTGTTCGAAATATTGTATTAGTACTTTCATGTTTTTTTTGCGTTGTGCCTTTGGCGTTTGCGCAGCAGAATCAGGAAATTGAGATAGTTCTGCAATCGCGCCTGCCTTCTTATGGAAACGATACCCCCCTAATTATTGACTTTACTCTCACGAACCGATCAGGCAGCCCGATCAGGGTGCTCAGGTGGACCACGCCAATCAACGGCGTCTCCGGCGAAATATTTTCAGTGACGAGAGGGTCGCAGCCAATTCAGTATATCGGCCGTTTGGTGAAGCGAGGAGAACCGACTGAGGCTGATTTTATCAATATTGAACCCGGACAATCGATTTCGGTGCCCGTCGATCTGTCATTGTACTACGCCATCTATGAAGCAGGGAACTATGCGGTTACCTATGATACAGAGGGAGTGGGCCTGCTGATTGGCCGTCCAGGTGCCCTGAGACGGGCAGCAGTTTTGAGCAACGCCGCCACGTTCAGGCTTCTGTCAGGTCGGATTCCTCCGGAACGGATACCACTCTCGGCGCCCAAATTCGACCAGTGTGACAGCCCTCAACAGGATGATATTGGCGCTGCGCTGGCGGAAGCAAATAACATAGCCTCGGCTGCCCTGCAGGTTTTGCAGGCCACGCCCTCAGCCCAGCAACCGAATTCCCAACGATATCTGACATGGTTTGGGGCGCATACCGTAGGACTGTACGCAAAGGCCACTGGAAATTTCTCGAAGATTACGGATGCTCTTGCAAACAAAGCAATATCGTTTGGATGCCACGGCAGCGGCTGCGAATCGGGAGACTATGCATATGTGTACCGTAATCAGCCTTACAGTATCTTTGTTTGTCCCAAGTTCTGGTTAGCCGCTCTGAAAGGAACGGATTCAAGGTCTGGAACGATTATACATGAAATAAGTCACTTTTTCATCGTCGCATCAACAGACGACTATGTCTATGGTCAGGATGCCGCCAAGGTACTCGCGGCCGAAAACCCGCCTAGAGCCACATCAAACGCTGATAGTCACGAATACTTTGCTGAGAATAGCCCGGACCTTCCGATGTGAGGAACCCCGCACGCGACTGATCTAGGCCGTGAACCCATAAACCGGGAAATGGTCGAGATTGGCGGATTGTGGAATGTCGGCTATCGACCCGCGGGTTGGACGAAAGCGATTTCGCCGCCACGCGTTGATGGTCGGCGCGTGCTGAATGGAACTTACTGGGTTCTGCGCTCCGGCGCGCCGCGGCGCGACCTACCGCTTTGGTCTTGATCAATGCGCCACGCTGTCGGATGCGTGCAGGAGTCTCCAGGTCAAGCCGATGCGGCCGTCGAACTGGGATGCAAAATGTTCGGCGGCGATGCCTTCCAGGCCGTCATCGACAAGAGCTTCGATGCTTCGTCGCACCAGCGCGAGTTGCATCTCGCGGGCGTGTGCCAGGTCTGCCTCTCTCATGATTTCCGTGACGTGGTAGGCGACAACGGGCTGGCCGAGGCAGGACGTGAGCGCGCTCGCTTCCGACGTCACTGCCGTAACCGCATCTTCGATCTTCATTCTGGCGCTCCTCATCAAACATGATGCTGGCGCCTCCCTATGAGACGACGGTGTTCCGTCGTTCCTTTTCAATTTCGACTGTCGCGAGTGGCAGGTGTGCGCGAAAGGAGAATTACCTCTTGTTCCAGTCTCCCTGAGTAGCCTCGCTACCAAATCAGTATGCTGCAAAATTGAATTAAAGGCGACCGGATAGTTAATCGATGGTTAATGGCGGCGCTCGCATCTCAGGCGTTCGCGCATGAAACATCGGGCAGGTCCGCCTTGCGCCTCTTTTCGGACATTGAGACCAGCGTCGCCGTGCGCTCAGAAACGGACTCTCGCGATCCAGAACCGCAGCTGGATGGACCAGCAAGCGCGCCGACGAGCAAGCGAGCCGAGCAGCAGACGCGCTCGGCGGAAGAGTCTAACACCTGGGTCCCAACCCAATTTCCGCCTGCTGCGCTCCACGTTATTGCAAGACGTTCAAATTTGAGCTTTCGCACTCATGCTTTGTCGAGAGTATCTCCTGTAGTCATTTAAACCTTCTGCGCCGTAAGGAGAACGCAATGACTCGCAATCACGTTGAACGTCTTGGAGAGTTCAGGGAAATCCTGGTCGCGACTCGACGCGAAGGAGTCCGTAACGTGCACCATACCCGCGACGCAATGCGGGCAAGTGGCTTTCAGATCGGGGACAGCGACGGCTCCAGCTACGGAGCCGAGTTGAAGGCGCTCCAAGAGGAAATTGAGGCAGTCGACCGCGCCATCGAAGACGAGAAGCGGTTAGCCTTGGCCCTCGAGAGCGCGGCTCAATCCCGCCGACCGACTAAACCGAGAATCGTGAAGGCAACATAGAGTCGGGTACGGCCCTCGGCGCCCGTCGCGTCGATCGCCTGCGGCATGGTGTCGGGCTCGTTGCTAAGCGACAGCAGCGAGACGCTTGTCCAATTATCCCCCTGCCAGCCTCGGCAGCAGGAAAATCTCCGAGCCCTTTGGCAATTCCTTCGACCAGGTGTCGCGATAGATCGTCCCGTCGATGGCGACGGCGATGCCGCGGTCGATCAAGGGCTCGATGCCGGGATACTGTTCAGCCAGTTTCCTGAACAGCTCCCTTATGTCCTTGGCCTCGATCTCGACCTTGTTCTTGCCTCCGGCGGCCGCGCCAAGCGATCCCCAGAGCGTCACTTCGACCATCAGCCTGCCCGTTCCGCCTCGATCGCCGCCAGGATGCGCGGTGGCGACATCGGAATATGTGCCATCCGCACGCCGGCTGCATTCGACACCGCATTGGCGATCGCTGCCAGCGGCGGCACGATCGACGTCTCGCCGACGCCGCGTACCCCGTAGGGGTGGTTGGGGTTGGGGATCTCGAGGATCTGCGTGTCGATCATCGGCAGGTCCGAGCAGACCGGGATGCGGTAGTCGAGGAAGCCGGGATTCTGCAGCCGTCCGTCCTTGCCGTAAATATACTCCTCGTTGAGCGCCCAGCCGATGCCTTGCGCGGCACCGCCCTGGTACTGTCCCTCGACATAGGTCGGATGCACCGCCTTGCCGGCATCTTGCACGACGGTGTAGCGCAGCACCCTCGTCGCGCCGGTCTCGGGGTCGACCTCGATATCGCAGATATGGGTGGCGAAGGAGACACCGGCGCCGTCGGCAACGAGTTCGCTGTGGCCCGCGATCGGTCCGCCGGTCGTGCCCGACGCGGCGGCAATCTCCTTCAGCGACAACTTGCCGAGATTGCCGTGCTTCTCGCCCTTGGCAACCGCGTGGCCCTGTTCCCAGACCACGTCGTCGACGGAGATGTCCCACATCTGCGCGGCGCGTTCGCGCAGGATCTTGATCGCGTTGCGGGCGGCCGAGATGGTCGCCATGGAGGACGAGAACGTGCCCCGGCTGCCGTCGGTCATGTCGTTGTAGCCGAGGCTGGACGTGTCGGCGACGATCGCCTTGACTTGGGCGTAGTCGATGCCGAGCTCCTCCGCCGCCACCAGCGACAGCGACGCGCGGGAACCACCCACATCGACCGTTCCGACGGCAAGCGAGACCGAGCCGTCCATGCCGATGTTGAGGTCGGTGCAGGTCTGGCCGCCGAAATTGAACCAGAAGCCGCAGGCCATGCCCCTGCCCTGGTTCTTTCCGAGCGGCGCCTTCATGTGCGGATGGTTCTTCACCGCCTCCAGCGTCGGGCCGATGCCGATCGGGCCATAGACCGGGCCGTAGGACGACCTGGTGCCTTCCTGCGCGGCGTTCTTTATGCGGAAGTCGACCGGGTCCATGCCGATCTCTTTGGCCAGTTCGTCGACCGCGCTTTCCACCGCGAACGCCGCCATGGGTGCGGAGGGCGCGCGATAGGCCGCCGTCTTCGGCCGGTTGACCAGCACTTCGTAGCCGACCGTCTTGACGTTCTCGAGCCTGTAGCAGGCGAACGCCGTCATGGCGCCGATCTCGGCCCAGGAGCCCGGATACGGACCACAGGAATAGCGCAGCGTCGCTTCGGCGGCGGTGATAGTGCCGTCCTTGCGGGCGCCGATCTTCACGTCGATCGAGGTGGCGCTGGTCGGGCCCGAGGCGCGGAACACCTCGTCGCGGGTCATCACCAGCTTGACCGGGCGCCCCGCCTTGCGCGACAGCGCCAGCGCCACCGGCTCCGCCCAGACATGGGTCTTGCCGCCGAAGCCGCCGCCGATCTCCGAGGAGGTGACGCGCAGCTTAGAGGCTTCCATGCCAAGCAATTGGGCGCAGTGCTGGCGATAGACGAAATGCCCCTGCGTGCAGACCCAGAGGTCGGCGGTGCCGTCGGAGCTGACGCTCGCCACGCAGGCATGCGGCTCGATATAGCCCTGGTGCGTCTGCTCGGTCTTGAACGAGCGCTCGACGATGAAATCGGCGTGCCCGAAACCCTGATGGACATCGCCATGGCCAAACTGGCTGCGCTTGGTGACGTTGGACGGCTTTACCGGCTTTTCCTCAAGGCCCTCGGTGAAGATGGCGTCGTTGATGAGGGGTGCGGAGTGCTTCATCGCCTCGTCGACATCGGTGACATGCGGCAAAAGCTCATAGTCGACCTCGATCAGCTTCAGCGCCTGCCTGGCCGTGCGGGCGTCGACGGCTGCCACCGCGGCCACCGCATGGCCGTCATAGAGCGCCTTGGTGCGCGCCATGCAATTGTCGAGGATGTCGTACATGGCGGCATCGCCATCGGTGAGGTCGGGCAGGTCGGCCGCGGTGATCACCGCCTTCACGCCGGGGAGCTTCTCCGCCTTCGACGTGTTGATCTTCCTGATCGTGGCGTGGGCGTGGGGGCTTCTGAGGACGCGCCCGACCAACTGGCCGGCCATGTTGAAATCCGCGCCGTAGCGCGCGCGGCCCGTCACCTTGTCGACGCCGTCGGGGCGGATAGGACGTGTGCCGACTGAGGCGAAGTTGCGATTGGAGTAACGCGGATCGAAATTCATCGTCATGCTCCCTTCATCACGTTTGCCGCGTCCTGAACGGCACGCACGATCTTGTCGTAGCCGGTGCAGCGGCAGAGGTTCCCGGCGAGGCCGAAGCGGATTTCCTCCTCGGTCGGATCGGGGTTCTTGGCCAGCAGGTCCTTGGCCGCGATCAGGAAGCCAGGCGTGCAGATGCCGCATTGAAGTGCTGCATGCTCGAGGAATTTCTGCTGCAGCGGGTGCAGGCTGTCGCCATGCGCCATACCCTCGACGGTCTCGACGCGGCGGCCCTCGGCTTCCGCGCCGAGCACCAGGCACGAACACACCAGCCGGTCATCGAGGATGATGCTGCAGGCGCCGCAGTCGCCGGTGCCGCAGCCTTCCTTGACGCCCGTCAGGCCCAGGCGATCGCGCAAGACGTCGAGCAGCGTCTCGTCCGGCTGGCAAAGGTACTCGACGCTGTCGCCGTTGATTGTGGTTGAGACTGCTACACCAGCCATCACTTGCCTCCTGCACGAGCATAGGCGGTCGTGGCGGCCCGCTTGGCCAGCACACCCGCAACTTTCCTTCTGAATTCGATGGTGCCCCGCTTGTCGTCGATGGGGCGGCAGGCGCCAAAGCAAACCTTAGCGAGCCTTTCAAGCGCGGCTTCGTCCAGCGTCCTGCCGATAATGGCCTCGGCCGCCTCTTCCACCAGCAGCACCGTGGGTGCCGCGGCGCCCAGCGCCACACGGGCCGCTGTGACGACGCCGCGTTCGTCGAGCGTCAGGTTCACGCCGGCGCTGACCACCGCGATATCCATTTCCGTACGGGGAATGAAGCGCAGGTAGGCATCGCCCGAGCGCGCTGCGCGCTTGTCGAGCAGGATCGCCTCGATGATCTCGCCTTTGGCCAGGGACGTCTTGCCCGGCCCGGTCGGCACGCTCCCCACGGGAATCGTACGCCTGCCCTCCGGCCCGATGACCGATGCCCTGGCGCCGGCCGCGACCAGCGCCGGCACGCTGTCGGCAGCCGGCGAGGCGTTGCAGAGATTGCCTGTTATCGTGCAGCGTCCCTGCACCTGCTTCGAGCCGATCAGCTTGGCCGCTTCGACGACGCCGGGCCATGCCTTCTTCAGGGCAGCGCTCTCGCCCAGGACGGCGCAGGGGACCGCGGCACCGATGCTGAAGCCGTCGGCCGTTTCCCTGATCTCGCTCAAATCCTCGATCGCCTTGATGTCGACGATCAGGTCGGGTTCGACAAAGCCGCCCTTCATCCTCACCAGCAGGTCGCTGCCCCCGGCAAGAATGGCGGCCGTACCTGTCGACCCGGCCAGCAGGCCAACGGCATCTTCGATTGAAAGCGGACGTATATAGCGCATCGTCTCCCCTTGGTCTTAGCGATCTCAGCGACCGTTATAAACAGTCTCCTCATAATGGCTATCCGGTTCCTCATTTGCGTCGATTAGGCCAGGCGCCGCAAAATCGAGTCCCACATCAACCTGAACTGGCGCACGCCAAGCCGTGCGCAGCCGGACAGGCTTGCGGCCAGGCCCTCAAAAATCCGAGAGCGTGTGTCGGACTGGCCAAGCCTCGTTCGTCCTAGGAACATCGAACAGCCATCGTGAAAGGATACAGGATATGCCCGGCACCGTACGTTTGCATCGCGTTCTGACGACCAGCCCGGAGAAGGTCTATCGCGCCTTCGTTGAAGCGGACGCGCTGGCGAAGTGGCTTCCGCCGAACGGCTTCACCTGCACGGTCGATCACCTCGAGGCAAAGGTCGGCGGCACGTTCAAGATGTCCTTCCGCAACTTCACGACCGGCAACAGCCATTCCTTCGGCGGCGAGTATCTCGAACTCGTTCCGGCCGAACGCCTGCGCTACACTGACAGGTTCGACGATCCCAACCTGCCCGGCGAGATCCAGGTGACCGTAATCTTGAAAAAAGTGTCGGTCGGCACCGAAATTGACATCACCCAGGCAGGCATTCCGGACGTCATTCCGGTCGAGGCCTGCTATCTCGGCTGGCAGGAGTCGCTCAGAAACCTGGCAAGGCTCGTCGAGCCCGAAATCAATCAATGATAGCAATTCCAGGAAAAGTGCGCAGCGCAATTGCGTAAGAACAAATAGCTGCAGCGGTGGATGCGGCGGCCGGAGACCGGCCGTCGATCAACGTCGACGGCAAGGCAAGCTCTCCGCTGGTTCTTGTCCTCAGCGCAAATCCGCACGAAGGTCGCGCACGCCGTGTCCCAGGCGTTGGCCGAGCACCGGCACCGCATGAAAGATGTAGCGCTATCTGACCTTGATGACGACCTTGCCCTTGGCACGTCCGCTTTCGACGTAAGCCAGAGCCTCATTGGTCGCTTCGAATGGAAAGACCCGATCGACAACCGGGCGGATGGTTCCAGATTCGATGAGGGCGGTGATCTTGCCCAGCTGATCGCCCTCCGCCCACATGAAAAGGAACGAAAACGTCACCCCACGGCGCCTGGCCTTGGTCCGAATACCGCGACTCAACATGCGAAGTATCAATCTCAGCACCAGGTTCAGGCCCTTTTCCCTGCCAAATTCGGGATCCGGTGGGCCGGAGATGGAGATGAGCTTCCCACCCGGTTTCAGCACATTCAGGGATTTTTCGAGCGTTTTGGCGTCCTGGCTGTTCAAGACGACGTCGTAGCCCGACAGGGCTTTCTCAAAATCGTCTTTCCTGTAGTCGACGACGACATCGGCGCCGAGACCCCTGACCAGATCGGCACTCGCCGCACCAGCGGTTGTGGCAATCGTCGCGCCGAGATGCTTCGCCAGCTGTATGGCGAATGTCCCCACGCCGCCGGAGCCAGCCTGAATGAAGACCTTCTGCCCCTTCTTCAAACCTGCCCTTTCGATGAGTGTCTGCCAGGCGGTCAGACCGACCAAGGGGATCGAGGCCGCTTCTTCCATGCTGAGATTCTCGGGCTTCAAGGCCACGTCGGCTTCGTTGATGGCGATGAACTCGGCGAATGTCCCAATCCGGCCATCGCGCGGCCGCGCATAGATCTCGTCGCCGGGTTTGAACTTGCGGACCTTTGATCCCACACGGATCACCTTCCCGGCCACGTCGTGGCCCAGGATGAACGGAGGGCGATAGGGCAGGATGGGCTTGAACTCCCCGGTTTTGATCTTGAAATCGAGGAGGTTCACCCCTGCGGCATGGATTTCGACCAGGACATCGTTGTCCCCGAGCTCCGGCTCTGGCATCTCGGCCAGCCGCAGAATGCCCTTCTTGCTATATTTGTCGACGACGAATGCCTTCATTGCAGTGACTTTCTGAAAGTGATTTTGAGGTATCGCATGTGCGTAAAATCTCTTGCTTCGCTGTTGTTCAGGCCGGCAGGCGGAACTGCTTGCGCAAGCTCTTGTCGAATATCTCCGCGGGAGCAAAGCGGCGCAGCATGCTGACCTGCCGCGCAGCCTTGCCGGCGGTGTAGCGCCGTCGCGGGCGAGCATCGGTCGCGGCCTTGACGACCACATCCGCCACCACTTCCGGCCGATCGGCCTTGGGCATCACATCGCGAAGGAGAGCATCGACCCCGGCTCGAGCCAGATCGTATTCTTTCAACAAGGAATCCGGCTCGATCCCGTTCTGGTCGAAGACGGTGCGGACGAATGCCGGCTCGATGACCGAGACGCGGATATTGAAGGCACGAACCTCGTGATCGAGCGATTCCGAATAGCCCTCGAGCGCGTGCTTGACGGCGGAATAATGGGCCGAGTACGGCGCCGGGACCAACCCCAGGATCGAGCCGATATTGACGATGCGCCCTTCGCCGCGCCGCCGCATCGACGGCAACACCGCATTGATCATGCGGATGACGCCGAACAGATTGACGTCGAACAGGGCCTGCACCTGTGCAACCGAGGATTCCTCTGCGCCTCCAAGCAGGCCGACACCGGCATTGTTGACCAGGAGGTCGATCCGGCCGGTCTGTGAGAGCACAGTCGAAACGAGCGCAGCGACGGCCTTACCGTCGGTCACGTCGCAGACCAGCATGGTTACGCCGTCCGGGCCGCTACTGGCTTTGCGGCGGCTCGTGCCGAAGACGGTAAAACCTGCCCGCGCCAAGGTCTCGGCGGTGGCGCGGCCAATGCCCGAGGAGGCTCCCGTCACGACAGCGGTTTTTCCGGAATTCATATTCATTTCGTGCTCCAAACTCATGAGGGCTAGCTTTGTCTCGCCAGTTGAATTACACTTATAATATCAAATTATGACTATAATGCAATAGCAGAAAGGAATCGCAGCCATGCGCTATGAAAAGGGCCGAAAGGACGCGTCACGGGGCCGGATCATGGAGGTTGCCGCCGACCGTTTTCGCAGCGACGGCATAGCCGCGTCCGGACTGGCAACCATCATGAGCGACGCCGGACTTACGAACGGCGCCTTCTACCCCCACTTTCAATCGAAGGCGGAGCTTGTCCGCGAAAGCGTCGCGGCAGCTATGGAGATTCAATCGCGGCAACTGGCCGAAGCACTGGCCTCCGGCGGCCCGGAAATGGGCATAGAGGCGTATCTGTCAGCCGAGCACCGGGACAATCCGGAAAAGGGCTGCGCGTCCGCCGCGCTGCTGCCGGAGCTCGCGCGTCAGCCACCTGAAACGCGCAAAGTCTATAGCAACCATTTGCTGGCTTTGGTGCGCCAGTTGGCTGAAGCACTTCCGCAGGCCAAGGACCCGGAAGGCGCCGCGCTGGGTGTCTTTGCGACGCTCATCGGCGCGCTGCAGCTGGCCCGCGCGGTGGAAGGAACCGAATTGTCGGATCGCATTCTCGCCGCGGGGAAAGATGCGGCGCGGACGCTGATCGAACGACATCAGGGCGAAGCGGCGTCCTGATGGCTTGAAAGGACACCCCCAAGGCCGCCCTCGTCAAGTCTCCGCATCGTTCAGTGCCGCGACCGACCGCGTCCCCACCAGCACCAGTTCCGCATCGTCGGCGACATAGCGGACATAGCGATAGTCGCGAATGAAGCTGATCCGCCCTTCCCGCCACTCCAGCCACATGAAGTAATCGGGCTTCGGGTAGGTGCGGTGGTTGAACACCGCGATCACTTCGCGGCCCTCGAGCCAGGCCGGCGTGACCCAAACGTCATCGCTCTTGGCGTAGATCGTGAAGAACATGCCGACATCCGCGGCGCCCGAGCGCGGCGGGTGCAGTGATTGGTGAAGCTTCACGTCGTCGGCAAGCAGCGCGCGCAAGCCGTCCCAGTCGCGCCGGTTGAACAGGGTGACATAACGGACTACGGCAGCGGACGCGATGCGCGCATCGGGAAGCGGGGCGGCATTGGCGTTGATCTCCCGAAGCCGGGCGCGCCCCCGCGCCAGATGCCCTTTCACGGCATCGACCGTGATATCCAGCAGGCTGGCGATCTCGGCCAGCGGCTCGTCGAGCACATCCTTCAGGATGATGACGCTGCGCTGGAGGATCGGCAGTTCCGCAAAGCGCGATACCGCCGTTTCGACGGCTTGCCTGCGCATCAGCATCTCCACCGGGTCGGCTTCGGCGTCATCCACAACTTCAAGGGCCGCCTCGATAGGCTCCGCCGCACGGACCGCCCGGCTGCGCAGCAGGTCCAGCGCGCGATTTTGGGCAATCCGGAACAGCCACGGTCGTAGTTGCGGCACCTCGCATTGTTCGTCCAAAGCAATGAAGGCTCGGGCAAAGGTGTCTTGCACGACGTCCTCGCCGTCGATGACCGATCCCATCAGGCGCGCGCAATAGCGGTGCAGCTCAGGCCGCAACGCAACGGCAAGGGCAAGCAGGCCTTCCTGGCGGTCGCGGTCCACCGCAGGCCCTCCATCGCTCAAGGCGTCGCGCCCTCCATGACCGTGACTCCGGCATCGCCGTTGAGGCCGAAGACGATACCTTCGGCATATTGCGGGTCTTCCAGCACGGAAACCACCCTGTCGCCAAACGCCCGGGGCGGCATCGGCGCACCGAAGCGGGTGACGAATTGTTCGGGCGTTATGCCAATGGAACCCGCATAGGCGTTGGCCGCCGCATCCCCGGTTCCGGTGCCGAGAATCATCTGCCGCGGCACGATCGCCTGGAAGCGGATACCGAGGTTCTTCTCCTGCGAGACGCCGTTGGCGTATTTTGCCATGAACCAAAGCATGCGTTTTGAGCCGCCATAACCGCCCGACATCTGCGATCCGGTAACGGCCGCGCCGCTCGACCCCACCAGGACGCGGCTGCCCGGTTTGAGCGGCAGGTTGAGCGCTGCCTGCAGCCAGTAGAGTCCCGCCTTGACGTCGGTTTCCCAGGCTATGGAGAAATCCTCCCAGCTCAACTGGTCCAACCGGCCCATCCGCGGCGTCGCACCGGCGTTCAGCGCCAGGATATCCGGGCGAACTTCGCCGAGGATGCGATGAGCCGCGGTCTCGTCGGTGACGTCGGCGGAGATGGTGGCGACCCCGAGCCGCGTACCGACCGCTTCCAGCGCCTCGGCACCGCGGGCGACGACCGTCACCCTGGCGCCATGTTCTACCAGCGCTTCGACCAATCCGAGACCAAGTCCTCGGCTTCCACCGGTGACCACGACAGTTTTATCCCTAAGGCTCATTAATCTGCTCCATCGTTTGACTGTAGCTAAGACGTTTGAGGATCGGGAAAAGAGTCAGCCCTGCCGCAAGGCTCGGACGCAACGACAGCAGGGCGCGACCTGCCGATGGCGACGGCCGGCCAAAAATCCAGTTCCACGTCCTGCCGATGATGATCGAAAGCGCAGGGCACGGTTCGACCGAGCGGCAGGGCATGATGTTCAACCCCTTGAGTGCTGCGGGCCGAAGTCGCGCCGCATCGTCAGACTGCGTTAGCGCGAAACATCTTCTCCAGTGAACTGGAGATTTTCCACCGCGGAGTCACGCCGCGACCGGGCGCTGATGGCCGGGATCATCGAACACATGAAGGAGAACGATCAGCGCCAGGTCTACTTTCCGCAATGATGATCGTTGATCTTGTTCAGCGCATTCGCGTCGGGCCCAACACGATTGTAGGAGCACGGTCCGGCCGCCGTGGTGACCAACTGCTGGTCATAATAACGCGGGCCGCCGAACAGGAAGTTGATGAGGTCGTCATCGGCAGGGACGTAGCGTTCGGATTGGGCCTGGTGGTGGTGATGCCGGTCGCCGGCGAACGCCGAACCGCAAAGGCCTGAGCCTATCGCGATAGCGAGAGCCAGGATCGCAAAGCATTTCGTGGTCATCGGCAACACCCTCCTGGCTATCCTGAATCACACCATACATCCAAAATAGCCAGCCGGACAAAAGTTCCCAAACAGCGCGGTTTCGCAAGCCAGGCCGGACGCCCTGCCACGGGAATACCAAATGCCGTCGAAGACCCATCGCGATTGGCTCTTGCCGACGCCGGCCGTCTCGCTCATCCATGGAATTGCAACGACAGCTTGGAACCAGCAATGACCGATACCAACCTCTATCTAGTCGAAGCGACGATCGAGCAATTGCGCCGCGCGCTCGATGACGGCGCTGTCACCAGCGTCGAACTGGTCGGGGCATATCTCAGGCGCATCGCGCGTTTCGACCGCCACGGCATTTCCCTCAACGCCGTCCCGGTGCTCAATCCTGACATGTTCGAGGAGGCCGCCGCCTCCGACCAGCGCCGCCGCAACGGTGCCGCGCTCGGACCGCTCGACGGCATCCCCTACACCGCCAAGGACAGCTACAAGGTCGCCGGTCTGACGGTGGCCGCCGGCTCGCCGGCCTTCGAGCATCTCGTTGCCAACGAGGATGCCTTCACCATCGCCCGGCTGCGCGCCGGCGGCGCCGTGCTGATCGGCCTCACCAACATGCCGCCGATGGCCAATGGCGGCATGCAGCGCGGCGTCTATGGCCGCGCGGAAAGCCCATACAATGCCGACTTCCTGACCGCCGCCTTCGCGTCGGGCTCGTCCAACGGCTCCGGTACGGCGACATCAGCCAGCTTCTGCGCCTTCGGGCTGGGCGAGGAAACCTGGTCGTCCGGGCGGGCGCCGGCCACCAACAACGCGCTGGTGGCCTACACGCCGTCGCGCGGCGTCATTTCGGTGCGCGGCAACTGGCCGCTGGTGCCGACCATGGATGTCGTGGTGCCGCATACGCGCAGCCTGCCCGACATGCTCGAACTGCTCGAAATCATCGTTGCCGACGATCCCGAGACGCGAGGGGATTTCTGGCGCGCGCAGCCTTGGGTCAAGCTGCCGAAGAGCTCCGATGTGCGGCCGCAACGCTATACCGACCTGGCGCTTGCGGGGTCGCTGAAAGGCATGCGGCTCGGCGTGCCCAAAATGTATATCGGCCGCGACAGCGGGGCGGATCGGCCGATCGAGACCCGCGCCTCGGTGCTTGCCCTGTGGGAACAGGCGGCGGCGGATCTCACGCGGCTAGGCGCCGAGGTAATCGAGGTCGATTTTCCCGTCGTCTCCAACTACGAGCGCGACCGCCCCGGCGCGCGCACCATGGTCGAGCGCGGCCTGGTGCCATCGGACTTCGCCAACCGCGAAATCTGGGAGCTCTGCATCTGGGGCTGGGACGATTTTCTGCGCGCCAATGCCGACCCCGCGCTTCCCGATCTCATCTCGGTCGATGGCACGAAAATCGTCCCGCAGCCGCCCGGCACCCTATCAGACCGCTATGAGGGCGGCTTCGACCTTTCGGAATACGTCGAGCGAGCGCAATCCGGCGCCACGCCTATCGCGGAGATTCCGACGCTTGAGGACGGCCTGAAGGGGCTGGAAGCGACGAGGCGGATCGATTTCGAGGACTGGCTGGACTTACACGGCATCGACGCCGTGGTGCTGCCTGCCGCCGCCGACGTCGGGCCGGCCGATGCCGACATCGACGAGGCATCCGCCGCGCTTGCCTGGCGCAATGGCACCTGGGTCGCCAACGGCAATCTGGTCTGGCGCCATTTCGGCATTCCGACCGTCACCGTGCCGATGGGAACGATGGCCGACATCGGCATGCCGGTCGGCCTCACTTTTGCTGGCAAGGCCTATGATGACGAAAAGCTGCTGCGCATGGCCGGCGATTTCGAGCGCTCCACTCAGCGCCGCACCCGTCCGCCGCGCACGCCCGAATTGGCCGACGATGTCTTTCCAAGCCGTCCCGGCCAAGCCCCGAAGAGCAAGGCCCCTGCGCTCGCCATCACGGTTGCCGCCGAGACGCGGGCTTCGGGTGATCAGGACGAGATCGTCATCACACTCGACCTGCCTGGCGACGCAACCGAGACGGCCAACGTCCAGCTGCACGTCAACGGAGAGGCCGTCGCGCTGCATCGAAGCGGCGCGCGCTTCAGCGGGAGTGCGCTTGTCCCCGCTGCCGAGCATCACCGCTTCCACAGCGTCTGGCGCGGCTCGTATGGCTCGATCGTGACAGCGGTGGTGCGGCTGGAGGATGGCCGCACCGCCGGCGCCTACGCGGTCACGGGTGGCATCGGGTGAATACGACCTTGCGGATCACGCGACGTCCACAGACTGTTTCGAAACTCGCTCCCTGCGAGTCATATGGTGGTGTTTTCGAGAACCGGAGCGAAGGGTACTTTTGAGTACGTGAGCACCGGAAGCGCAGAAAGCGCCGCCAGATGACTCGCGGGAGTGGAGTTTCCAGACGGTCTCTCAATCCGTCCTGATCCAGACGCCCTTGGTGTTGAGATATTCGTCGAGATGCTCGGCGCCGCCTTCGCGTCCGTAGCCGCTCATCTTGTAGCCGCCAAAGGGCACTGCGGGGTCGATCGCGTGATAGGTGTTGACCCAGACGGAGCCGGCGCGCAGGCGGTTTGCCAGCTGGTGCGCCTTGCCGACGTCGCGGGTGAACACGCCGGCACCCAGCCCATAGGGCGTGTCGTTGCCGCGCCGCACCACCTCGTCCAGCGTGTCGAAGGGCAGCGCCGAGATGACCGGGCCGAAGATCTCTTCGCGGGCAATGCGCATGTCATCGGTAACGCCTGAGAACACACTGGGCGCCATGAAGTTGCCCGCACCGAGCCCGCCTTGCGTGATGCGGTTGCCGCCGGTGACCAGCCGGGCACCTTGCCTGGTGCCGTCCTCGATGTAGCCGGTGACGCGTTCGAGCTGCTTGGGCGAAATCAGCGGCCCGATCTCGGTTTCAGGGTCGGCGCCGTCGCCGATCCTGAGTTTTGCCGCAAAGGCCGAGACCCGCTCGACAAATTCCTCGTAGATCGGCCGTTCGACGAACAGCCGCGACCCGGCGATGCAGATCTGGCCGGAATTGGCGAACACAGACATTGCCGCTATCGGCACGGCGCGCTCGAGATCGGCGTCGGCGCAGACGATGACCGGCGACTTGCCGCCGAGTTCCAGCGAAACGCGCTTCATGTTGCCGGCCGAGGCGCGCAGGATGCTCTGGCCGGTCACTGTGGAGCCGGTGAAGACGATCTTGTCGACGTCCATATGGGCGGCGAGCGGCGCGCCGGCTTCCGCGCCGGTGCCGGTGACGACGTTGACGACGCCGGGAGGCGCGCCGGCCTCCATCATCAGCGCGCCGATCAACAGCGGCGTCAGCGGCGCTTCCTCGGAAGGCTTCAGCACGATGGTGCAGCCGGCCGCCAGCGCTGGGCCGATCTTCCAGATCGACGCGGCTGTCGGCGCGTTCCAGGGAATGATCGCGCCGACCACGCCAACAGGTTCCTTGCGCGTGTAGGAGACGATCTCGCCCGGCAGCGAATTGCCGATCGTGTGGCCATGGATCGACGTCGCCATGCCGGCGTAGAAGCGCAGCATGCCGAGCACGCGGTTCTTGTTGGCGAGCGTGCGCACGATGGGCATGCCCATGTCCGTCGTGTCGGAAAGCGCGATCTCCTCCCAATGCCGCTCCATTAGGTCGGCAATCCTGAGCAGCAGCAGCTGGCGCTCATAGGGCTTGAACCGGCTCCATGGTCCGTCGAAGGCGCGCCGCGCCGCCGCCACCGCGAGGTCGATATCGCTTGAATCGGAGAGCGGCACGGTGCCGATCACGGCGCCGGTGGCGGGATTGCGCGTCTCGAAAGTCCGACCGCCGAGCGCGTCGCACCAGAGGCCATCGATCAGCATCTTGCGGTGCCGGCCATCGATCGGCGTGTGCAGGGGCAGGTCTTTAACCGATACCGTCAAGGTCCCGTCCTCCCTTCCGCATCCAACCTAGCGGGCGGCCCAGACAAGGCCGCGCTCGACAATCAAGGCCATTTCCGGGACCGCGAACTCGCCGGCATTGTGTCCCAGCGCGCTGTAGAAGACCTTTCCAGCCCCATAGCGACGCTTCCAGACCACCGGCATCACGACGCCGCCTATTCCCGGAAAATGCGCGTCGGTGAAGGTGGTCGTGGCGAGCACCTCGTTGCCCGGATCGACATGCATGTAATACTGCTCCGATCGGTAGGCGAAATCACTGACGCCGCTTGTGATCGGATCATCCGGCCTGGTGACGGCGACCGTATAGTCGATGATGTCGCCGGGATGCGCGACCCACTGGCCGCCGGTCATGAACTGATAATCGGTTTCGCTGCGGAAGCTGTCGCACATCGTGCCGTGAAAGCCGCCAAGGCCACTGCCCTGGCGAACCGCGAGAACCAGATTCTGAAGTTCGGCCTTTTCGATCGTCGACATCGTGATCACGGGCACGATGAGATCGAATGCGCTGAGCTTCGGATCGGCGAACATCGCCGTGCCCTCGCCGAGCGTGACGTCGAAACCGTTGCGTTCAAGCAGACCGCGCACGACCTTCGCACTCTGCTCCGGCGTATGTCCGGGCCAGCCGCCCCAAGCGATCAAGGCTTTCTTCGGCATGTTGTCCCTCCTTGCGGCTATTCCGCCTCGATCGATCCGAGCTCAGCGCCAGCCCAGCGCCGGAGCGACGTTGGTCAGGATCGCCTCGATGACATGGGCATTGTAGTCGACGCCGAGCTGGTTGGGCACGGTGAGCAGTAGTGTGTCGGCCTCGGCGATCGCCTCGTCCTGTGCCAATTCCTTGATGAGCACATCCGGTTCGGCGGCGTAGCTGCGCCCGAAGATCGCCTTGGTGTTCTCCTCGATGAAGCCTATCTGGTCGCTGCTCTGGTTGCCGCGCCCGAAATAGGCGCGGTCGCGATCGTCGACCAGCGCGAAGATGCTGCGGCTGACCGACACGCGCGGCACGCGCTGATGGCCGGCCGCCTTCCAGGCCTCGCGGTAGACCCGGATCTGCTCGGCCTGCTGGATGTGGAACGGCTTGCCACTCTCGTCGAATTTGAGCGTCGAACTCTGCAGGTTCATGCCCAGTTTCGCCGCCCATTCCGAAGTGGCGTTGGTGGCCGCGCCCCACCAGATCCGCTCCCGCAAGCCCTCCGAATGCGGCTCGAGCCGCAGCAGGCCGGGCGGATTAGGGAACATCGGCCGTGGATTGGGCTGGGCGAACCCCTCGCCCCGCAGCGTATCGAGGAACACCTCGGCGTGATGCCGCGCCATGTCGGCGTCGCTCTGTCCCTCCGGCGGGGGGTAGCCGAAATAGCGCCAGCCGTCGATCACCTGCTCCGGCGAGCCGCGGCTGATGCCAAGCTGCAGGCGGCCGCCGGCGATGATGTCGGCAGCACCGGCGTCCTCGGCCATGTAGAGCGGATTTTCGTAGCGCATGTCGATGACCGCGGTACCGATCTCGATCCGGCTGGTCTTCGCGCCGACGGCTGCCAGCAGCGGGAACGGCGACGCAAGCTGACGAGCGAAATGATGGACGCGGAAATAGGCGCCGTCGGCGCCCAGTTGCTCGGCGGCGACGGCGAGGTCGATGGACTGCAGCAGCGCGTCCGATGCCGACCGCGTCTGTGATTGCGATGAGGGCGTCCAGTGCCCGAATGACAGGAAACCGATTTTTTTCATGCCTTGCGATATATGGAAGTGGCGGATGGAATGCAAAGCCGTTGCTCGCCGATCTCGGCGTCGGCCGGCTCCGCTGATGGCATCAAATAATGCTGATCCGCGCGTGGCACGATGGCGCTGCCATTGCGAAATCCGCTAGAAGTGGTAGCTACCATTGCGTATAATTAAATCAACTTGATTTGTTTTCTGCGGAAGGTTCGTTGGTAACGCGCACATGCCCCCTAGAAAAGCCATCGCTGGCACCAATCTCGAACAGGCCAAGTCACACAATCGCCGCGTGGTGATCGAAGCGATCAGGACCAACGGTGCCTTGTCGCGGGCGGCAATCGCGCGCCTGACGGCACTGAGCACGCAGACCATCTCCAATATCGTCGAGGAACTCGAGCAGGAACAGCTGCTTCGCGCGCAAGCCACGCTGAAGGGCGCACGCGGCCAGCCGGCGGTCCCCTACTCGATCAATCCCGACGGCGGCTATTCGATCGGTCTGCAGCTCGACCACCAGCTGGCGGTCGGCGTCATCACCGATTTGTCAGGCACGGTTCGCGCCCGCATCGAGCGCCCGGTCGACCGGCCGACACCGGCACAGGCGATGCCTTTGCTGGCCGCGACAGCCGGCGACCTGATGCGCAAGTTTCGTTTCGACCGCAGCCGCCTGCTTGGCATCGGCATGGCGATGCCGGGTCCGTTCGACGTCGAGGGCATGACGTCGGTCGGGCCGACAGCGCTGCCCGGCTGGCAGGATTTCCCCGTCGCCGAAGAGCTGCAGCGGCTGACCGGCATTCCGGTAACGGTCGAGAACGATGCCACCGCCGCCGCCATCGGCGAGCGGCTGTATGGCGTTGCCCGCAACCTCGGCAGCTTCGTCTATCTGTTCATCGGTACCGGCCTTGGCGCCGGCCTGTTCCTGGACGGCCATCTCTACAAGGGCAGCCGCCACAATGCCGGCGAGATCGGCCACATGATCGTCAAGCCCGGTGGCCTCGAATGCGGCTGCGGCAAGCGCGGCTGTCTCGAACGCTATGTCTCGTTGCGCGCCGCCTATGAGTGCCTGGAAATCCCCGATCCCGATCATGCCTCGCCGGAATTGCTCCAGGCATTGCTGGCCAATGGCGACAGTCTGGAAGCGTGGGTCGCCCAGGCAATCGATCCGCTGCGCCAGGCAATCAACATGCTAGAACTCGCGCTCGATCCCGAAACCGTGGTCCTCGGCGGTTTCATGCCGGTCGGCGTCATCGAGCTCCTGGCCAGTCGGCTCGACCCGTTGTACCTCTCGGTCAGCTCGACCAGGGCCCGCACCGTGCCGCGTGTCCTTGTCGGCGCCGCCGGCAAGGACACTTCGGTTCTTGGTGCTGCCGCGCTGCCGATCTTCTCCGAGACCAACCCGCAGTTCGACGTCCTGCAAAAGCCGCACGCCGGCTAGGCGAACGGGAGTTCCTAGGTCGCCCCGTAGAGCACCGGCATCAGCCCGGCGAGCGCCTTGAACCGTTCCCAGGACTTTTTCTCCGGCTGCGTCCAGCCCGTTTCCGCCAGCGCCGAGATGCGGGGAAACACCAGCCGGTCGAAGACGGCGCGGTCGGTCATCGGCTCCGACCAGATACAGGCCTGCACGCCGAGCAGTTTCGTCTTCTGCGCGTCCGTCCAACCCTCGACGGGATCGAAGCCATACAGCTTTTCCGGATCGGACCAGCCGGCCCAGGCCGCACCCGGTTCCGACCAGGCCGGACTGTTGGCCATGTCGAGGTAATAGACCTGGCCGGGGCACACCACCATCGCGTAGCCCTCGCCGGCAAGTGCGGCCGAGGCTTCGACCGTTCGCCAGCCGCAGAGGTAGCTTTTCTGCATGTCGATGACATTGCCGTGAGCCGCCTCTTGCCAGCCGCCGGTGATGCAGCCGCGAGACGCAAGGAACGATTGTATGCGCTTGAGAAACTCGGCCTGCAGCACCGCCGCGCCCGAGCCGTCGATCTCATCGGCGCCGTGCGTGTTGGTGACCACGTTGAGACGCTTGGCATGCGCGGCCGCCAGCCCCTCGCCGCCAACCTCGGTGAGCCGCGCCAGCGCCCGCGGCGAACCGGACCAGGCGCCCAGCGGCACCTCGTCGGCGCCGACATGGATGGTCTTGAACGGAAACAGCTCGATCAGTTCGTCCAGGATTTTCTCCAGCACAACGTAGGTCTCCGGCCGCGCCGGATTGATGCAATTGTTGGGAAACCCCTGCACGGAGAAATACTCGCCGCTCTCGCCGGGATCGCGCAGCTCCGGGATCGCCTGCAGCATCGCATAACAATGCCCCGGTACGTCGATCTCTGGCACGACCTCGATGCCGAGTTGGCCGGCAAGGTCGACGACCTCGCGCACGGCACCCTTGGTGTAATAGCCACCGCTCGGCTCGGGGCCCGAGCCCAGCAGGGGCGGCACCGGCAACCCATGGCCGCGCCACGCGCCGACTTTCGTCAGCTCCGGATAGGCTGATATCTCGACCCGCCACGCCTCGTCGTCGGATAGATGCCAGTGGAACCGGTTGAGCTTGTTCCAGGCAAGGATGCGCAGGAAAGTCTTGATCTCGGCCGTTGCGTAGAACTGCCGGGCGACGTCGAGATGCGTGGCGCGCCAGCCCAGCGCCGGCTCATCGCGGATTTCGCCTTCGGCCGGGAACAGAAACGTCTCGGGGTGCGATCGCGCCCCGCGCAGGACCTGGCCGAGCGTGACCAGCCCGTAGAACAATCCGGTTCTCGTTCCCGCCGAAACCGCGACCCCATCAGCTGAAAAGCGGATCGCATAGGCTTCCGGGCCAAATCCGTCCGCGATGCCGAGATCGACCGGCAAGCCGCCTTCGGCCTCGTTGCGCACGATGCCTTCGACGGCGAACAGGCTGTCGACAAGGTCACCGAACGCGCCGGCGGCATCGGCGGCTGCCGTTCCCTTCGGCCGAAGTGCCAGACCTTGCGGAACAGCGCGGCGGCCGGAGACCGAAACGGTGCGTGGCCACGGTATGATCGAAACCGGCACGGGCGCCTGCGCGGGCACCGGATAGATTTCGGCGCCGCGCTTCAACACCGCATTGTCGCCGATCGCCTTGGTCGGACCCAACGCAACTGGGGCCACGGTGCCATCGGCAAGCACGAGGTAGGCAGCGGTGGCGCCGTCGGTCCAGTGCCGCAGCGGATAGCTCAGCCCATGCGCGGTGACGGTCCATGTCTCACGCGGCTGCAGTACAAAACCGTCTGGCGGCACGAATTCGGAATGGTTGGACAGCCGTTCCGAAAGCCTGCCGCCTTCGACGGTAACGGCCGGATCGATGCGGGCCGGGCCGCTGACGCACAGCCGAAAACCTTCGATGGCCTTCGACGACAAATTGGTGAGCGTCAGCGAATAGGCGAGCTTGTCGGTGGCGGTGGCCGGTGCCCAGGTCGTTTCCAGACGGAATGCGGATTTGGATTGAAGCGTCATGACAAGCTTTCGAACGAGAGATCAGGGATGGGTGTTGAGCAAGCCGGCATAGACCCCGGGTTCGGAGTCCGGGATCTGCGTCGCGCCGACGGTGCGCTCGTAGAATTCGGACGGACCGACATCGCCGATGATAGCGTAGCCATAGCCCATGACCCACATGTCGAGCAGCGTCGCCAGCAGCAGCGCGTGGCCGATGCCGGCGCCGCGCGCGGCCTCGCCGACGCCGGTCGGGCCGAAGAACCCACGCGCGATCGAATCATAGACGGCAAAGCCGACCAGCTCGCCGTCGCGCGTCGCCAGGAAGCACGAGGCCGGCTGGCGCGAAAATGCCACCGTCGTCTCGCTCGACCAGCCGGCGTTGAAGGTTTGCCGCACCCAGCCAGTCACCAGTTCGAGTTCTGGCGCCAACGCCCGGCGAATGGTGACGGCGGCACGGCGGACACGCGCGTCGAGTTCGGGATCGGGGGTAAGCAGCGAAAGATTGACGAGATAATCCATGGAGACCCTATGGCGTTGATTTCAGGACACCGCGCCAAGCGCGCGCACGAAATGGTTGGGGCCGACCTTATTGACCTCAGTCGAGGATGGCCGGCTCAAGCGGCGCACCTCCTCGGCGTGACCGAGAAAGCGTGCGCTGTCACCAGCCACGAACGGCCGGTCGGGGTCCGGCACCGCCGAAAGCAGCAATCGCGTGTAGGGATGGCGGGCATCGCCGATCACCGAGAGTGTATCACCCCACTCGACCATCTGGCCGGCGAACATCACGATCACCTCTTCGGCGACATGGGCGGCGGTGGCGATGTCATGTGTGATGTAGAGTAGCGCCAGTTGCCGCTCCTGCTTTATGCGCGCCAGGAGTTCGAGGATGCCGAGGCGGATCGAGACATCGAGCATCGAGGTCGGCTCGTCGGCGACCAGCACGTCGGGCTGCACGGCGAGCGCTCGCGCGATGTTGACGCGCTGGCGCTGGCCTCCCGACAGTTCATGCGGAAACTTGTGCGCGGTCAACGCCGGCTCCAGCCCGACCCAGTTGAGGAGATCGGCGACGCCCTTCACCTGCTCCGCTTTGCTCCTGGCGTGGCCGTGCAGCGCCAGCGGTCGCGCCAGATGATGCTGTACCGAAAACACCGGGTTGAGCGAGGCGAACGGATCCTGGAACACCATCTGCACGGCGCGGCGGTAGGCCTTTTCCTCGGCGGCCGTGCCGGTCCGCGTGATGTTGCGGCCGCGATAGAGCATCTCCCCGCCGGTCGGGGTATCCATGCGCGCGATGATGCGGGCGCAGGTGGTCTTGCCGCAGCCGGATTCTCCAACCAGCGCCAGCGCATGGCCGCCCTTCAGCGACAGCGAGACACCGCGCAACGCCTGCACCAGGCCGAAGCTGCGCTCGATGCCGTCCAGCCTGACGATCGGCGCGGCCGCGATGGCTGCTGGGGGAACAGTCATCACGGCGTTCATGCGATCGCGTCCTTCACGGGGGGATGGCCGGGCAGTTGCGGGATCGCGCCCCAGAGTTTTCTCGTGTAGTCGTGCGCCGGCGCGCGGCTGACCTGCCTGACGTCGCCGACCTCGACCAGTTCGCCCTTCAGCATGACCCCGATACGGTGGCAGAGCTGCGCCATGAGGTGTAGATCGTGGGTGATGAACAGCACCGAGAAACCATAGCCGCGTTGCAGGTCGATGACCTGTTCGAGGATCTCGCGCTGCACGACCACGTCGAGCGCGGTCGTCGGTTCGTCCATGATGATCAGTTCCGGCTTCAGCGCCAGGCAGATGGCGATGACGATGCGCTGGCGCATGCCGCCTGAGAACTGGTGCGGATAGTCGGTCAGCCGGTCGGCCGGAATGCCGACCAGCTTGAACATCTCTTCGGCGCGCGCCCGCGATCTTTCGCGCGACGAGCCGGTATGCCGGTGCAGCACGTCGTGGAACTGCGCCTCGACCCGCATCAGCGGATTGAGCGAATTCATCGCGCTCTGGAACACCATGCCGATCCGTCGCCAGCGCACCTCCTGCAGCCGGCTTTCCGGCAGCTTCAAAAGATCCTGGCCGTCGAGCAGGATCTCGCCGCCCGCCACCCAGGCCGGCGCCTTGGCCAGCCGTGTGATGGCGTAGGCGATCGTGCTCTTGCCGCAGCCGGATTCGCCGGCGAGCCCGAACAATTCGCCGCGGCCAATGTCGAAGGACACGTTCTTGACGGCACGGAAGGCGCCCTTGTCCAAGAGGTAATCGACGCTGAGGTCGCGGATTTGCAGCAGCGCCTCGTTCACCGTGCCGCCTCCAGTTCGCGCTTGCGCAGACGGCTGAGGCGCAGCCAACGGCTGAGCGCCGGACCGGAGCGCAGCTGCGGATTGGCGATCTCGTCGAAGGTGAAGTTCAACAGCGCCAGGCCGAGGCCGACCAGCGCGATGCCGGCGGCCGGCGCGCTGATGTCCCACCAGGCACCGACGATGATGGCGGAGGAATTCTGCGCATTGTAGAGCATCGTCCCCCAGGTGACGTTGAGCGGGTCGCCGAAGCCGAGATATTCGAGCGTCGTCTGCGCGACGATGGCGTAGATGATCGAGCCGACGATGTTGATGCCGATCAGCGGCACCAGATTGGGCAGGATCTCGACGAAGATGATGCGCCAGGACGGCTCGCCGACCATGCGCGCCGCGGTCACAAACTCGCGGTTGCGAAGCGCCATCGTCTGCGACCGCGTCATGCGCGCGCCCCACGGCCACGAGGTCAGAGCGATGATCATCATGATGGCGACCGGACCGACCGTGCCGGCGAAGGAAGCAAGCAGGATCAAGAGCGGAATGTTGGGGATGACCAGCACCGCATTGGTGATCAGGTCCAGCGTCGCATCGGTGCGGCCGCCGAAATAACCGGCGACCAGCCCGATGATGGTGCCAAGTGCGGTGATGAACAGGCCGGTGGCAAAGCCGACCGCTAACGACGGGCGCGCGCCCCAGACGAATTGCGCATAGACGTCGCGGCCCATCTTGGTGGTGCCGAAATAATGCTCGACGGTCGGCGGCTGGTGCGAGCGGCCGACACGCTCGCCCGGATCGGTCGGCGCCAGGATGGGTGCGAAGAGCGCCATCAGGCAGAGCGCGGCGACGATGATCAGGCCGGCGACGGCCTTCTTCTGCCGCCACAGAAGTTGCCAACCGAAATTCATGCCCGTTCCTCCCGGATGCGCGGATCGACGACACCGTAGAGGATGTCGACCAGCAGATTGGCGCCGAGTGTCGCCATCGTCATCAGCAGCAGCTGGCCCTGGATGACCGGATAGTCGCGCGCCACGCTTGCAGTGAACAGCGTCAGCCCCAGGCCAGGATAGTTGAAGACGATTTCGGTGACGATCGAGCCGCCGAACACCGCGCCCAGCATCAGCGCCAGATTGGTCAGCACCGGCAGCATGGCATTTCGCGCCGCATAGGAAAACATCACCGCGGTCTCGCCGAGCCCCTTGGCGCGGCCCATGGTGACATAATCCTCGCCGAGCACCGAGATCATCGAGGAGCGCATCGTCGTCTGGAATTCACCGATCAGATAGGGCGACAGCGTCAGCACCGGCATCACCGCGTGCCAGAATACGCTGCCGAAAAAAGTGAAGTTCAGGCCCGGATCGAGGTCGGGATTGTAGGCATAGCCGACCGGGAACCAGCGCAGCGTCACGCCAAAGGTGAACAGGGTCGCCAGGCCGATGATGACGGGTGGGATTGCGATCAGCACGACAGAAAACGGCGAGACGAACGCATCGAAGCGTCCGCCTCGCCGCCAGGCTGCCACTGCGCCGAGGGAGACTCCAACGCAGAGGGAAAAGATGATCGCCGTGGTGACCAGGAAGGCGGTCCAGCCGGCCGAACGGGCAAGCACCTGGGTGACGGTCTGCGGATAATATTTGACCGACACGCCGAGATCGAACCGGGCGAGGCCGGTGATGTAGTCGACGAACTGTCCCAGGATCGGCTGTTCGACGGCGCCGAAGCGGGCCTTGATCGCCTCAATCGCCGCCGGTGTCGCGCGCGGCCCGAGCTGCGCGATCATGCCGTCGACCGGGCTTCCCGGCATCAGCCGGGGAACGGTGAAATTCATCACGATGGCAAACAGGAAGGCGACGAAATAGACCCCAAGCCGTCGAAGAGGAATCCGCATCGGCTATTCCTTGTGCTCGATTGCCTTCTCCGTTTGGCGGAGAAGCTGTCGCTGGAAGCGACGGACGAAGAAGCGGCTGCAGGCATCTTACCATGTCCGGCATCCGGCCTCGCGGCGACCGCCGCCGAAGCCAGGATTTTGCGACACGGACCCCTCTCCCCTCATCAGGGGAGAAGGGCGTTACTTCAGACTTATTGTACCGGCTTCAGGCGCAGCAGATGCATCAACCGCATGCGGTTGTTGTCGTGGTCCTCCGGGTTCATCACCGGTTCGTCGTTGGTCACCCAGCCGGTGAAGCGCTTGGTCGAATACTGGTACCAGGTCGGCCCGTTGAACACCGGCACGACCGGGAAATTGTCGGCGATGATCACCTGCACCTGGTCGAACAGCTTCTTGCGGTCTTCGTCGGTGGTCGCCTTGCGGTAGGCGTCGAACACCTTGTCCAGCTCCGGATCGGAGTAGCGCGACGGCGCACTGGTGATGCGCCCGGCAAAGGCCGTCGACAGCGACTGGTAGTAGCCGCGGAACGGCGTCGGACCGTCGGCGCGGGAGTTCATGACCGCATCGAACGAGCCGTCGAGAATCTGCTTTTGCCACTGCTCGTATTCTGGTGTCGCGACCGAGGCGTTGATGCCGGCCTTGCGCAGGCCTTCGGTGGCGATCTGCACGGCATCGATCCAGTCGGTCCAGCCATTGGGAACGATGATCGAGAAGGCGATCGGCTGGCCCTTCGGCGTGGTGCGCATGCCGTCGGCGCCCTTCTTGTAGCCTGCGTCGTCAAGCACCTTGTTGGCCTTGTCGACGTCGTAGGTCATCCACACATCCTTGTCGCCTTCGGCCGCCTTGTTGCGCCAGGCGTCGAAGCGCGGCGGCAGGCCGCTGGCGTGCAGGTTGACCACCGGATAGTCAAAGCCGGCAATGTCCACCATCGCCGTGCGGTCCATGACCAGGCTGAAAGCGTGACGGAAATTGATGTCGTTGAAGGCCTCGGCCAGCGCCGGATTGGCGGTCTTGAAGTTCACCTGGAAGGCGATGGTTTCCGCCGGCGGCTGCCAGTAGCCATTGTGGTCCTTGTCGAGCGCGACATAGGTCTTGTCGATCTCGGGCAGGAACGAGCCGATCCAGTCCATCGAGCCTTCCGGCAGCAGTGCTAGCATCTGGTCGTTGCCGGAGATCTGCGGCAGCTTCAGGCAGTCGACATGCAGCGAGGCGGCGTCCCAGTAATTCGGGTTGCGGCATTGCTCATAGACCTGCGGCGTGAAACGGCGGATCTCGGTCATCGGGCCGGAGCCGATCGGCTTCTCGTTCTTGAAGGCGAGCGGATCGGCCACATCCTTCCAGATGTGCTCGGGCACGACAGGGAAATCGGCCATAGATTCCGGGAAATGCGTGTCGACATCCTTCAGAGTGATCTTCACTTCGGTCGGCGAAGGCGCTTCGACCGAGGCGACGCTGCCGCCGACGCCGACAATGTCGACCGCCGGGTTCTTCAGCATCAGCTCGAGCGTGAATTTCATGTCGGCCGAGGTCAGCGGTTGACCGTCGGACCATTTGACGCCGTCGCGCAGCGTGTAGGTGATCGATTTCAGATCGTCGGAGAATTTGTAGCCCGTCGCCAGCCGGAAGATCGGCTTGCCGCTGTCATAGTCGTTGAAGATGACCAGCGGCTCGTAGACGAAATCCATCGTGCTCTGGCGGCGCCCGCCAAGGTCGAAGGGGTTGAAATTCTGCACCCAGCTCGTCTGCTCCTCGATGTGCATGGCGAGCACCGATTCGGCGGACGCCGGTCGCGCGCCGAAGGAGAAAGTCGTGGCGATGGTCGCGGCGACGAAAGCCGTGCCGATCAGCAGCCGCCGGCGTGAAACAGCCGTCGACGGGTCTTGCAGAGAATGCGGGTCTGGCAGCCTGGCAGTCATACTTCATCTCCCATTGTTGATCGGCATTTCCGCCTCTTCGGGCGAGTAACGTAAATCAATTTGATTTAATCCTAGGAGGTAAAGGGGGCCAGCGTCAACGGCTCTGTTCGGCCGTCCCCATGAACCATGGTCCCGCCCTGCTCAACGACCTGCAGCGCCACAAGGACACGACCTATCTGTTCATCAGCCACGACCTCAGGGTCGTGCGCGCCTGCTGGCGGCAGGGTTCGTGAACGGATTGCCGGCATTCCAAACACGCGCGACAGCATGTTCCCTTCAGGCACAGTGCGATGCCGGCATTGGCCCTTGAACGGCCAAGCCGGACCCGCGTAACATCACGCCATCTGAACTGAGTCTGCTCTATTCGTCCGGGCTAATGCCCGGATTGGGTTGGATATTTTCCTTTGAATACGCTAGCAATTGGCAGCGCGCCGGAGCGCGGCAAATCGTTTGCCCATGTGGCCGAAGCCTCCTGGGGCAAAGGCCTCAGCACCTTGCTCCGGATTGTGCGCATGACGCTGCGCCATCCCTGGCAAGTCGCGATCACCCTCGTTTCGACCTTCATCGCCGCGACGCTGCAGCTCTTCATTCCACGCTTGCTGGGACGCGCCATCGACCAAGCGCAGGGCGTCATGACTGCCGGGGCCGGTGCGGCGGCTGAGCACGCGCTGTGGAACACTGCTTTGACGCTGCTCGTCGTCAGCATCCTGCGCGGTCTCTGCACCATGGCGCAGAACTATTACGGCGAGGTCGTCGGCCATCGAACCGGCTATGAGCTGCGCCTGGCTTTCTACGAGAAGATCCAGCGCCTGAGCTTCTCCTACCACGACCGGGTCCACACCGGCGATCTGATCACGCTCGGCCTGCTCGATCTCGACGGCGTGCGCATGTTCTTTTCCACCGGCATCCTGCGCGTCGTCCTGCTCGGCGTGTTGATCGGCGTCGGCGCCTACCTGCTGATCAGCACCGATCTGGTGCTCGGGCTGTTGAGCCTGAGCTTCGTGCCGTTCGTCGCCTGGCGCTCCTCGGTCACCCAGCTGGCGTTGCGCAGCACCTGGCTGACCTTGCAGCAGCGCCTGTCGGTGCTGAGCCGGGTGATGGATGAGAATCTCGGCGGCATCCGCGTCGTGCGAGCCTTCGCTGCACAACGGCATGAGCTGGGAAAATTCGACCGCGCCAAGCAGGATGCACTCGACCTTGCCAACAAGCGCGTCGACATCCGCGTCGGCAACACCGGCGCCATGAACTTCTCGTTCCTGGCCGCCATGGGCCTGGTGCTCTGGTTCGGCGGCCAGAAGGTGATTGCAGGTCAAATCAGCGTCGGCACGCTGGCCCAGTTCCTCACCTTCATGACCATCCTGCAGATGCCGGTGCGCCAGCTCGGCCTGATGGTCAATTCCTTCGCGCGCGCCTCGACCTGCGGCACCCGGCTGTTTGAACTGCTCGACGCCGAACTGGACATCAAGGACGCGCCGGGCGCCACGGATCTCGTCGTCACCGACGGCGTGCTGCGCTTTGACAATGTCGGCTTCCGCTATCCGGGCGCGGGCGACCGGCCGACGTTGTCCGGCATTTCCTTCGAGGCGAGGTCCGGCGAGACCATCGGCATCGTCGGACCGCCCGGCAGCGGCAAGTCGACCATCGCGCATCTGATCCCACGCTTTTACGACGTCACCTCGGGCAGCATTACGATCGATGGCCAGGACATCAGCAAGGTCACGCTGCAATCGCTGCGCAAGGCCGTCGGCGTCGTGCAGCAGGACGCGTTCCTGTTCACCACCTCGATCGAGAACAACATCGCCTATGGCAATCCCTGGGCACGCGAGACCCGCATCGGGCAGGCAGCCGAGTTCGCCCAGTTGCACAACTACATCATCGGACTTCCCGCCGGCTACACCACGGTCGTCGGCGAACGCGGCGCCTCGCTTTCCGGCGGCCAGCGGCAGCGCCTGACCATCGCGCGCAGCCTGATGCTGCGGCCATCGGTGCTGGTCTTCGACGATTCCACCGCAGCCATCGACGCCGGCACCGAGCAGCGCATCCGAGCGGCGATGAAGCGCTTCGCCAGGGATCGCGTGACGCTGATCATTTCGCATCGGCTGAGTTCGCTGATGCATGCCGACCAGATCCTGTTCGTCGAGAACGGCCGCATCGTCGAGCGCGGCACGCATGAGCAGCTGCTGGCGCTCGGCGGGCGCTATCGCGCGCTCTACGACCTGCAGCTGCGGCCTGACGATGATCGGCCCGCTTCTATGGGACTCGCATGATGTCGAGACAGAGCGACGACGAGAAGGAAGACACCAGCGGGCGGCCGACCAAGGCTGTCGTCGGCTCGCACCGCGACGAGGAAGAGGTTTTCGGCAAGGCCTACGATCCGCGCATCGTGCGGCGTATCTGGAGCTTCGTGAAACCGTATCAGGGCCGGATTTTCATCTCGGTCGCCGCGGTGCTGGTGTTCACGCTGACGCAACTGGCGATCCCGCTGGTCATCCGCTACGCCATCGACCACGGCATGGCGACAGGCAGGCTCGACCAGTCGGTGATGATCTCTGCAATCGGCGCCTTCACGCTGATCATCCTCATCAACTATGCCGCCAGCCATGTGCAGGAAAGCGTCGTCGGCAAGGTCGCCGAGAACGTGCTGTCGGACCTGCGCCGCGCCATGTTCAGCCACCTGCAGCGCGTCTCGCTGAGCTTCATGGACAAGACCGAGGTCGGCCGCCTGATGTCGCGCCTGCAAGGCGACGTCAATTCGATGCAGGAATTCCTCGAGACGTCGGTGATGTCGGTGGGCGACATCGTGCTTTTGTTCGGCATCGTCAGCGTCCTTTTGTGGCTGGATTTCCGGCTCGGCCTGCTGACGCTGTCGACCATGCCGGTGCTGTTCATCGTGCGCCTGTTCTGGCTGCCGCGTGCCAAGGTCGCCTTCATGGCCGCGCACGAGACCAATTCGATCGCCAACGGCGCGCTGGCCGAGGGCATCCATGGCGTGCGCACGGTGCAGAGCCTCGA
Organism: Mesorhizobium waitakense; assembly: GCF_056431085.1. Taxonomy (NCBI): domain Bacteria; kingdom Pseudomonadati; phylum Pseudomonadota; class Alphaproteobacteria; order Hyphomicrobiales; family Phyllobacteriaceae; genus Mesorhizobium; species Mesorhizobium waitakense. The sequence continues at coordinate 41,142 of NZ_JBWKME010000105.1, read as the reverse complement.
ACGCCAGCACGTCAATTTCGACCTCTACGACGAGAAGGTGCTGGCCAATCTCAATGCCCACCTGAGGTCGGCGAAATATGCGCAGGTGATGGTGCCGATCGTCGACACGCTGACCGGCATGGCCATGGCGACCGTCATCGTCGTCGGCGGTTCGATGGTGCTGTCGCACAGCCTCGACGTCGGCGTCATGGTGGCGTTCCTGTTCTACATCCAGCGCTTCTTCGACCCGATCCGCTCGCTCACCATGCAGTACAGCGTCATGCAGCGCGCCATGGCTTCGGGCCAGCGTATCTCGGAAGTGCTCGACGTGCCGGTGGATGTCAGCGACAAGGATGGTGCCGTTGCGCTGTCGCGCGACATGGACGGCTCGGTCGAGTTCAGGAACGTCACCTTCGGCTACCGGCAGAACCTGCCGGTGCTGAAGAACATCTCCTTCCGCGTCAATCCGGGCGAGACCGTCGCATTGGTCGGCCCGACCGGGTCGGGCAAGTCGAGCTCGATGGCGCTGGTGCACCGCTTCTACGATGTCTGGTCCGGCCAGGTCCTGGTCGGCGGCCACGACGTGCGCGACCTGACCCAGGATTCGCTCGGCGATCAGGTGGCCATGGTACTGCAGGAGCCGTTCCTGTTCTCCGGCTCGGTGCTGGAGAACATTTGCTATCACAAGACCGGCGCCAGCCGCGAAGAGGTGGTCCGCGCCGCGCAGACCGTCGGCGCGCACGACTTCGTCGAGAACTTGCCCGATGGCTACGACACAGAGCTCGAGCAGCGCGGCGGCAATCTCTCACTTGGCCAGCGCCAGTTGATCAGCTTTGCGCGGGCGCTGGTGGCCGACGCCAAGATCCTGGTCCTCGACGAGGCCACGGCCAGCATCGATTCCTACACCGAGATGCTGATCCAGAAAGCGCTGATAACACTGCTGGAAGGCCGCACCGGGCTGGTCATCGCCCACAGGCTGGCCACCATTCGCGGCGCCGACCGCATCATCGTCCTGCAGAACGGCGAGATCGTCGAAAGCGGCAACCACGAACAGTTGATGGCACGAAAAGGCCTCTACGCCCGCCTCTACAACATGAACTACGCCTCGTTCGACGACATTTCGGAAGGCGAGCTGGAACTGGACGCGGCGGTCGGCAAGGCGACGTAACCAGGTTTGTCGACGATGACAGCCGATTTTTTTGGCTTCCGGCCTTAACTTTCGCGGCGTGGTTTTTACATCTTAGGGGGCTGGAGACGATCGAGCTTGAGGAGGCTCCCGTGCAGCAACCAGAAGACATCGCCGCCCGCAGATTGGGCATTCTCATCGAGCAATATGTGGAAGCGCGCAAAAAGCGCTACGACTATGTGTCGACCGAGCAGGCCTATCTGGCCATCCGGCAGATCCTCAAACCAGCCATTTCCGATCGCGAACTGGACGACATGGTCGCCTCGCTTGCCGTCAAGAACGGGCTGGCCGTCGTTTTCGATCGCCAAACCAAAGCGCCTTTCGACGACATTCCTCCACCGGCTAGGAAATAGTTAGCCTGGCCCATCTGTGATTTTCAGGTGGCCAAGCGAATCCGCTTGCCACGAAGCCTCACTTAATAGCATGTTAAGTGAACCCTGAGATCGCCATGAAAACCGCTGCGGATCACGCACTCAACGACAACGCCGCAACCGGCGCGGAAGCCCGCCGCTCCACGGTGTTGGGCGATCGCATCAAGGCCTATCGCACCGCGCGACGCCTGACGCTGCGCCAGCTCGGCGACTTGATCGGCACCACCGCCAGTTTCCTGAGCCAACTCGAGCGCGGTCTTTCGGGAGCCAACACCAGCACGCTGATGCTGATCGCCAATGCACTCGGCATCGGCCTCGCCGATCTTTTCGACGAAAGCGAAGTCTCGCCGCACGCGGTGCTGACACGCGCCGAACGACCCGCGCTGCCGACCAGCGAAGGCTATCGCAAGACGCTGCTGTCGCGCCGGCCAATCCGCGAGATGGAAGTCTATTGCGGCGAATTCGCCGTTGGCGGCTCGACCGGCGACCTGCCCTACACACATGGCAACGCGCACGAAATGTTTCTCGTGCTGCGCGGCCGGCTGCAGCTGACGCTGGGCGACGAGAGCTTCATCCTCGAAGAGGGCGACAGCATCGAATATTCGACCTCGACGCCGCACAGGACCATCAATGTCGGCGACACGGTGGCCGAAGTGCTGTGGATCATCGCGCCGTCGACAAGCGGCGCCATCGACCTCGACCAATATGCAGCCCGGAAAACACTCGCACCCGGACTGCCAAAATCAAACAGCGAGTAATCGGAGGGTTAAAAATGGGAAGCAGATCAATAGTGTCCGGGCTTGTCGGCGCCGCCGCACTGGCCTTGATTGCCGCTGCCGCGGCTCATGCGCAAAGCGCGCCGCCCGCAGGCACCGTGGCGGACGGTTCGCTGAAAGGCAAGACGCTGACCTTCGTCTCCTATGGCGGCATCTACCAGGACGGCCAGGTCGCCGCCCTCAAGGAATTCGTCGACAAGAGCGGCGTCAAGCTGCTGAATGACGGGCCGACCGAAATCGCCAAGCTTCAGGCGCAGGTCGAGTCCGGCAATGTGACCTGGGATGTCGTCGACACCGACGATTTTCCGCCATTCGTGCATTGCGGCAAGCTGTTCCAGAAGCTCGACCTGACCAAGCTGGACGTTTCGCACATCCCGGCCGGACAGGTCGGCGAGTGCAGCGTGCCGGCGATGAACTACGGCACCGTCCTGATGTACAAGAACGCGACCTACAAGGACAACCCGCCGAAGGACTGGAAAGATTTTTTCGACACCAAGAAATTCCCCGGCACCCGCGCCATCGACGGCAGCGGCAGCCCGATCGGCGGCCTGATCGAACAGGGCATCCTGGCCGACGGCGGCTCGGTCGACAACATGACGCCCGCCGACATCGACAAGGGCATCGCCAAGATCAAGGCCATCGGTCCGGACACGATCTTCTGGAAAACCGGCGCCGAGTCCCAGCAGTTGGCTGAATCCGGCGAAGCCGACATGATCATCATGTGGACGGGTCGCGCCATGACGGCGGTCAAGAACGGCGCTGCCTATACGCCGGTGTGGAAGGACTGGCTGGTCGTCATGGATCAGCTGACCATCCCGGTCGGGGCCAAGGACACCGACGCCTCCTATGCGCTGATCAACGCCTATCTCGGCAAGAAGTCGCAGGAGGTCCTGACCGAGCAGACATCCTACTCGCCGATCAACACCGAGGCGCAGCCCAAGGTGGATGCTTCGGTCGCCGCCTTCCTGACCAACACGCCGGAACACGCCAAGCAGGGCTACCAGCAGAACATAAAGTTCTGGGTCGCCAATTTCGCCACCGCGTCCGACAAGTGGACGGCGCTGATGGCCGGCAACTGAGCCGGCCGAAAGCCAAGGTGAAAGTGTGAGCCAGACATCGCATACGCTGGCGGCCGGGGGTGACAATCCCCGGCCGGCCGGTGGCGTGCAGGGGCCCCAACGGCGCCTGCGGCTCGCCGCCTATCCTTCGCTGCTGGCGATGCCGGCGCTGTTCCTGCTCATCGCGGCGATGGGCTATCCGCTGCTGACCGTCACGCTGCGCAGTTTCTCGGACCCCGCCTGGGGAATGCAGAATTACGTCTGGTTCTTTTCCACGCCGGTGAACGTCACGGTTCTGTGGCGCACCTTTTCCATCGCCGCCTGGGTCACCATCGTCTGCGTTATCGCCGCCTACCCCTACGCCTACCTGATGACGGCGGTTGGGCCGCGCATGCGGCTCGTCCTCATCCTGTGCGTGCTGGTGCCGTTCTGGGTCAGCGGCGTGGTGCGCACATTGGCCTGGGTCATCTTGCTGCAGGATTCCGGCATCATCAATTCCGTCGTCAGGCTGTTCGGCCTTGACACCGTGAAGCTGATCCGCACCCAGACCGGCGTGGTGATCGGCATGGCGCAGGTGCTGCTGCCGTTCATGATCCTGCCGCTCTATTCGGTGATGCGCGGCATCGACCTGCGCCTCGTCCAGGCGGCGCGCAGTCTCGGCGCGCGACCCTCGCTGGCTTTCCTGCAGATCTATCTGCCGCTGTCGCTGCCCGGCGTATTCGCCGGCGCCATCATCGTCTTCATCCTGTCGCTCGGCTTCTACATCACCCCGGCCCTGCTCGGCGGCCCCCGCAGCACCATGCTGTCGACGCTGGTGCAGAGCCAGGTGCTCAGCCTGCTCAACTGGGGTCGCGGCGGCGCCATGGGTGTCGTGCTCCTGGTCGCGACCTTCGTGCTTCTGGCGCTCGCCGCGCCGCTGATGCGCCAGCGCCACAAACAGGCGTCCAGATCATGAGGCTGGCGCCGTTCCGCATTCTGCTCGGTCTGTTCTGCCTGCTGGTTGCCGTGTGGCTGGTGATGCCGACGCTGGTCATCATCCCGATGTCGTTCAACGAGAAGAAGTCGCTTGCCTTCCCGCCATCCGGCTTCTCATGGCAGTGGTACGAGAATTTCTTCACCAACCCGGACTGGCTGACCAGCTTCTTCAACTCGCTCAGGGTCGCGGGCCTCGTTGCCGTCGCCGCCACGCTGATAGGCACGCTGGCGGCACTCGGCCTCAGCCGCATGAAACATTCCGGCGCCGGCCTGCTGCGCGCCATCCTGATCACACCGATGATCGTGCCCGGCGTGGTCCTCGCGATCGGCATCTATGCCGTCTATCTCGACTACCATCTCGTCGGCACCACCGCCGGCTTCGTCATCGCGCACACGATGCTGGCGATCCCCTTTGTCATCATCGCCGTGTCGGCAAGCCTCGAAGTCTTCGACGTGCGGCTGGAGACGGCGGCGGCAAGCCTTGGCGCCGACCGCTTCACCGCATTCCGCACCGTGACCTTGCCTTTGATCGCGCCCGGCATCCTTTCGGGGCTCCTGTTTGCCTTTGTCACCTCCTTCGATGAAATCATCGTCGCGCTGTTCATCACCAGCCCCTATTTGAAGACCTTGCCCGTGCAGATCTTCACCAGCATCACCCGCGACGCCGACCCGACGGTGACGGCTGTCGGAACGATCATCTTCATTGCCACGACGCTGGTGATCAGTGCCGGGCTGATCATCAGCTCGAAATCGACGAGGAGTTGAGATGGCTGCGTCCAACAGCAAAGAACGTGGCGCGGCCATCGACATCAAGGCCGCAACCAAGCGCTACGGCAATTTCACCGCGCTCGACGACGTCAGCCTGCATATCGAGCCGGGCGAATTCATGACGCTGCTCGGCCCCAGCGGCTCCGGCAAGACCACCACGCTCAACGTCGTGGCCGGCTTTACCGACCTGACCTCAGGCGACCTTGCCGTCGGCGGCAAAAGCATCGTCGCGCTGCCGGCGCACAAGCGCAACATCGGCGTTGTCTTCCAGCACTACGCGCTGTTTCCGCACATGACCGTCGGCAAGAACGTCGCCTATCCGCTCACCCTGCGCGGCATGGACAAGCAGGCGCGCGACCGCCATGTGGCGCGCGCCCTGGACATGGTCAAGATGGCCGACTTCGCCCATCGTTATCCCGCCGAGCTTTCCGGCGGCCAGCAGCAGCGCGTGGCGCTGGCCCGCGCCATCGTCTTCGATCCGCCGCTGCTTTTGATGGACGAGCCGCTCGGCGCGCTCGACAAGAAACTGCGCGAATGGCTGCAGCTGGAAATCAAGCGCATCCACCGCGAACTCGGCACCACCTTCGTCTATGTGACGCACGACCAGGAAGAGGCGCTGGTTCTGTCCGACCGCATCGCCGTGTTCAACCAGGGACGCATCGAACAGGTGGCAACCGGGCGTCAGCTCTACGACGAACCGGCGACATTGTTCGTGGCGAAGTTCATCGGCGAATCGACCAGTTTGCGTGGCGATGCCCAGACGTCGGGCGGCGAGACCAGCCTGACGATCGCCGGCCAGAAGGTCGTTGCCGGCGGCAAGCTCGCCGGCGGCCAGAAGCCGGTGGTGCTGCTGCGGCCGGAAAAGCTTTCGCTTGCCAGAACCAACACGCCTGCAGCCCCCGGACAGAACAGCCTTACCGGCCAGGTCAGCGAAGCGATCTATCTGGGCTCGGGTTCGAAATACCAGGTGACACTGGGCGATGGTTCCGTGGCCATCGTGCGCGCGACGCTCGAGGCCACGCCTTTCTCGATTGGTGACGCGGTCGATCTGCGTTGGTCGGTCGTCGATGCAAAACTTCTTGCCGACGACGACCGCGCCGACATGACGATGACCTGATCGCTCTTTCCCTCGCAGGATTTTTTGACATGGACGCCAAAGTCAACGGCAACATTTCGTTCTGGTATGCCGACATCGGCCTGCCAGCTTATCGTGCGCCGCTTCCGGGCGACCTCGAAGCCGATGTCTGCATCGTCGGCGCGGGCTATACCGGCCTGTGGACGGCCTACTATCTGAAGAAGGCCGATCCTTCGATCCGCATCGCCATGGTGGAACGGGAATTCGCCGGCTTCGGCGCGTCCGGCCGCAATGGCGGCTGGCTGTCCGGCGGCTTCAGCTGGTCGCGCGAGAAATATCTGCAGACATCGACGCGTGGCGCCGTCATCGACATGGAAACCGCCATGCATGGCACGGTCGACGAAGTGATCGCGGTGACCGAGGCCGAAGGCATCGATGCCGACATTCGCCGTGTCGACAATCTGACGGTTGCGACCAACCCGCCGCAGCTGGAGCGGATCAAGGCCGCCTATGCGGATGCAATCGGCTGGAGCGTGCCTCAGGACCGCGTCAGCCTGATCGGCCAGGCAGAGGCCAAGGCCCGCATCAACATCCGGAACGTGCTTGGCGGCTACATCCACCACGGCACCGCGCGCGTGCAGCCGGCCAAGCTGGTGCGTGGACTGTCCGAAGCCGTCGAGCGCCTCGGCGTGCCGATCTACGAACAGACGACCGTGACGGGTATTGAGAAGGGCAAGGTCACCACCGATCGCGGCACGGTGCGCGCGCCCATCATCATCCGCGCCACGGAGGGGTTCACGGCCGGCATATCAGGCAATGAGCGGCTCTGGCTTCCGCTCAACAGCGCACAGATCATCACCGAGCCGCTGCCCCAATCGCTGTGGGACGAGATCGGCTGGGACGGCCACGAGCTGCTGGGCGACGCAGCACACGCCTATTGCTATGCCCAGCGCACCCGCGAAGGCCGCATCACCATGGGCGGGCGCGGCTTGCCCTACCGCTACGGGTCGCAGACGGACGTGCGCGGACAGACACAGCAGGCGACCATCGAAAGCCTGCACGCGATCCTCACCCGCCTGCTGCCGCAGACCAGCAAGCTTCGCATCGACCACGCCTGGTGCGGCGTGCTTGGCGTGCCGCGCGACTGGTGCACGACGGCCGGCCTCGACCTTGAGACCGGCATCGGCTGGGCCGGCGGCTATGTCGGCCTCGGCGTGTCGAGCTCCAACCTTTCGGGCCGGACGCTGCGCGACCTTATCCTGCGCCGCGACACCGAACTGACCCGCCTGCCCTGGGTCAACCGCCTGGTCAGCAAGTGGGAGCCCGAGCCGATGCGCTGGCTCGGCGTCCACTCGATGTATCAGCTCTATCGCGTCGCCGACGAGCGCGAGGAGGCCGGTCTCCAGCACACGTCGAAACTGGCCGCCATCGCCGACCGCATCACCGGGCATTGAGCCCTGCGGCGCCACACCTCGGATCGAAAAGCATTTTTTCAGTGCCTGCCCGGAGACCGCCATGACCGACTTCCAGACCTTCGCCCATCTCGCTGCGATCGATCTCGGCGAGCCCGAGCCCAAGCCGACCTCGATCAGCGGTGATCAACTCGAAGCGTCGAGGACATTGTGGACCTCGCCGGACGGGACGCTCGAAGTCGGCGTCTGGGCATGCACGCCGGGCCGTTTCACCGCGTCGCGCGACACGAATTCCGAAACCTGTCACATCGTGTCGGGCCGGGTCTCGCTGCATGGTCCCGATGGCCACAGCAAGGAGGTTAGCGCCGGCGAAATGCTGGTGCTGCCGAAAGGCTGGAAAGGCGAGTGGACCATCCACGAACCGACGCGCAAGCTCTATATTCTGCACTTCGAAGCGGCGTGAGCTAGTCATCGTCCGAACCGCTGGCGACCGGCTTGCCTTCTATCGCCTGCCGCAATGCGTCGTTGATCCGGTCCTGCCAGCCGGGGCCATCGGCTTGAAAATGGTCCAGCACGGTTCGATCGATCCTGATCGAAACAAGCTCCCTGACACCTGGAGCGGCCGAGGGCTCGCGAAGCGGAGCAACCGGCTTCTTGATTGGCTTGAAGGCGGCTTCGGCCGCCGTCAACGGATTTGTCGGTCGGCGCGGGGGATTTGCCATTGGGTGAACCCTGACTGGAAGACGACTCATGCTCGCCGATCAGGCTGCACGCTTGCACCACCATAGCCCAACTGACGCCATCGCGCAGGCCCATTTGGCCAGGACCTGCCTTCGATACCCTACCCCAACCGGCCAGCGACCTTCGCGGCACAGGCTGGCGCCGGTCACTCGGCGGCTTGAAGAATTTGTGCGGCGACGATGATCCTGATCTCGGCACGGCAGGAGCCGCAATTCGTGCCGGCATGCAGGGTCGCACCGATCGCCTCGACGCTGGCGCAGCCGCTTCGCACCGCTTGCGCGATCTGGTTGGCGCCGACGCCGAAGCAGGAACAGACGATGGCACCGCGGTCGACGTCGACCCCGCCCGGCCGCCCGGCCACGATCGCCAGCCTGGCGCGCCGATCGACATGATCGGCGTTCAATTGATCCGCCGCCCAGCCGCGCGACACCGCGACCGGACCGGGCGCCACGAACAAGGCGCCTGACAAGTGATCGCCGTCGAAAGCCGCAATGCGATGCTGGCCGGCATCGCGGTCATGATAGGCGAGGATTTCGCTGCCCGGCGGCGTTGCGAACAGGGACCCGGCGAAGGCGGCCCAGTCGATGCCATCATCGGCAAAGGCAAGCTCGACCCGCCAGCCGCCCTTGCATTTGGCTGCGGCCCAGTAGGTCGCGGTATTGGGCGCCGGCCTCTGCCGCATCACAGCGAAGCCGAAGGCTTTTGCGGCGAATTTCTCGATGCGGGCGGCGACATGTTTCAGCGCCGGCTGGCCGGAGACCGGATCGGTCAGCGGCGCAGTCAGCGCATCGAGCCGGCCCTTTGCCGAGAACTGATCAGTCCAGTGCATCGGTGCAAACAGGCTGCCCTGACGCTGGCGTGCGGTCACCAGCGCGCGCACCAGCACGTCGCCGCGCGGGCTGGAGACGCGCGCGATGTCCGCGTCGCCGATGCCGAAGCGTTGCGCATCCGCCGGATGGATTTCGACGAAGGGCTCGGCAATGTGCTGGGAGAGCCGCGGGCTTTTGCCGGTCCGCGTCATGGTGTGCCAGTGATCGCGGATGCGGCCGGTGTTGAGGATCAGCGGATAGTCCGGGCTGGTGCGGATATCGACGGCGGGGCGGATGGCAATGAAGCGCGCCTTGCGGTCTGGTGTGTAGAAATCGCCGTTGGCGAAGAAGCGGATGTTGGTTTGGGTGGCGTCACTTTCTTGGCGTCCAACCTGAGCATCCGCCTCTGGCTGACGTCGGGCCCAAGTGTCTGGGCTCGGCGCTGGCCATTGGAATGGCTCCAGCGCGTCGTAGTCCTTAACATCGATCGCAGCACAAGCACCAATATCGAAATCCCGCGCGCCGTCATTCTCGAAACCCGACAGCGCGGCGTGTTCGACAAAAAGCTCCGCCGGCGTCGCATAGGAAAATGCCTCGCCAAAACCCATCCGCTTGCCGACTTCGGCAACGATCTGCCAGTCGGGGCGCGCCTCGCCGGGCAGGTCCAGGAACGCGCGCTGCCGCGAGATGCGGCGCTCGGAATTGGTGACGGTGCCGTCCTTCTCGCCCCAGGCAGCGGCCGGCAGCCGGACATGGGCATGGCGGACGGTGTCGGTCCTGGCCAGCACGTCCGACACCACGACGAACGGGCAAGCCTTGATCGCCGCTTCGACGGCATCGGCATCCGGCATCGAATCGACCGGGTTGGTGGCCATGATCCACAGCGCCTTGATGCGCCCGTCGGCCACCGCCTGAAACATCTCGACCGCCTTCAAGCCAGGCCTTTCGGCAATGGCGGGCGCAGTCCAGAAGCGCTGCACGCGGTCACGATGTTCGGGATTCTCGATCTCCATATGGGCGGCGAGCATATTGGCCATGCCGCCGACTTCGCGGCCGCCCATGGCGTTGGGCTGGCCGGTCACCGAAAACGGCCCTGCTCCCGGTTTGCCGATGCGGCCGGTAGCGAGATGGCAGTTGATGATGGCGTTGACCTTGTCGGTGCCCGACGACGACTGGTTCACCCCTTGGCTGTAGACGGTCACGGTCTTGGAGGTCGCGGCGAACAGGCTGTAGAAGCGGCCAAGCTCGTCCTCGCTGAGGCCCGTGGCAGCGGCGACGCCGGCAAGGTCGAGCGCCGATGCCGCGAAAAGCGCTTGCCCGAAACCGGTCGTGTGCGCCGTGACATAGGCCCGGTCCAGCGCGTTGTGCTGGCCGAGATAGGCGAGCAGCCCGGTGAACAACGCGACGTCGCCATCGGGCGCGATCGCCAGATGCATGTCGGCGATGTCTGATGTCATGGTGCGGCGCGGATCGACCAGCACGATCTTCATCTCCGGCCGCTTTTCCCGGGCCGCCGCGATGCGCTGGTAGAGCACGGGATGGCACCAGGCGAGATTGGAGCCGACCAGCACGATCAGGTCAGCAAGCTCCAGGTCCTCATACGTCCCCGGTACGGTGTCGGAGCCGAAGGCGCGGCGGTGGCCGGCGACCGACGAGGCCATGCACAGGCGCGAATTGGTGTCGATGTTGGCCGAACCGACAAAACCCTTCATCAGCTTGTTGGCGACGTAATAGTCCTCGGTCAGCAACTGGCCGGAGACGTAGAAGGCGACCGCGTCCGGACCATGCTCGGCGATGGTTTGCGAAAAGGTCGAGGCGACGAGGTCGAGCGCCTCGTCCCAGCCGGCGCGGCGGCCGTGGATTTCGGGATAGAGCAGCCTGCCGTCGAGGTCGATGGTCTCCGCCAGGGCCGAGCCCTTGGAGCAGAGCCGGCCGAAATTCGCCGGATGGTCGGGGTCGCCGCGGACGCTGACCTCACCGTCCGCGGCGACCTTCGCCAGCACGCCGCAGCCCACCCCGCAATAGGGGCAGGTGGTCCTCACCTCGCGCGCTTCGTCATTCTCCATGTTTCAGGCCGCGCGGCTGGCCAGCGCTTCCAGCGCAATGAACAGACGCTCGCCTTCGACCCGCACCGGAATGGTGCGCACCGCGCCCTCGTCGGCGCCGAGCGCCTTGCCGGTTTCCAGCGAAATCACCCAGCTGTGCAAGGGACAGGTCACCGCCGTGCCGTGCACGATGCCCTGACTGAGCGGCCCGCCTTTGTGCGGGCAATGGTCGTCGATGGCGTAGACGTGATCGTCGGCGGTGCGGAAGACGGCAACCTTGCCTTCCGGCGTGTCGACGCAGCGCGCGCCACGACGGGGGATGTCCAACAGGGAGCCTATTGATACCCAGTTCATCTGCATCACTCCGCCGCCTGCGCAAAACCGACAGTCGCCATCGGCCGGAACTCGTGCTTGTCCTTGCCGGACACGCGTTCCGACCACGGGTCGACCTGGGCGAATTTCTGGCTGAAGACGAAGCGGTCGAAATAGGCCTTGCGCTTGGCATCGTCGTCCATGATCTGGCGCTTGATTTCGGGGATCCCGATGCGCTTGGCCCATTTGTAGATACGCTCGAGATAGCGGCCCTGCTCGCGATACATCTGCGTCAGCGCCACGATATGCTCCAGTGCCTCGTCCTCGGTCCTGACCAGGCCGAGCACTTCGGTGCCCTTGATGTCGAGGCCGGCCGCCCCGGCGAAATGGATCTCGTAGCCACTGTCGACGCAGATGACGCCGACATCCTTGCAGGTCGCCTCGGCGCAGTTCCTGGGGCAACCCGACACCGCCATCTTGACCTTGGCGGGGGTCCAGGAACCCCACATGAATTTCTCGATGCGGATGCCGAGGCCTGTCGAATCCTGCGTGCCGAAGCGACACCAGTCCGAGCCGACGCAGGTCTTCACCGTGCGCAGGCCCTTGGCATAGGCGTGGCCGGAGACGAATCCGGCCTGGCCGAGATCGGCCCACACCGCCGGCAGGTCCTCTTTGCGGATGCCGAGCATATCGATGCGCTGGCCGCCGGTGACCTTGACCATCGGAATCTCGAACTTGTCGACGACATCGGCGATGGCGCGCAGTTCGGCCGCATTGGTGACGCCGCCCCACATGCGCGGCACCACCGAATAGGTACCGTCCTTCTGGATGTTGGCGTGGACCCGCTCGTTGATGAAGCGCGACTGGTAGTCGTCGGCATAGTCGTCCGGCCAGTCGCAGACGAGATAGTAGTTGAGCGCCGGCCGGCATTTGGCGCAGCCGCAGGAGGTCGTCCATTCCAGCTCCTGCATGACGGCCGGAATGGTCTTCAAGCGCTTGGCCACGATCAGGCGGCGCACCTCGTCATGGCCGAGCGTGGTGCAGCCGCACATCGGCTGCACCTCCGCAGGGTTGTATTTGTCGCCGATGGTCAGCACCATCAGCTTTTCGACCAGCCCGGTGCAGGACCCGCAGGAGGCCGACGCCTTGGTGTGGGCCCTGACATCGTCGAGCGAGGTCAGGCCCTTGGCGGTGATCGCGCCAGTTATCTTGCTCTTGCAAACGCCGTTGCAGCCGCAGATTTCCGCATCATCCGGCAAGGCTGCAACGGCCGCCATAGGGTCCAGCGGGGCACCCCCCTGGTAGGACTGGCCGAAGATGAGCGTGTCGCGCATCTCCGATATGTCGGTCTGTTTCTTCTTGAGGTCGTTGAACCAGGCGCCATCGGCCGTCTCGCCATAGAGCACCGTGCCGATGATGCGATCGTCCTTCAGCACCAGGCGCTTGTAGACGCCGGCCGCCGCATCGCGCAGCACAATCTCCTGCCGGTCCTCGCCCTCGGCGAAGTCGCCGAGCGAGAACAGGTCGATGCCGGTGACCTTGAGTTTGGTCGGCGTGTCTGAATGCACGAAGGCAGCAGCCTCGTCACCGGCCAGCTGGTGGGCGGCGACGCGCGCCATCTCGTAGAGCGGTGCGACCAGCCCGTAGACCTGGCCGTTGACCTCGGCGCACTCACCGAGCGCGTAGATGTCGGGATCGTTGCTGCGCATGCCGGCGTCGACGACGATGCCGCGATTGACGGCAATGCCGGCTTCCTTGGCGATCGTCGCATTCGGCCGGATGCCCACCGCCATGACGACCAGCGTCGCCGGAATGATGGTGCCGTCGGCGAGCTCCACCCGCTCGACCTTGCCATTGCCGGTGATTGCCTTTGTGTTGGCCTTGATGATGACCTTGATGCCACGCTCTTCCACCGCGCGCTGCAGCAGATAGCCGGCCGCCGGATCGAGCTGGCGCTCCATCAATGTCGGCATGACATGCAGCACGGTGACATCCATGCCCTGCACGCTGAGGCCCGCAGCGGCTTCCAGCCCTAGCAGGCCACCGCCGATCACCACCGCCTTGGCCCGCGACTGGGCGGCCAGCACCATCGCCTGCACATCGTCGAGGTCGCGATAGGTCAGCACCCCCGGCAGATTGTGGCCGGGCACCGGAATGATGAACGGCACCGAGCCGGTGGCGATGACGAGCTTGTCGTAGGGCTCGGTGACGCCATGATCGGAGGTGACGGTCTTCGCCGTCCGGTCGATGGCGATGATCTTGTGGCCCTTGTAGAGGGTGATGCCGTGCTTGATGTACCAGCCATCGCCGTGGATGATGATCTCTTCATAGGCCTTCTCGCCGGAGAGCACCGGCGACAGCATGATGCGGTCGTAGTTCACCCTGGGCTCGGCGTTGAAGATGGTGACCTGGTAGCGGCCGGGCGCCTTTTCCAGAAGATGCTCCAGCATGCGCCCGGGCGCCATGCCATTGCCGATGATGACGAGTTTCTCACTCATATTCCTGATCCGCTCCGGTCTCACTCTGCCGCGTAGGAAAGGGCTGAAGTTTGAGCTGCCGCGCGCTCCATCCGCCGGATGGTGAAGTGCATCCAGGCAAAGCATGTGGAGACGATCACAAACAGCAGCATGAAGCAGCTAGACCACACGCCCGTAAGGTCGTTGAGCGCGCCAAAGGCAATCGGCAGGACAAAGCCGCCGAGCCCGCCGATCATGCCGACAACGCCGCCGACTGCGCCAACGCTCGCTGGATAGTAGGCAGGGATGTGCTTGTAGACGGCAGCCTTGCCGAGGCTCATGAAGAAGCCGAGTACGCAGGCGACGGCGATGAAGGCCACCGGCCCGATGGCGAAGTGGAAGGCGATCGGCCCGGTGATGCCGTGCACGACATAGTCCGTGGGCGGCAGCGACAGGATCAGCGTCGCGACGGCCGACACCGCGAAGGTCCAATAGAGCACGGTGCGGGCGCCGATCCGGTCGGAAAGCACGCCACCATAGGCGCGGAAGACACTTGCCGGGATCGAGTAGGCTGCACCGATCATGCCGGCGGTCGCGATGCCGAAGCCATAGACACCGATCAGATAGCGCGGCAACCACAGCGACAGCGCCACGAACGCCCCAAAAGCGAAGAAGTAGTAGAAGGCGAAGCGCCAGACCTGCAAGTTCTTCAGCGGCGCGAATTCCTGCAAGAAGCTTCTCGTTGGCGCCACCTTGCCGGCTCGCCGCTCGCGGATGACCGGATCGTCGCCGGTGGTGAACCAGAAAGCGACGGCCATGACGACCAGCGCGGCTGCCCAGATTTGCGCGACCGACTGCCAGCCCCAGGAGAGCAGCACGAACGGCGCCAGGAACTTGGTCACCGCGGCCCCGACATTGCCGACACCGAAAATGCCGAGAGCCGTTCCCTGCCTGCCGGCGGGGAAGAAGCGCGAGACATAGGCGACGCCGACGGCGAAGGAACCGCCGGCAAGCCCGACGCCGAGCGCTGCGATCAGCATCTGCTCATAGGTGTGTGCATAAGCGAGCAGGAAGGTCGCGGCCGCCGCCGCAAGCATGGTCGCGGTGTAGACCAGCCGTCCGCCGTAGCGGTCGGTCCAGATGCCGAGCACCATGCGCACCAGCGAGCCGGTGAGAATTGGCGTGCCGACGAGCAGGCCGAATTCCGTCTCGTTCAGCCCAAGCTCCTGCTTTATGCGAATGCCGATGATTGAAAAGATCGTCCACACCGCGAAGCAGACGGTGAAGGCGACGGTGGACATCACGAGCGCCTGCCGAGGAGCACTGTCCTGGCTGGGCACGGCTGGGAGATTTGCAGTCATGGTAGGCTCCGGTTTGCGGCGTGGGAGGCACCGCGTTTGTCTTGTTGATCGGCGAGCAGCGGCGCGGCATCGGTCAGCGCGATGAAACCAGGCTTGGCGCGGTCACTTCGGGGCCCTTCCCTACGGTCTTGGCAGTGACGGGAAACAGCATGTACGCCGCCACGAACAGCACCGCCGTCAGCGCACTGCTGACGAGAAAATCACGGCGCGCAAAATCCTTGAGAGATGATCCAGTTCCGATCCGTTTCGTCATCGTCGTCTCCGGGTTGGGCGCGCTTGGGAGAGTGCGCCGTCGATTGCGTGTTCGATCAAAACAAAAAAAGCCGCCGGCCAGGCCTTCGCGTCCGGGAATCCGGGATCGCGTATCGACCTGAGCGGCAGCTTCGCCTGTGGCGCCCGCCATTGGACGCCGGTTCCGTGACCCGACTAGGGCCTGCCTATTTCAAAGCAGGAACCGTGCCAGTTTCGGATGATCTGAAAAACATCAATGGAATCAGTGGCCCGAGCCGATCACCGACTTGCCAAGCCATAGAGCGAGCAGGCCAAAGATTGTTCATTGGAGCAATCGAGCGCATAATTTTTGTGCAATGCACAAAAATGGCGCAGAAATGATCAGCCCGATTTCTGGCCGGCAATATAGGCGTCGATCTCATCGGGATCGAAGATCTGGCCGTCGAAGAAACCATCGGGACCGAGTACGAGGCTCGCGCCTGCCGAACCGACCGGAGTCGCGGCCTTCAACGCACCCTCGACCTTCGAATTGGCGCCGGGCAGCGCGACGCCAAGCGGCTTCAGCGCCGAACGGTAGAGATCGGGACGATAGCAATCGCGGGCGATGGCGAGGTTTTCTGGCGTATGTTCGACATGCCCCCAGCGCACCATCTGCGTGTAGAACCACAGCGCATGGCTCTTCCAGGGAAAGTTCGCCGCCTTGTCGAAGGGCAGGAAGAAGTCGTCGATGGTTCGCGCCGCTCCTCCACCCAACTGCAGATGGCCGGTCAGGATCGGCATCTGGACTGCCCGCGGCAGGCCGAGGAAGCCGGGCAGCGCCATCACCGCGGCCAATTCGCCACGGTTGGCCGGATCCTGGCACCAGCGCGCCGAGTGATGCAGCGCGCGCAACAGCGCCGCCAGCGCCTCGGAAGACTGCTCGGCCCAGGCCTTGCGCACGCCGACCACCTTCTCCGGGCTGTTGCGCCATATCTGCGCCTTGACGGTGACGATGTGGCCGGTGCCGGCGGCCACCGCGGCGCTGTTCCACGGCTCGCCGACGCAGTAGCCGTCGATCCGCCCAGTCGCCAGCGCGTCGGCCATGAAGGGCGGCGGCACGATGACGATCTCGATCTCGCGCGCCGGATCGATGCCACAGGCGGCAAGCCAGTAGCGCAGTTCGTAATTGTGCCCGGAATGGGGATGCACGACGGCGAAGCGCAGCGGGTCGCGCCCGGCAGCGGCGCGCTCGCGGATGAGCGCGCCAAGTGCGGCACCGGCGCGCGCCGGGTCGAGATCGGGCGCAGCACCATGCGCTGCCATGCCCGCCCAGACGGCATTGGAAATGGTGACGCAATTGCCGCCGAGACCGAGCGAGAACGGCACGATGGTCTCTGACGCGAGCGGCGTCAGCCCGAGATTGCAGGCGAGCGGCATCGGTCCCAGCATATGCGCGAGATGGAAGTGGCCGATGGCGATGCGGTCGCGAATGTTGGCCCAGGACGTCTCGCGGTGCAGCGTGAGGTCGATGCCCTCGCGCGCGGCAAAGCCAAGCTCGCCGGCCGCGACCAGCACGGCGCTGTCGAACAGCGGCATGAAGCCGGCGGTGATCTGATGCTCGGCGCCCATGCTCATTCGTCCTCCGCCGGTCCCAGCAGCCCGGCCGCGGTCACCAGGCTCTGGGCGATGTCGCTTATCTTGCGGTTCTGGTTCATCGCCGTCTTGCGCAGCAGCGTGTAGGCGGCCTCTTCGCTCAGGCCGCGCGACTTCATCAGGATGCCCTTGGCGCGATCGATCACCTTGCGGCTCTCGAGTTCGCTTCGAGCCTCTTCCAGTTCGCGCGCCATGCGCGAAAAAGCGTTGAAGCGGCTGACCGCCATGTCGAGGATCGGCTTGACGCGCTCCTGCCGCAGGCCGTCGACGACATAGGCCGAAACGCCGGCATCGACCGCCGCCTCGATCGAGGCCTGGTCGGAGCGGTCGACGAACATGGCGATCGGCCGCTTCACCGCGCGCGACAGCTGGAACATGTTTTCCAGCATGTCGCGGTTCGGGTTTTCGAGGTCGATGACGATGACGTCGGGCTCGATCTCGGCGATCCGCCGCGCAATGCCGGTCACGTCATGGATGACGGTGACCCGCTCATGGCCAGCCTCGCGCAACCCCGCCTCGATGATCGCGGCGCGGATGCGGTTTTCATCGATCACCAGGACGGCGAGTGCGGTTCGGACCATGCCCCGCATTGTGACCAAGCGAGGCAATTGTGCAATGCGGCATGGCCCGCCGATCGCAACATTCGCTGGGCATGGGGATTGGAAACGCCGATGCAAACAGAATTCGGAATTTGCAACACAACTGTCGAAACACCGCCGGCAGCAAGGATCAGTTGAGCGGGAAACCAACGCTGCCGGTGAAGTTCTGGGTTTCGACCCTCCAGCCATTGCCGAAAGAAAGCTGATATTTCGCACGCATATTGACCGTGCCCATCTTCGCGGACAACCCAAGGCCCGTCGTGACTTGGTTTGTCGAATTGGCCGCGCCGGTTACCGAGTAAAAAGGTCCGGCCGTAAGATCGGCATAGTTGAGGCTCTGGTTTTACGGTGACAGTGCACTTTTTTCTGTGCCCTCCCGGTCGCCGTATGTGTAAACTTCCCGCATGGCCCGCCTTGCCCGCACTGTCATTCCCGGTCTGCCGCACCACGTGACGCAGCGTGGCAACGGCCGCGCCAAGGTATTTTTCACGCCTGAGGACTATGCGCTCTACAAGACCCTGCTCGTCGAGCATTGCCGCGTCGCCGATGTCAGCATCTGGGCGTGGTGCCTGATGCCAAACCATGTGCATCTGATCCTGACGCCAGCCGATCCGGATGGCCTGCGGCGCGCGCTTGCCAAGGTGCACCGCGCCTATGCGGGAACCATCCACGCGCGGCAGAAGAAAACCGGGCATTTCTGGCAGGGCCGCTTCGGCGCCGTCGCCATGGACGAGGATCACCTCCAGTCGGCGGTGCGCTATGTCGGGCTGAACCCTGTTCGTGCTGGGCTGGTGGAACAGGCACAGGATTGGCCTTGGTCAAGCGCCCGGGCGCATCTGACGGGTGAACCCGACGGCGTTGCGGATTTATGGCCGATCAAGGATCGGCTGCCATCGCCGACGGGGCTGTTCGATCTGATCGAGACGGATATCGCGGCTTTCGACGCACTGCGCAAGGCCGAGAGCATCGGTCGGCCGGTGGGCGACGAAGCATTTCTGGACCGGATTGCCGGGCAAACCGGAATGGCCCTGAAACCAGGAAAACGAGGCAGGCCGCGAAGGGAAAATAGTGCACTGTCACCGTAATTCGATCCTGGCGGGAAGTCTGAAAGTTCTGGAAATTTATCGAATCCAACGGAAACACAATGATAGTACAATTCTACGGCATCACCTTCGATGCGCCTAACGGATGGGAAGACATCACCGACAACCTCCATAGAGGAGCGCCGCCTACTATATCAAAAGCATCTGGCGCCAGTGCTGTTCAGTTTTCTATTGCAAAATATCATAGCGGGAAAAACCCAAAAGTAAATTTAGAAGATCTAAGATCGTTCTTGATTGAATTCTGTCAAAATAATTCAATTGGTATTGATGGAATTTTCACCTATAGTTCCGGTGGTATAATGTGCGCTGGAGTTTCGTCAGAAACTGTTGATAAATTACTATATGCATGGTATTTATCAAACGGCAATGATGTCGTATTTACGACCTATGTCGGCATAGGCGATGATTCTGATATACTAAACAAAGAATTACTCGAAGCGAAGGGGATAATTTCGTCTATATCGTTTTAGATTCCCTGTAGAGAAACAAAAAGCGACAATGCACTTATTTTTGCTTGCCGCTTCGGAATTACGGTGACAGTCACTTTTTTCTGTGCCCTCCCGGTCGCCGTATGTGTAAACTTCCCGCATGGCTCGCCTTGCCCGCATCGTCGTTCCCGGTCTGCCGCACCATGTGACGCAGCGCGGCAACGGGCGCGCCAAGGTGTTTTTCACACCCGAAGACTACGCGCTCTACAAGACCCTGCTGGTCGAGCATTGCCGGTTCGCCGATGTCGGCATCTGGGCATGGTGCCTGATGCCGAACCACGTGCACCTGATCCTGACGCCGGCCGACGCGGACGGCCTGCGCCGCGCGCTCGCCAAAGTGCACCGCGCCTATGCAGGCGCCATCCACACGCGGCAAAGGAAAACCGGGCATTTCTGGCAAGGCCGCTTCGGCGCCGTCGCCATGGACGAGGATCACCTCTTGTCGGCGGTGCGCTATGTCGGGCTGAACCCGGTGCGCGCGGGCTTGGTGAAGCAGGCGCAGGCTTGGCCCTGGTCAAGCGCCCGGGCGCATCTGACGGGAGAACCCGATGGCGTCACGGATTTGCGGCCGATGCAGGACCGGCTGCCATCGCCAGCGGGGCTGTTCGATCTGATCGAAACCGATGTCGCGGCTTTCGACGCACTGCGCAAGGCCGAGAGCATCGGTCGGCCGGTGGGCAATCGAGCATTCCTGGACCGGATTGCCGGGCAAACCGGAAGAGCCGTCGAACCCGGAAAACGAGGCAGGTCACGAAAGGAAAATAGTGCACTGTCACCGTAATTCTGTCACCGTAATTCAAACCAGCCAAGGCATTGGGGCTTGACGACCGTGGCGCCATCGAGACGGGACTTCTGGCCGATCTCGTCGTCGCCGACCGCGAGCCGGTCGCACGCGTCCGCGCCACCTTCCGCGCCGGCCGCATGATCTACAGCGACGGCACGCTGAGCCTGCGTCGATACTGAAAAAGAGTTGCCCGGGTCGATCAGGGATATTTGTTCTGCATTGTGGTGACTGAGGAATTACGGTGACAGTGCACTTTTTGCGATGTTGGCCCGGCCATTATTGTGTGAGGATTGTCTGCATGGCGCGCCTTGCCTGTGTCGTCGTTCCCGGTTTTGCCGCACCACGTAACGGGCGCGAGGCAGGCCGCGAATAGAAAAAGGTGCACTGTCACCGTAATTCGTGGATCAATCGCTCCAGATGCATTCATGGGACCGATTGGATGGCGTAGGGCCGGCGCGATTCGCTACAGATGACCAACTTCGTGACGCCGAAATTCGGGATGCTTTCTGATGAAGACAATCGATATTCAAATAGATAATGGCGATGGAAAGCTCTTGGAGGGACGCCCGCCTTTTCCAGGCGTCTTGACAAATCTAGAAACCGACGAAAGTTTCAGTTGTAATTGCACAATTAAGTCAAGATTGAAAGAATATGTTATAGCAAAAATCGTTTTTACCCTTTCTTCCCCAGAAGTTGGTGACCTGTCTGGACGCTTGCGTCTCTGGACAGAAAGGGGTGATACCAACGGTCAATTTGATTGACCGACGTGAGCCCATTCGCGCATTCCGATTGATGTGATGGTGTTTGGTCGTTCGATGAGCTCGCGCCAGGCCCCGCACGCGGCGTCGATGATGGCGTCGTAGCCTTCGAAGACGCGATTTGAGAGCCAGTTCTGGCGCAGATACTGCCAGACGTTCTCGACGGGGTTCAGCTCCGGCGCGCGGGGCGGCAGGAAGATTAGCGTGATGTTCTTGGGCACTTTCAGTTTGGCGGTGGTGTGCCAGCCGGCGCGGTCGAGCAGCAGAACGGCATGAGCGCGCCTGGCAACATGGCGGCTGATCTCGTCGAGATGAAGTTGCATGGCCTCCGTGTCGGCGAAGGGCAGCGCCAGCCCGGCTGCTATGCCACGCGCCGGGCAGATGGCGCCGAACAGATAGGCGCTCTTGTAGCGCTGGTCGGCCGGCTGACGGGGCCGCGTGCCGCGCCTGGCCCATTGCCGCACGATGCCATTCTTCTGGCCGATGCGGGCTTCGTCCTGGAACCAGATCTCGACCGGCTTGCCTTTGGGCAGGTCGGCCAGATGGGCGCTCAGCGTGCGCGGGAAGTTTTTTTATACGCCTCGACGATCTCGCCGTCCTGGCCCGGATGAAGTGGCCGGGCGCTGATATGGGAGAAGCCGAGCTGCTTCAAAAGCGTTCCGACGTAGCGCTCGTGATAGTCGACGCCGAAGCGTTCCTTGATGAGCCTCTGGAGATCAATGCGCCGCCAGCGCACGACGCCGTCGACGGCCCGGTCCGGCCCGGTCTCGACGATCCGTGCCAGTTCCGCCTTCTGCGACACCGACAGGCGCGGCTCCGGCCCGCCGTTCCAGGCGTCCTCGAGGCCGTCTGGACCAGCGTCGTTGAAACGGTGAACCCAATCCCGCAGGGTCTGCCGGTCCATGCCGCCGACCCGGGCCGCATCCTCACGGCTCATCCCGTCGAGAACCGCTGCCAACGACAGCAGCCGACGGCTCTGCTTGCTATCCTTCGAACTCTTGGCCAGCCGCCGCAACTCGGCTGCCGAATAGTCCGTCCGCATCTTGATCGCTGATCCCATGGCGCGAATCCTCCTCGCCCCAATGGAATCACGGTTCCGCTCACTCCGGTATCCCAAGAGAGTCAGCCGTCAGATCCTTTAGTATGAATTCTCAGCGAGAGTTTACTCCTCATAAAATTCAAATTACGGTGCGAATTACGGTGACAATAGAATTACGGTGACAGTGCACTTTTTTCTATGTCCTCCCTGATTGCCGTATGTGTAAATTGATCACATGGCCTGTCTTGCCCGCATCGTCGTTCCCGGTCTGCCGCACCATGTGACGCAGCGTGGCAACGGCCGCGCCAAAGTGTTTTTCACACCCGAAGACTATGCGTTCTACAAGACCCTGCTGGTCGAGCATTGCCGTGCCGCCGATGTCGGCATCTGGGCTTGATGCCTGATGCCGAACCACGTGCACCTGATCCTGACGCCGGCCGACGCGGACGGCCTGCGCCGCGCGCGCGCCAAGGTGCACCGTGCCTATGCGGGCACCGAACCGCATGGCACGCCTTGCCTGCATTGTCGTTCCACCGCAGCGCGGTATGACGCCGCTCGGCGCAAACATCGCGGCGCCCCCAAACAAAAGCTGTGGCCAATCGGCCTCCCCTGCCTTCACTGATATCTGTCCCGCGCCGGCAATTGTAGTAATCTCAGCCTGAAAACCTCGGCTGAGAATCAGCCGGAGTGGCGGGCGGCTGGTTGTGGCGACACTCAACGCGCAGGTTCTGGATTTTTTCGACTGGTGGCTCGATGAGCTGCGAGGCGTCTGGTCGCGAGTCGCGCGCGGACAAAAGCAATCTTCCACAAGCGATTGGATCATCAGCCTGGCGGATGACGGCATCCGCGCCCGCGAGGCCAATGCACCGGAGTTCCAATCGATCCCGCTGGCGCTCACGGCGTCCTCGGACGAGATCTTGGCACTTCTCCAGGGCGGGCCTCGGCGCAAGCGGCCGAGCTTCGACATCCGGATCCAGCCCGGGCTGTTCCTGACCCGGCAACTGGCGGCGCGGCGGCTGCCGCTTCGGCAGGCGCGCGACATGGCCGAGCTCGACCTTCTGGCCTCGACGCCCATCGACCCGGCGCAAGTGCATATCGTCTTCGCCAGGCAGGACTGCGTCTACCATGTGGTCAAGGCGAAGACGCTTGCCGCTGTCCTTGACACGGTTCGCCGGGCCGGCGGGTCGGTCCGGTGCCTGTCCCTGTCGCAGCCGGAGGGCACGCTGCGGGCCGATCCGCTCAGCCTCGCCGCCATCTGGCCGCCGACCGCGCGTGACCGGCGCGCCAGGACCGCCTGGGTGACGGCTTGTTCGATGCTGGCCGCGGCAGCGCTGGTCACCTTCGCTCATGCGCATTGGCGTACCTGGCAGGCCGGCGCGGAGCTGGACACAGAGATCGCCGACGCACAGGTGCTGGCCAAGGCGGCCCGCACCGCGCTGCAGAAGCGCCAGACCGGCATCGAGCAAATTGAAAAAATCCGCACGGAAAAGAAGACGACGGCGTCGCTGGTCCGCGTCTGGGCCGAACTGACGCACCTGCTTCCCGACTCGGCCTGGCTGACCGATCTGTCGGCCAAGGGCGACGACCTGACCATCACCGGGTTTTCCGCTTCCGCCGCCGAACTGATCAAGCCACTCGACGATTCGCCCCTGTTTTCGGCACCCGAATTCGCCTCGCCGGTGGTCAGGGTTCCTGGCCAGGACGGCGAACACTTCACCATTTCGGCAAAGATCGGAGCGCTCTGACGATGCTCTCCGCCATCCTCAACACAAGCCCGCTGGTCCGTCGCCTGATTGCGCTGACCTTGGCCGTGGTGACGGCCTGTGTCCTGGCCTGGGCGGTGTTCGCGGGGCTCGGCAGCGTCGCCTCGGCGCAAGCCGGGATCGAGGAAAAGCGCGAGCTTCTCGGCCAATTGCAGAGCGTGGCGGCGCTGGCGAAGCGCCTCGACAGCGCCGCCAGCCCCGTGGCCGCGGCAAATCCCGAGTTTCTGACCGGCGAAAGCGAAGCGATCATTCGCGGCGGGCTGCAGACCCGTCTGAACGCGATTGCCACCGCCAACGGGGTCAACGTGCTGTCGGCCGGCAATGCGCCGGTGCTGAGCGAAGCGGGCGTCGATTTCATCGGGCTGCGGGCCAACCTTTCGGGACCGCTGGAGGGCATCCACAACGCCGTTCTCGCCATCGAAACGTCGCTTCCGGTGCTGTTCATTCGCGAGGCCACTCTGCGCACGACCGACGTCGGGCCGGTCGCCGGGCGCACCGGCGACCCGGAGATCTTTGCCGAAATCCTGTTTTACGGCCCGCTGCAAACACCGGTGGCGCCGGTGCCCGGCGGGGTCAAGCCATGACCCGGAAATTCGCCGGCCTGGCGATTGCGGCCATGATCGCGGGGCTCGTCCTGGTCAATGTCGCCCTCTACGACACGCCGGTCGACATCTCGCCGGTCGCCTCCGGCAAGGGCCACGACGGCGGCCTGGCCTCGGCGGCGGCAGCGCTGCAGTTTCCCGAGGCCGGCGATTTCAGCGAGACGTTCGAGCGGCCGCTGTTCACGCCGATGCGCCGGAAATTCGTGGCCCCGCCGGCCGGGCCGCCGCCGGTCGAGGTTGTCGCGGCCGCCGTCGAACAAGCGCCGGCGCCGCCCGAGGCACCGCCCGCCGCCGCGCCCTCGCTTCTCGGCATCAGCATTCACGGCGGGGCGGCGAAAGCGCTGCTGCGCGTCGCCGGCAGCGAAACCGCGATCTGGTACGGCAGCGGCGAGACCGTCGACGGCTGGACGGTGTCGGCGATCGACAAGGATCAGGCCGTGCTGGAGCGCAATGGCAAGGTGGCGCGGGTCCCGCTCTATCCGCCCTGGAAGAACGCTCCGCCGCCACCCCCAAATGCCCCGCCAGCGGCCCCGAATGTCCCGCTGCCAGCCCCGAACGAACCGCAACTATGAGCGACCGCCACGAAAGCCCGAACGCAGGGGGCGAAAGCGCGAGCAGCGGCTTTTCGCTGGTCGCCGTGCTGGTGTTCATGCTGATCGTCTCGGCCATCGTCGTCCCTTTCGCCGTGACGGCAAAAACGCGGCTGATGATCGCCAACAACGAGGTCGAGCAGGAGCGCCTGTCGCTGCTTGCCGAAGGCCTGGGCAATGTGGTTGCGAGCGAATTGGTCGGGGGCTCGGGGGCGAAAACATTCCCGCTGGATTCCACGCCCGCAGCGTGCCGGGAGGGAGACTTCAGCTTCGATGTCCGCGTCCAGGATCATGACGGGCTGATCGATCTCAATGCTGCGGATGACCAATTGCTGGCGCTTGGTTTCGCATCGCTCGGCTTCCAGCGGGAGATGGCGCAAGCCTTGGCCAAGGCCGCGATCCGGTTTCGTGACAATGCCACGCTGTTCGCTGGCCAGCCCCAGTCCAGAAGCCCTGGCGGGCCGCCCGAAGACAAGCAGGCGCCGTTCGAATCGGTGTCCGAACTGCAGGAGTTTTCGGCACTTGCGTCGATACCTTTGCAGACCCTCCACGCTGTTTTCACGGTCAACTCGAAGCGCGGCACGATCAGCGCCGATCGCGCGCCGAACCGTCTTCGCGCTGCTCTTGCCGGCGCCAGCAGCGCATCGGTCACCGAAGCGCCGACCGACGCATCGGCCTACACGGTCGACGTGGTCGTGAGGCGGGACGGATCCGGCATCACGGCCGAAGCCGGGTTCATCATCGAGAGGTCTCCGCTCAGCCCGACGGCATTTCAGCGCGTTGCCCGAAGCCCGGTCCCTGCAGCCACTGCACTGCCGCCAGTCGTCGGCACAGCCGGCTGCGAGATGCTTTTCGGCGCCGAGGCGGCGCAGATCCTGCGCGGGTGGAGCTCATGAACGCGTCTTCGCAGCCCGTTGGCCAGACCCGGGGCCAGACCCAAGGGATCGAAGCGTTCCTTGCCTTTCTCGAGGGCGAGAAAGTGCTGACCGCGCACGCCGCCCAGCGCGCATTGGGGGCATCGCGAACATCTGGACACCCGTTCGATACGGTGATGACCGAACTCGGCCTGATCGGCGAGCAGGACCTTGCCAACAGCCTCAGCCGCTATCTGAACGCACCGACGCCGGTCGAGATTCCCGAACAGGTCAGCCCCGAAATGCTGGCAGGCGTGCCGCTGGCCTATCTGCGTGAAAATGCGATCCTGCCGTTGCAGATGGACGCCGAGCGGCTGGTCGTCGCCGTGGCCGATCCGTTCTCGTCGGCAACCATCGACGCGCTCGCCTTTCACTATGAGCGGACGCTGGCACTGCGCATATTGCCAAGGCGCATGATCGCCGAATGCATCGACCGCATCGAGCAATCGGCCATCGCGGCCGTTTCAAATAGCGGCAACGGTGGCGAAACCCTGGATTTCGGCCCCGACGACCTCGAACGGTTGAAGGATTTTGCCCGCGAGGCGCCGATCGTTCGCTTCGTCGCCGAGACCATCCACAAGGCGGTCGATGCGAGAGCCACCGACATCCACATCGAGCCGCTTGAGGATCACGTCCGCATCCGCTTCCGGCATGACGGCATGCTGTCCACCGTCGACACTGCGTCCATTGCGATGCTGTCCGGCATCTCCACCCGCATCAAGATCCTGTCGCGGCTCAACATTGCCGAACGGCGCCTGCCGCAGGACGGACGCATGCGCATCGCCGTGCGCGGCCGCGACGTCGACCTGCGCGTCTCGGTCATTCCGTCCATTCACGGCGAAGCCATCGTGCTTCGAATTCTCGACCGCGCTGGGGTCGAACTGAAGTTGGAGAAACTGGGCTTCGACGGCGCCGCGCAAGCCAAGATCCGCAACATGTCGCAAGCCGCCAACGGCATCGTGCTGATCACCGGGCCGACCGGAAGCGGCAAGACGACGACGCTCTATTCCATCCTCGCGGAACGTTCGCGGCCGGACGTCAAGATTTTCACCGTCGAGGACCCGGTCGAATACCGGATGGCCGGCATCACCCAGTTGCAGGTCAATCCGGCGATCGACCTCGACTTTGCCGCGGCCCTGCGTTCGATCCTCCGGCAGGATCCCGACATCATCCTGCTCGGTGAAATTCGCGATCGCGAGACGGCGCAAGTCGCGGTCCAGGCGGCCCTGACCGGCCATCTGGTGTTTTCGACGCTCCACACCAACAGTGCCGCGGGCGCACTCACGCGCCTTCGCGATATGGGCATCGACGGCTATCTGCTCGGCGCGACGATCAGAGGCGTCATCGCACAGAGGCTGTTGCGGCGTATCTGCCCGACCTGCCACGGCGCCGACCAAACCGGTCCGGCCTGCCGCACCTGCAACGGCTCCGGCTACAGCGGGCGCACGGTGACCTACGAAATGCTGCAGGTGTCGCCGCGCATCGCCGAACTTATCGACCAGGGTGCCGGCGAAATGGAGATCGGGAAAATTGCGGCCGAAGACGATCTCGTGCCGATGTCGGTCCACGCAACCGCGCTTGCCCGGTCGCAGGTCACCACGATGGACGAAGTCCGGCGCGTCATCGATCTCGCAGGAGGTGACTGATGCCGGCCTTTGCCTATCGCGCCTATCTCGTCGACGGCAGCACCGAGACCGGCGTCCTCGATGCATCGACCAAGCAGGATGCCGCCCGCAAACTGGCGCAGCAGGGCCGCCGCTCCTACCATCTTGCCCCGGTGAACGGCGAAAGGCAGCAGCTTCGCCTGCCGGGGCGCAGCGCGCTGACGTTCACCCGCAGGGTCAATCTCAGCCGGCTGTTTTCCGAGCTTTCAGTGCTTCTGAACGCCGGCTTCACGGTCGACCGTGCCTTGAACGCGGTTATCTCGGGCGAGGCCAACCGCCAGCGGCGGCAACAACTGCAATCGGTGCTCGATCTGACGACAGGCGGCCGGCCGATCGCCGAAGCATTTGCCGGGCTGCCGGGCATCACCTCCGACGTTGCCGCCTTGCTCGCCAGCGGCGAGCGCAGCGGCAAGATGGCCTATATATGCCAGCGGCTGGCCGATACGTTCGAGGCAACGGCCAAACGCCGCGCGGCGATCGTCGAGGCGCTTGCCTATCCGGCTTTCCTGCTCATGGTCATGAGCGGCGCGCTGGTCATTCTGGCGACGGTTCTGGTGCCGGCGCTGGAACCGATCTTCGAAGGCTCATCCGCCCCCAAGCCGTTCACCATGACCGTGCTTTCGGCGCTCGGCACGGTGTTCAGGGATTATCCCTTCGTCTTCCCGCTGGCGGCGGTGCTGGGCCTGCTTTCCTATCTTTTCCTGTCCCGGTCCACAGGCGCCAGAAAACAGTTTTCACATTGGCTGTTGAAGGTCCCGTTGATCGGCGCGCTGGTCAGGGATGCCGTGGTCGCGCGCTACCTGGAAACGCTGGCACTGCTGCTCGGCAATGGCGTGGCGATGACCGAGGCGCTTGGGCTGGCCGCCAACGTTTCCAGGCAGAGTTCACTGGCGGCAAGCTTTGCTTCGATCGAAGAAACCGTCGCCAATGGCGCCCGCCTGCATGGCGCGATCGTCAAGGCAGGGATTTTCGACCACGCGACGATGTCGCTGGTCTCGCTCGGCGAAGAGGCGAATGCGCTTCCGGTGGTGCTGGATCGCGCCGCGAAAATGCTTCAGCTGACGCTGACGCGGCGGATCGACACGGTGCTGAAGCTGTTGACGCCGGCCTTGACGATTTCGCTCGGTTTTCTCGTCGGCAGCCTGGTCATTTCGGTGATGACCACGATCCTCAGCATCAACGATCTGGCGCTGCAATGACGGCCGCGCCGGAAGCCAGCGCATCGACGGACGCAACGGCTGGATTTACCTTGGTCGAAATGCTGGTCGTGCTGGCGATCATGGCCCTCGTCGCGGCGATCGCCGCGCCGGGGCTCGTCAGCAACTATCGCACCAAGAACCTGGAGACGATGGCCGGCGAAATCACCATGCGGCTGCGCCTGTCGCGCACATCGGCAATCGCCACCGCCAGGCCGAAGCAGGTCGTTGTCGATCTCGGCACCCGCATCATCCGTTTTGGCGAACGAGACATCGTCGCCCTGCCGGACGATGTCAAAATGACCGTGGTTACTGGCCAGGAGACCGTCGTCGCCGACCGGCAGACGGTCCTCACCTTCCTTCCCGATGGCAGCGCTTCCGGCATGGACATCTCGCTGCAGCAAAAAGGTCGGACCGCGCGCATCGCGGTCAACTGGCTGACCGGGCTTCCGACGTGGCGTGCGCTGCCATGATCGGGACATCGTCGCAGCCCTCCCCCGAAGACGGATTCTCGATCCTCGAGATGATCGTCGCCATGACCATCCTGGCGCTTGTGTTGGGCATCGCCAGCCAGTCGATCGTGCTGGCAAGCCGCAGCATCGCCGTGGCCAAGCGCCAGGCCGAAGCGGCCAGGACCGTGCGTGTGATGCTGTCCGACTACGAAGCCCAAATCCGAACCACGGCGCAATCCGGCTGGACCCTGAAGACCCGCACGATAGACGTGTCGAAGGCAAAGGTAACCGCTGTTGTCATCGAAAACAGCGGCGGTGCGTTTCCAGGCGGGCCGTTTCTGACCTTCGTGCCCGTGCGGGATCCGGCTATCCCATGAGCGGCCCGTTTTTCCGCACTCGTTCCAAGGTCCGAGCCGGAGGGCTGCGGGAACGTCTTTCAGGCGCCCGTCCGCAACGCCGCAAACCGCCGCCGGGCCCATCGGCATCGGTCGACGGGTTTGCGCTCATCGACGTGCTGGTCGGGCTGGCCCTGATCGGCGTGATTACGTCGCTGATGATGGTCTTCCTCAGCCAGGCCCGAACGATGATGCGCATCGAAAAGGCAACCGAATTCCAGATGGAGGTCGATGCCGCATCGCGGTTTCTGGAAACGGCGATCAGCCATGCCGAGCCGTTGCCCTTGTCCAAATCGTCGCCGGACATGGTGCTTTATCTCAACGGCAACAGTGCCCGGATCGAATTCAGCGCCGTTCAGGCGATCGGCTTCAAATCCTCCGCGCTGCGCGAAATTGCTGTTTCGCTTGGCCAGGCCGGAGGCGCGCTGGCCATCGTCCAGAAAACACGGCGCGGCAGCGGATCCAACGCATCGACGCCGGGCGAACCGGTGCGGTTGATCGGCGGCGTGAGCGCCATGAAGTTCGAATATCTGGACGGTGCGGCGGCGGCCTCGTCGTGGTCGCCGAGTTGGACCGCACCACGGCGCCTGCCCGCCGCCGTGCGCTTCACCATCTCGGTTCTGCGAGATGGTGAAGCCTATTCGGCGAAAGGTTTTGCACGCCTCGACCTTGCAAATGCCCAGGTGCTGCCGCGCACGAAATGACTCCAGGCCCCTATCAGTTACTGACGTCCTGGTCTTCGCCGGTTCCGTCCGGTTTGCCGTCCTTGCCCAGGCTGCGGATGACCACGCCGCTCGCATCGGCCTTCACTTCGTAGGAATAAGGCCTCCCCCACGGATCCTTCAGGCCGGTTGTTCCCTTGAGATAGGGCCCATTCCAGCGCGCTTCGCCGGCAGGCGCGGCGACCAGGGCCGAGAGCCCCTCCTCCGCAGTCGGGTATTTCGCGTTGTCGACATAGTAGAGCTCGAGCGCGCTCTCGATGTTGCGAATTTGCGCCTTGGCGGCGTTGGTCCTGGCCGAGCCGAGATAGCGCAGGACCTGCGGCGCGGCCAGCGTCGCGATCAACGCGATGATGGCGAGCACGACCAAAAGCTCGACCAGGGTGAAGCCGCCTTCGCGATCGTCGCTTTCACCGACAGATTTTCTGGCGCCGACAGATTTTCTGGCGCCGACAGATTTTCTGGCGCCGACAGATTTTTTGGCGCAGCCGGATTTTTCGGAAAGTCGAGTGAAGCGCTGAGTGATCATCAGAGCAGTCCCATGTTCAAACCTGCAAATTGCTCCAGCGCCCAGCTGCAGCCGAGGCCGATGGCGATAAACGGACCGAAGGCAACACGAGCCCGCGCCGCTGCAGGCCCTGTCGCAAGCACGTGCCCGCCGACGAACAGCAGAGCGCTGGCGCTGGCGATGAACAGCAGCACCGGCAACAGCAGCGGACTGATCCAGCATGCGGCGGCGGCCAGCATCTTGACGTCGCCGAGGCCGAGACCGATCCTGCCGGTCATCAGGAAATGACCGCGCCGGATCAGCCAGGCAGCGGCAAAAGTCATGGCCGCAAACAGGAGCCGCAGCGGCAGGCCGTCCGCCTCCGTCACAATCTGATAGCCAAGGCCGAGGGCGGCCAGAACCAGGTTGAGCCCGTCCGGGATGATCTGTCTGCGGAAGTCAGCGATCGAAATCGCGGCCAGAACCGCAACCAGGGCGACCGTGGCAGCCAGCACGAGAGATGGGTGCGTGGCCATCGTCAATACGCCAGCCTCTTCAGGTCCTGTTGCAGCTTGGTGCCGCCGCGCCGCTTCTGGATCGGCGTCTGCAGGCTGATCTTGCCGCGGAATTCGTCCGTCACTTCGCGGGCTTCGTTGATGTCGCGGACAACATGCGGCCGGATGAAGATGATCAGTTCGGTGCGTCCGATACTATCCGTCTTTTGCTTGAACGCGTTGCCGATAATCGGGATATCGCCAAGGATCGGCACTTGCGTGCGGTCGACATTGTTGCGCGACTGGATGAGGCCGCCCAGCGCCAGGCTCTCGCCATCATTGACCAGAACGCGGGTCTGGATCTTGCGCTGCTGAATGGTCGGTGAATCGATGCCGGAGCTGGTAGTCTTCGTCACATTGCTGACCTCCTGCTCGATGTCGAGCATGACCCTGCCGGCGTTGTTGATGCGAGGCGTCACCGTCAGGATGACGCCGGTGTCCTTCATCTCGACCGAGACGACCGGCGAGCTGCCGAACGTCTGGTCCACCACCTGTCTTGTGGCGATCGGCACCTGGTCACCGACCTGCAAGATCGCTTTCTGGTTATTCAGGGCCATGATGGTTGGCGCCGAGATGACATTGACGTCGGTGATGCTGGAGAGCGCGTTCAGCGTCACCTGGATGTTGTCGGTTGCGTAGCTCCAGTTGAAGCCTGGCAGTGCTGCCGCGGCGGCTCCCTTCGCCACGTCGGACAGCGAGATCTTCATGCCGCCATTCTCGAAGAACCAGCGCAGGCCATATTTCAGCTCGTCGTTCAGCGTGACTTCGGCGATGACGGCTTCCAGCATGACTTGCGTTGGCAGGACGTCGACCTTGGCCAGGATCTGCTCGATGCGTTCATAATCGCGCGCCGTGGTCTGGATCAGCAGCGCATTGTTTTCGATATCGGCGACGACCGTGGCGTGGGCGGGCGGCTGTCCGTCCTGCGGGGGCAGCGAAGGCGACGGCCCGGTCAATGGCACCGGCGTGACGCCATCCGATTGCATGGCGATCGGGGTCTGGTCGGGCGACACATTCGAGCCGCCAGAGTCTCCTTCGGTCTTGACGGTGGTGCCGAGAACGGAGCTCAGCACAGCGGCCAGTTCCTTGGCCGGACGGTTCTGGATCTGGTAGACGAAAAGCTGGCTTTCATTGGTCTCGGCCAGCCTGTCGAGCTTGTTGATCCAGGTCGCCGCACGGGCGAGATAGGCCGGGCGCGAAGTGATCACCAGCACCGAATTCAGCCTGTCGTTGGGGATGAACTGGATGAGCTTGGCGCCCGGCCCGTCCTTGGTGCCGAAGATCGAATCGAGTTCGGCGGCAACCGCCTCCGGTTTGGAGGTCTTGAGCGGATGCAGCGCCACGGACATGCCGCGCATCCAGTCGACGTCGAACACCGAAACCGCTTCGCGAATGGCATTGAGGTCGCTGTCATTGCCGGCGACGGTGATCAGGTTGCGGGTGGAATCGACCCGCAGCACCGAGCCCTGACGGGTGATCGGTTCGAGAATGGTCTTCATCTCGTCGGCCGCGATGAATTGCAGCTGCAGCACCTGCACCTTGACGCCGGGGCCGGACGGTGACGTCGACGGCACGCTGACCGGCGGCGTGCTGGACATGATTTCGGAAAGCGGCACAACCTGGTAAGTGCCGGCTCGGTTGGTGATGCCGGCACCATTCACCGCAAGCGCCGATTGCAGGATGTCGACCAGCGCATCCTTCGACACCGGCTGCGATGTCTGCAGCGTTACCGTGCCTTGCACGCGCGGGTCGACGATGTAGTTGAGGTGAAGCGCATCGCCAAGCACTGCCTTCGCCGCCTCGGCAATCGGCGCGTTGACCAGATTGAGCTCGAACTGGCCAGAGCCATCGGTCGTCACCTTGGTGACGGGGGCTCCGGAGGAGACGAACTGACCCGAGCCCTGGTATTGCGCGCCGTTGAAGCGCTGCGCCTGGCCGGCGGCCGACGTGACGGCGCCAGTCCCGGTATATCCGGCCCGCAAGGGCGAGTTCTTGGCGTGCAGGCTGTCGATTGTTTCGGTGAAGAAGTCCTTGCCCGGCGCGGAGGTGCAGCCGGCAATCGCCAGCAGCGTGCACAACACGACGCGACTACTCGGCTTGCTCGACATCCACCCGATTCCCCTAGATTCCCAGTCTAGGGCTTCTTGCAAGCGGATGTTTGGAATGATGGGCGTATTTGGGGTCTATCCACAGCGTAGGTGGTGCAGAGCAACGCGTGCAACGGGTGCCAAAATGCCGTTGACCGTGATCCGAAACACCAAATACGATCCGGCAACCAGAACGCTCTCCGTCTGGTTTGTCCCAAGCGGCGACAGCTATGACTACGAAGATATTGCCCGGCAACCTACGCCGTCTTCAGCTTGACCCAAACCGGTCAGGTGGGGATCGCATCGCGGTCCGGACGGGTGACGATCCTCACCTCAAACCGGCCAACTCAGTACATGATCCTTTGCCTCAACCATGCAAAGAAACCGTTTCCTCCGAGCGTTGTGCGAACCCGCGCCGCAGCCCAATGTGCTTTCATGGTTGCGCCGACATGACAATCGCAGACGATTTCGTGCAGTTGCCAGTCGCTCAGTTTGAAGAACCGCCTGGCCTCGCCATACGTGTCATCCTTCAGGCCGCATGCGCGCAACACCGGATCGTCGAAGGCAACGGCAAGTGCTGATCCGTCCCCCCGCACGCTGGCACGTTCCTCCAGGTGCAGATATTCGGTACCTGTAAACGCGGCAAGGCATCGCTCGGGATGTTGCTCCAGAAGTTCCGCCCAGCGTTCGATGCGCTGGTTGCGTGTCATTTCCGAATATGCGGCCG
This sequence comes from Mesorhizobium waitakense, assembly GCF_056431085.1. Taxonomy (NCBI): domain Bacteria; kingdom Pseudomonadati; phylum Pseudomonadota; class Alphaproteobacteria; order Hyphomicrobiales; family Phyllobacteriaceae; genus Mesorhizobium; species Mesorhizobium waitakense. Next base: position 7,034 of record NZ_JBWKME010000105.1, on the reverse strand, counting down.
AAGTTTCAATCTTGGCGACCGCATGCAGTTGATCGAGTGTCTGATGTTTCATGGCAGTCTCCTATCGAGAGGGAGAAGCGCCCACGCCTTCAAGGAAATTATCGCGCGGTGATGCTTCGACAAGAGCCGGAAACCGCAGGGAAGGAATCTATCATTGGCACCACCAGGCCGGGCCGGTCGAGACCATGCGAGTCCACTCGGTGTTCCACCTTCCAGTGGTTGTCTCTTTTTCGGCCATGAGCCATTTGCCGATTTCGCACCGACCGGCGCCGGGGGCTGGCGGAGCCCGTGGCAATCGATCAATCGCGAGCGTCAAAAAGGACGGCCAGTCCCAATTCCCTTGCCAGGTCGACGATCTCCTCCGTCAACTCGTCATCTGTATCCTGCAGATAAGGCGCGTCCCTACGAGTTGCCTCGATTGCCGTTTTGACCGAGACGATATCGCCGTATCGCGAACTTGCCAGCTCTACCGCCAGAAAGTCCCTGGCAGTGCCGACAGGTCCTGTTGTCCGTCTGGCGATGCTCATGTGGCTCCTTCCTCATGATCACCTCCGGCTCATTTTGATCTCGTCCAAGATGCAGATCAATCGATGGTACGATTCCGTACGAACCGCCAGTTGACGACAGTTGCGCCGCCGCTGGGGTGGCCGGTGATGCCAGGCCAACCCTTGTTGTGAAAGAGCGGACGCGTTTGTCCGCCTCGCCAATCAGATATCTTTCGCCAAGCGAAGCGCGTCGTAGATCGCAGCGTGGGTGTTGCGAGCTGAAACGGCGTCGCCGATGCGGAAGAGTTGGAACTGGCCCTGCGCATTGCGCACGACCGACTGCGGTTGTCCGGCGATGAGTTCATCGTGCGAAATCTCGCCGTGGTTGGTCGATTTCGGTTTCAGTTCGAAATAGATGTCGTCGAGCGGAATGGTGCCGTGATTGACGACAACCTGATCCACGACACGCTGTTTGGATATGCCGCCATAGTCACTGCCGACATGGGCAATGAGCTGGTTGCCGTTCTTTTCAACAGACTCCAGCCGATAGGTGACCGTGAAGGTCACATCGAGTTTTTGAAGCGACCTCATGTACGGCACGAGGTTCATTGCCATGACCTCGGGTGAGAAGGACCGGTCCGGCGTCATGATTTCAACCTTCGCTCCGGCGCCCGCGAGAAATTCAGCAGCCTGGAGGGCCGCGTGGTCACCCGCGTCGTCGTAGATGAGGACATTGGTTCCCGGCTTCACGTCTCCGGAGATGATGTCCCATGAGGACACCACCAACTCGTTGCCCTTCGAAAGGACGTCGGTGTGCGCCACCCCGCCCGTGGCAATGATGACGACGTCCGGGTTTTCAGCCTCGATGGTTTCCGCTTCCGCCCAGCTATTGAACTGGATGCTCACCCCGTGTTTTTCGCACTGGGCCATGCGCCAATCGATGATGCTCATCATCTCCTTGCGGCGTGGGCTCAGTGCTGTCAGGCGGATTTGTCCTCCCGGTCCGCTTGCGGCTTCGAAGACCACGACCTGGTGTCCCCGCTCACCCGCCACGCGGGCGGCCTCGAGGCCGGCCGGACCTGCACCGACGACGACGATCTTCTTACGGGTCTCGGCCTTGGCGACAATGTGCGGCATGGTCAGCTCGCGACCAGTGGCGGGGTTGTGAATGCAGTATGCCGCCCCGCCCTGATAGATGCGGTCAAGGCAATAGTTGGCGCCGACGCAGGGCCTGATTTCGTCTTCGCGCTTTTCGATGATCTTCCGCACGATGTGCGGGTCGGTCATGTGAGCCCGCGTCATGCCGATCATGTCGACCTTACCCGACGCAATCGCGTGGCGCGCAGTCGCCACGTCCGGTATTTTCGCCGCATGGAAGGTCGGGAAGTTGGTCGCGGCGCGAATCTCGCCCGCAAAATCAAGGTGTGGGGCGTTCGCCATTCCCTGGATCGGAATGACGTCCGTCAGGCCCGCGTCGGTGTCGATGTGGCCGCGGATCACGTTGAGGTAATCGATAAGTCCGCTTTGCTTGAGGCGTTTGGAGATTTCAAGGCCCTCCGACTTGCCAGTGCCGCCGGGGAGGCATTCGTCCGCGGTATATCGCACGCCCAGGATGAAGTCCTCGCCCACCCGTGACCGGATCGCCTTCAAGACATCCATGCAGAAGCGCATGCGATTATCGAGCGAACCGCCATAAGGACCGTCCAGTTCGTTCGTGAGAGGAGACGTGAACTGTTCGAGCAGGTGGCCGTAGGCCTCGAGCTCGACGCCATCCATCCCGCCTGCCTTCATCCGCTCGGCGGCGTCCGCGAAGTCCTTGATGATGCGCTCGATATCCCAGTCTTCAATTTTCTTGGGAAACGCTCGGTGTGAGGCTTCACGATGATGGGACGGAGCCACAACGGGCAGCCAATCGCCTTTGTCCCAGCGGGTACGCCGTCCAAGATGGGTCAGCTGGATCATGATGGCGGCGCCCTCTTCGTGCACCGCATCGGTCATTTGCTTGATCCACGGTACGATCTCGTCCTTGTAGGCGAGCAGGTTGTTGAAAACCGGAGGGCTGTCCTTCGATACCGCCGCCGATCCGGCCGTCATCGTCATCGCCACGCCGCCTTTCGCCCGCTCCACCGTGTAGGCAAGATAGCGCTCCTTCGGCATCCCATCCTCCGGATAGGCCGGCTCGTGGGACGTCACGATGATGCGGTTGCGAAGGGTCAAATGCTTGAGTTTGTACGGCTGCAGAAGAGGATCGTTCGACATCTGACGGACTCCGGGCTGGGATGGCAGGCGCAAACGCTATTTGAAAATGTACAGATATGTCAAGTTTGAGTTCTCTTAGGTCGATCAAATCGACACAGGTGTACATTTTTCTGGTTTTCACTTTTTCATTTTGTTAGGTTGGTCGCCCATGGAGCAGACTTCGAACGACAGCGGATGGCGCGGATCGCCAGAGGGGTGGCTTGAAGCCGCCTACGACTTGCTTCTCGAATCCGGCGTTGACACGGTGAGAATTTCGCCCTTGGCCAAGAAGCTGGGCCTGTCCCGCACGAGCTTCTATTGGTTCTTTAAGGATCGAGAGGAGTTGCTGGCTGCCCTCCTGACGCGTTGGCGGGACAAGAACACAGGCAACCTCGTCAAGCAGGCTGAGGCCTATGCCGAGACTGTGGCCGAAGCGATGCTGAACGTTTTCGACTGCTGGCTCGACAAGACCTTGTTCGACTCCCAGTTCGAGTTCGCAGTCAGAAGCTGGGCGCTTCAATCCCCCGAGATCCTGGCGGAGGTACAGACAGCCGACCAGACGCGCCTCGACGCGATGAGCCAGATGTTCGTCCGCTTCGGCTACGAGGAAAGCTCAGCCGACGTTCGAGCGCGCACCATCTACCTCGTGCAGATCGGCTACATCTCAATGCAGACCAAGGAAGATCTCGCGGTCCGCATGAAGCGCATTCCTGGGTACGTCGAGATTTTTACGGGCGAGGCCCCACAGAAGCGCGAGTTGGATCGGTTCTTCGCCAGACATGGCCATTCGGCGGGTTGAGGAAGAGTTCGACAATGGGCGAAACCTTGAGCATCGGAATAATTGGTGGAGGTGGCTGGCTTGGGCGCGCCATCGCCGAGGCCATCGTCGATGCACAAATAGTCGCCGCCGAGCACCTCACGCTTTCCTACAGAAGTGGGCAACCCGGCTTTTTGCCAAACGCTGCGTGGACCAGGAACAATCAGGAACTGGTGGATCGATCCGATGTCATCATCGTATCGGTCCGCCCCCAGGACTGGCCTGCCATCGACATCTCTGCTTTTGGCAAGCTCGCGATGTCGGTCATGGCCGGGGTGCCTCTCGACCAATTGGCGCGACGTCTCAAGACCGAACGCGTCGTGCGCACGCTTCCGAATGCTGCGGCCGAGGTGCGCAATTCCTATACGCCCTGGATAGGCTCTCGGGGTGTCACTGCGGATGACCGCAATGTCGCCCGTCGGATTCTAGAGGCCTGTGGCGCCGCCGATGAAGTCAAAAGCGAAGCAGATATAGACTATCTGACGGGCCTCACTGGATCCGGCCCGGCCTTCCCGGCCCTCCTGGCCGCAGCGATGATGGACGATGCCGTCGGTCGAGGAATAAACCCGGACATTGCTCGAAGGAGCGTCAGCGCCGTGCTGATTGGAACGGGAAAACTCCTCGATGTTCGCGCGGACAATCCCAAAGACATCGTCCAGACCTTCCTCGACTACCGCGGCACTACCGCAGCAGCAATCGAGGCCATGCGCGCAGCTGGGTTTGAAGCGGCCGTGGCAGACGGCCTTGCTGCAGCGCTTCAGAAATCCGTGAGTATGGGACAAGCCTCCTGATTGCCACACGAGGCGGGTTGCCGTCCTCCGACCCGCAGGTGAGATACAATGTCAAAACTCTTTCCGCATCTGTTTTCACCCGCAAGGCTGGGCAGTCGCACCCTGCGAAACCGGATCGTGTTCGGGGCTCACACCGCCAACATGGCCGAAAATGGCGTGCCGACCGAACGACACGTTGCCTACTATGCCGAACGAGCGATTGGCGGGGCCGGCATGATTGTAGTCGAACCCATGCCCGTCCATCAGGCCGCCGTGCTGACACGCGGCAATTTCCGGCCTGGCGACGATAGCGTCATTCCTCATTTCCAGCAGGTCACGCGGGCGATCAAGGACCACGGGGCGATCGCCATCCAGCAGCTCTACCACGTCGGTGCGCACGGCGATTCGGACAACTCATTTCATGCGCATTGGTCGCCCTCGGGGCTTCCAAGCTATCATGACAGCGACGGTTCCCACGCCATGTCCGAAGATGAGATCTGGGAGACCGTCGACGGATTTGTTCAGGCCGCGCGCCGCTGCCGGGAAGCCGGTTTCGATGGTGTCGAAGTCTGGGCTGCCTATGTCGGACTGATCGATCAATTCTGGACGCCTTGGACAAACCAACGCGAAGACCAATGGGGAGGCTCGCTCGAAAACCGCACGCGGATCTCCCGCGAGATCCTGACCCGCATCCGCGAAACATGCGGCCGAGATTTTATCGTTGGGCTCTCGGTCAGCGATGAGCCCGACTACACTGTCGCGCTCAGTCGCCAGGAACTGGCGGAGATCATTCGGCTGCATGATGAGCAGGGCCTGATCGACTACGTGACTTGCGGAACCGGCAGCTACCTCGATTTCTACAAAATAATGCCGACCTTTCTCTACCCGGAGAAGCTTGGCGCCGATCTTGCGGCGACCCTCAAGGGCGTGGTCAAGACGGCCCTCGTGGTGGCCGAAAGCCATATCAGGACGCCTGAAAATGCCGAAGCGGTGCTCGGCGAGAAGGCTGCAGACCTGGTCTCGATCGTGCGGGGCCAGATCGCCGACCCGCATCTGGCACGCAAGGCCGCGGCAGACCGGCCGGACGATGTGCGCGGGTGCATATCCTGCAACCAGATGTGCTGGGGCCGCCGTTCCCGCGACTACTGGATCAGCTGCCTTATCAATCCCTCGGCAGGACGCGAGTTTGAATGGGGTGGTGACCGGTTCACGGCCGCCGCCATCAAAAAACGGGTGCTTGTAATCGGCGGCGGGCCCGCTGGCCTCGAGACGGCGCGCGTTGCCGCCGAGCGGGGACACGAGGTGGTGCTTGCCGAAGCTTCCAGCAGGCTGGGCGGGAACTTTCTTCTCGCCGGATTACAGCCCCGCCGGGGGCAAATCCTCGACCTCCTTGGGTGGTATGAGCGCCAGCTCAGCAAGCTGAACGTCGACGTGCGGCTGAACACCTATGTCGAGGCATCGGAAATCCCCTCTTTCCAAGCCGACACCGTCATCCTGGCCACGGGGTCGGTGTCTCCCGAAACCGGATTTCAGAAGGCGCTGCCGGCAATGGCGAGCCTGCCAGGCATCGAAAAGGGAAATGTCTTCTCGATCGAATCCGTGATGGCCCGCCATGCGCGACCAGGCAAGCGCGTGCTTTTGCTCGACGAGGGCGGAGGCTGGCGCGGCGGTGGCACAGCCTGGAAACTTGCCGAGGATGGCCATCAAGTGACCATTCTCACGCCCGATCCGCTGGTCGGCAAGGAACTGCAGCGGACGGCTGCCGATTTCCCGCTGCGACGGACATTGCGCCAGCTTGGCGTCAAATGGTTCGTGGACGTCAGCGTTCTGGAATGGCACGGGGACGGGGTGACCGTCGTCGACCACAACACCCGTGAAGAAAGTTTCGTACCGGGCGATTGCCTTGTTCTCGCAACCACCAACGTGGCGGCGGATTGGCTGGCGAAGGAGTTGAAAGGCACATCGCAGCCTTTCATGGAGGTCGGCGATGCCGCCGCTCCACGCCAGGCGCCCTACGCATTCCACGAAGGGAGGAAGGTTGCCTTGCGGCTATGACAGGCACGCTAGTCGCCGAGATGGCCGCGCAAAGCAGGTACCCTGCCCGCACCCTACATCCGAGCGGCATCCGGACGAAGGAACGTCGACCCGAAAAGCGAGATGGCATCATTCCATCTCCCTGATGCGAATCTCACGCGAGATCGAACAGTTTTACGACTTCCAGCAAGGAACGTTTTTACCAATCGCTGGCCCCGTCGGAACCGACATGCCCAACGGTCGTTTGTCCCCTTTCGCCAATTCGAAAGGAAACGCCTATGCCAACCCCCGCCGAACTCAAAACCAAGTTCTGGGCATCCTTGAAGTCCGATATGACGATGATGATCGGACTCGATAACTCCAAGGTCATTCCTCGTCCGATGACTGCACAAACGGAGACTGACGGAAATGGTCCGGTCTGGTTCTTTACGGCGAAAGACACCGAACTCGTTCAGGGTCTGACGGATGGCAGCAAAGCGACCGCGACCTTCACGTCCAAAGGCCACGATCTGTTCGCCACAGTGCAGGGGAATCTTTGGCTCGACAACGACCGTGCAACGATCGATCGGCTTTGGAATCGCTTTGTGGCCGCATGGTTTGAGGGCGGGAAAGATGATCCGAGGCTAGCGTTGCTACGGTTCGATCCGCGGGAGGCAGAGATTTGGCTGGATGGATCGAGCGTAATGGCAG
>NZ_JBWKME010000104.1:0-43170 GCF_056431085.1 Mesorhizobium waitakense | reverse complement strand
AGCCGCTTTACGTAAAAGGAAAGAAAATTCGACCTCGTTACGTATCTGCAAGTGAAAGAGAAGAAACCAAAATGAATCCCAACTGGCTACAGAGGCTCAAGAGTAATTTCCGAAGTTAGTATGTTGCGGGCAGCCTCAAACGGGATGTGCCACGGGAGCCACAGGCGCAACTGGAGCCACAGGCGCAACTGGAGCCACAGGCGCGCGTACGACATAACACCAGGCTTCTCGAACAAGCGATCGACCTGCAGATCAAACGGTCGGCTATTCCAACTCTAGAGGCGGAAGCGGCTGCGCACGACAAGATCGCCCGTGCCAATGCATTTCGGCGAATGGCTAGTACCACAGCATTCATCCAGTTTCGAAATCGCCTGGCTGCGGTGGGGCGATCGGATTGAACAGCGTCCTGTCCGGTTTCAGGTCGAGCAGTGGGGTGCCGTCGACGCAGTCCATGCTGCGCACCAATAGCGTCGAGCCTTCTACGCCGACCAGTGTCGCGATCGATGTGCCGATCGGGTTGGGCCGGACCGGCGAGCGCAGCGCAAATGTGCCGCGCGAAGTACCGTCGCTGGCCGGGCTTTGCTTGACGAGGTCGCGCCGGGACAGGTGCAGCCAGTACAGCACTTCCAGCCGCTCGAACGCTTCGATGCCGTCCAGCGCTTCCCGCCACGGATCGAAGATGTCTATCCGGCAGATCGGCCCGTCCGCCCGGCCCTGTCGGGGCGTAATCAGACGCGACGCCCAGGGCGTGTGAATCACACCTATGAACACAAGCCCGGCATCGGTGGCCGGCGGTGGATCCACTGCAACCTCGCTTTGCCTGATCTCGTTTTCGCGAACCATACTCCAGTCAGTCGATGCCGACCATGACGTCCGAGGCCTTGACAACGGCGTACGCCTGCTTGCCTTTTTCGAGCTTGAGATCAGCGACAGCTTCGTTGGTGATGGACGCGGTGACGACAGCACCGCCAATGTCGATCGTGACATGCGAGGTTGTGGCTCCCTTTACGACGTCGACGATTGTTCCCTTGAGGATGTTGCGAGCGCTGATTTTCATACGATCTCTCTCCTCGCTTCATCGACGCGCGGTTCTATGGTCATCCGTCAAAGATGCCCAGATGGCACTTGCCGGCCAATGGTGCAACAAGGAAGCGACGAGCTAAAGGAAGGCCGAGCGCCTGCAGGTCTGGTCGGTGGCGACGCCAAGATTCTGGCCCATGCCGGACATCTTGCCCCAATCGATCACCGCATCGGGTTCGAACAGGGCCATCATGCCGTCGACATCGCCCGCATGCTGCCGCGATATCAGCAGCGGTTCGAGTTCCTGCGGATCATAGGCTGGGTTTCTCCTGGCTGTATCGTTCATGGCGGCACTCCGCTGGCTGTCCGAACGAGATCCTACCGCAACCTGCCAAGATGCGCCGACAGAAGATTGGGGAATTTTACCGTCGCCAGGGCTGTTGTGCGTCAGCGGCACGTAATGCGCCACTATTTTTCCCGTAGGGCTCGGCGGAAGTTCTGAGTGATCGGCTCGGCGAGGTAGGCGAGCGAATGAGGGTCTTCCGATTGTCAGCTTCGCGGGTGGCCGTCGGGGGGCACTGCGATGAGGTTTAGTGTTTGCTCGAGTCCTTCCCGCCCATCAGCAGCTGAATCTCGCTCCCCGGAGTAAACTCCCCGACGGTCGATTTCAGAAGTCGTAGGGCGCCGGGCAAATCTTGGGCGTCGATCTTGCGCTTCATTTCGTCGAAGATGCGCACGATCAGCGCCCCCTCGATCGACCGTGGGGATGCGGCCAGTATCCCCGACGCAGCGGTCCCGCTCAAGGTTTCCTTGTCGTCGAAAAGTTCCTCGAAGAGTTTTTCCCCAGGCCGAAGCCCAATGTAGACTATCAGAATGTCGGTGTCCGGGCGGCGCCCCGACAGACGGATGAGATTTCGAGCAAGATCCACGATCTTCACCGGCGAGCCCATGTCGAGAACGTAAATTCGGCCGCGCTCCTCCGGTCGCGCGCGGCTATGCGCGGCCGCCTGCAGGATGAGAAGGCAGGCTTCCGAAATTGTCATGAAAAAGCGTTCCATGTCCGGATGGGTAACTGTCACCGGCCCGCCGGCCCTGATCTGCTTCTCGAACAGCGGGACCACGGATCCAGCCGAGCCCAGAACGTTCCCAAACCGAACAGTGACGAAACGTGTGCCGTTGACCTCCGAGCCGAGATCCATCGCCTGGCAGAACATCTCCGCCATCCGCTTGGTCGCGCCCATAACGTTAGCGGGATTCACAGCCTTGTCGGTCGACACCAAAATCATCGTTGAGACGTTGGCACGAAGCGCGGCTTCAGCGACATTGCGCGTCCCGATCGCGTTGGTGAAAAGACCTTCAAGCGGCTGAGCTTCAACGATCGGCACATGCTTGAGTGCTGCGGCGTGGAACAGCACGTCGGGTCTATGGGTCGCGACGATTTTGTTGACGGCGTCCTTTTCGCGCACGTTGCAAAGGGCAGCGTGGAGTTCAAAGCTCGGGCGGGTGCCAGTGAGTTCAGTCTCGATAGAGTAGAGAAGGTGCTCGCTGGCGTCCACAAGAATGAGGCCGCGAGGGTTAAGGGCCGCGACCTGTCGCGCCAGCTCGGAACCGATCGAACCACCCGCGCCGGTGATCATTACGATCCTGCTCTCGATCATCGAGGCGATCTTGGGCGTGTCTAGTCTCACGGCCGGCCGTTGCAAGAGATCTTCCAGCTCGATCGGACGCAGTTCGATTTCAGGATCGATGCTTTGCATCTCGAGCAGGTTCGGGAGCCTTAGGATTTCGACTTTCTGCTGTGCCGCGATCTCAACCAACGCCTCAATGCTGGCGTGCCGCTGATAGTCCTCGCGCGAACGTGTCAGGATGATCGCTTCGGGCCGGCGCCCCTGGGCCTCGAATTGATTGAGGATCTGCGGCAGTTTTTCCAGCGGACCCAGCACTGGAACCCCGCGAATAGAACGCCCGGTCCTGCGACCCCGTTCGTCGATAATCGCAAGGACCTCGAATGAGGCACTATTTCTCTCCTTAATCGTCCTCAGGAAGGCTTCGGCATTGTCGGTGGCTCCAACAAGCAGTACGTACTTGCGGGTGCCGCCATAGGCCAAGCGCCAGCGACCGGTATCGTGGCGATTGCGATAGAGCCGATAAGCAGCGCGCGGCCCCGCCAGCAGCAAGATCACGAAGGCCCAGGCGATGAGAATGGAAGAACGGGGAATCAAATCCAGTCTATTCAGCAGAAATTGGCCCACTGTGAACATGGCGACGGAGGCGCTAGCTGTATACGTGATTGCCAGGAGGTCAGACAGCGACGCATAACGCCAAATACCACGGTTAAGTCCTAGCAAAAAACCGACACTGCAGACAATAATCCCAAATAGAACTGCCGAACCAAGGAAATTCGTCAAGTTTTTAACAACAATATCGACATCAAACCTTAACGCAATCGAAAGAAACATTGCGGAAGCACCCATGGTGCCGTCGTGCACCAGCGCCAAGCCCCGCAATACTATCGGTCGGGAAACTCGCCAGGACCAAGTCGTTTTGTCTCCAGCATAAACACGCTTTCGCTGTTTGCATTCTTCTGGAGACACTAGTTTAGACCTTTCGATAAAAGGCGGAGATCAACTCGATCCGCCGACGTCCAATGTCCGAACAGCCGAGGTTCGGTCGCTCGGAGTCGCAGTATAGGGCCCTGGCGCTGACAAGTGCCAGTAACGTCTGAAAATGTGAATCGTTCACGCGGCGATTATCAATACTACCCCGAGGGAGGACGCCAAGTTCAAGGCGATGGTCGAAGCAGGTGCGATGGGATCTTGTCGATGTCGGAGGCCCCACTGTCTGGCAGGGCGCCGAAGACTTCCTCGAGGAACTCGACCTTTCAAAGATCGGCAATGTCGCCAAACTGGACAAGGCGGTCCATCGTCGCCAGACTGCGATTTCAACCAAGCCGCTCCATACCCAGCTGACTCCATCAAGTGCCTTTGACCTCGCAGAGAATGCAGGCACCCGGCAGGCATCCGAAAGCGTCGACAGCGCTCAAAATCGAGCCGCCGCCCCTTGACCCATTAGAGAACACTTTCGACGCTAAGCAGACGCAATGTGAATGCGTATGATCGCAGCGGCGCGACCTTTCCTCAATCGCGGTCACGATCAGCGCGGCTTGCAGAGCAGTCGCGGCAATTCGGGACTTCTCGCTTGAATGGCCGACGCACCCAGCAGCAAGAGACGCAGCATCGAGAGACACGATCCGCGCCAGTCGATCATTTCGCCCCCTCGCCGCACAAGGCAGTCTTTTCGGTCTGCTTGGCGCACCAGTCAGCGATGATCGCCTTCGGATCGGCTTCACTCTGTTCCGGCACGGCACGATCCTTCCCAAGCTGCACCCTATTGCGCTCGGTCATCTGCGGCAGCAGCGTCTTCGCTTCGGCCAGCAGCGCCCCCGCCTCGGGCATCGCGGCGAGATCAGCGATGCAGCGGGGCAATTCCTCCTCGTAGCCGCCATTCGCCAGCGACCAGCGCGCCGCCAGGAATATCTTCACCACGGCAACGACATGGCCGCATTGTGCGACACGCGCCACCCTCGCTTGGGCTGCGTCGCGCTGGGCCCTCTCTTTTTTGAGCGCTATGAGCGTTGCGTCCATCTTCGGTTGCATTTCAAGGATGGTGGCGGTGACCCTGTCGACGAACGCTTTGGCGGGCTCGCAGGCCGACTTGTCGGCTTTCAGACGGCTGGCTTCACGCGTCTGCTCGACGCCGGAACGTGATTTGTCCTGGAGATCCGCTTGCGTGATTGCCGCAGCCGCGAGATCGGTGCTGGCATAGTGCCAATCCCGAAGGCAGTAGGCGTCGATAGCTTCGGCATAGGCCAAGGCCGTCATGAACGGTAGCTTGGCGATCTCGTCCCTGGTCAGGATGTCCGCGGCCTGCGCTTCGGTGATGGTGAGCGCGATGGCTGCAGTCAACAAGGTCGCCTTCATTTAGGTTACTCTTCTCGCCGGATAAGCCGAAGCTGGAATACACTTGGCCAGCACGGTTGCGCTCCAGCTTGAGACCGGAAAAGGCCTTGCCACACGACCTGGCCCAAGCCGTCTTTATACCAGAGACACGGCGTGATTCCGAGACCGAAGCGGATCTCCAAGGACCACCCGTCCACGGTTCGCCGTAGCCCTCCGCTCCGGCCCCGTGCCATTCGAGTGGCGGCAAGCGTCAGTTGTATGGGTCCTTCTCGAAGAAACTTGCGGTGAGTTTTCCTCGCCGACCTGGGGATCGCGGGGCTCACCTGCGCCCAGTTGAGGGCATCACAGTACGTCGCGGCGACGTGCTTCAGCGTGTCGCCCGCATAGTGCCAGACCTCCCACTTACTCGGCCAGTCGCGCGGCATGATCATGTACCCGTAGTGATACAGCGTGATCAGGCTATGGGTGACGGGCGCCGCAAGGCGGTTGTATTTTTCTGCGCCGTAGGCGTCATACGAGACATCCTTGCCGGTATCCGCCTGCTCATTCAGATAATTTCCGGCTTGAGACATCGCCGCCAGGCGGCCGCCTGCCTTTCGTCCCCATGCGATGCAACGGGAGTCGTCGACGGGGTTGTCCCAAACCGGCTCGGCAATCCAGTAGAACTTCGCAGCCCGCCCCGAATAGGCAGTGGCAGCCTCGTCAACGTCACTTATCGCACCGCCAAGCTGCAGCACGTAGAATTCCGAATCCGGCGTTGGCGCAGTCGCGATTGCATCCAGGAGGCAGTTAATGACCTGATCGTCGATGTCACCCAGGAATCCGTCCTTGGCGTAGTAGCGCCGGCCCCACGCAAAGTGCGAGTCGTTGCGGGTTTGCAATTCGAGATATGTCTGACCGCCGACCATGCTGGCATCGGCCCGTGCCAATGATCCATAGGGTTGAATGGTCACGCTGGCGATTTCCGGCAATCCGGACCAGAAAGCGCTCACGGAGACGGTTGTCGATGTCAATTGTGAAGGCTGTCGTCAGTTCACGCGGTGCTTCGGCCGCAAGATCACGATAGCCTCTCAAGCACAGTGTCGAATGCCTGACGCGGATAGCTCCAGCGGCCGACCAGGACCGGTCCGAGAGGGTATGCAATCACGGTGGCGGTGCGGGCTAGACTGCTCACCATCTTCACTCAAACAAAGCCTACCGCCGTTTCATCTTCGGCGTTATCTCTTCGATCCTGACCTTGTCGCCGATCTCTTTTGCCATCGCCAAGGCTTTGTCTTTGTCCTTGGTGGTCAGCACGGTGCGCGAGTGCGGTTTCTCGAACACGCTCACCACGTAGGTTGTCACCGGCTTATCGGTCATCTGGTTGATCGAGCGCGTGTCGCCTGATCAATCCCTGCGCAGCTTTGATCACGGCCTTGCGGCTGTTGCCGTGTTTTAGGATCAACTCCCAAGCCAGGTCCGGAGTCAAACCGTTCTCCGAGGCGAAATATTCGACCTGGTGGTCGTGAATAGCATCCTGCCTGCGCTTATCGCCGGCCATTTGAGCCCTCCGCACGCCAGTTCGGCAGCCTGATGCTACCGTGGGGGAATGGCCAGTGCCGGGATGCTTGGGTGAAGCGAGCCGCACCGGCCATGGCGGGTCGGTCTTTTAGGATCGTCCCCCGCCTTGCCCAAGCTAAATTCATATTAGCAATAGCTCAACTAAGACTGAAGTCCCTAGGGTCCGGACCCATTCGCGATTGAGATCGACGGTATTTCCCACACAGGCCTTAGAAAGATGGATCGTTCCCAAGCCGTGCGAAGATTGCCCGCGCCTCGTCGCTGATTTCGCGGACAATCTCGGCGGCCGGCTGGACGCGGCGGACGAGGCTGACGCCTTGGCCCGACCATAGGGCAAGGGCGTCGATATCGCCCTCGTCACCCGATCCCGGCGTATGAGATTGGTATGCAACCACGTCGCCATATGGCGACTTTGCAACGACCGCGCCTTCGTGGGGACGCCTACCCGCCGGCGGGCGTCCGGCTGCCTCCCAAGCTTCAATCGTTTTGTTGCGGAGGCTACGGTGCGGAGCGTCGGACCAGCCGACATCGAAAACAGTCCCGTATTCTGTGTCCGTCTCCTTGGCTGTCAGGATGCGCTCGCGATAGCGCGGGTGGATTGGAGCTTCGATGCTCGCGAGAAAGCGGGTACCGATCCAAGCGCCCGCGGCACCAAGTGCCATCGCCGCGGCTAGACCGCGTCCATCCGCGATGCCACCGGCAGCAAGAACGGGGACTGGCGCGACCTGGTCAACAACCGCCGGAACCAACGCCATTGTGGCAACTGTACCGTAAACGTGGCCACCCGCCTCCCAGCCCTGCGCGACGATTGCGTCGGCACCATCTGCGGCTGATATCCGAGCCTGTTCGGCGCCTCCTGCCGTATGCAGCACCTTTGCCCCGCCACGATGCGCCGCAGCCGTCAGCGAACCTGCCTGGCCCCAGAAAAATGAGACTACCGGCACGCCTTCTTCCAAACAGATCGCGAGGCGCTCCTCCTGCGGATAAGTCAACACGAGATTGACGCCGAACGGCCGTTTGGTCAGGGCCTTGGTGGCCCGAATTTCTGCGCGTACCGCTTCAGGCGGACTCCAGCCGAGGGCGAGCATCCCGAGACCGCCTGCATTGCTCACCGCGGCGGCGAATTGCGGAGATGTAGCTCCACCCATGGCCGCCTGGACAATCGGAATTTCTATGCCGACGAGAGTGGTGAAGGCGTTGGGCATTGCGCTCCCCCTGAATCCTTCATCCGGGCGCAGCCTTTTGCCCGATTTAGGGACAGTGGTCCAAAGGAGGCACGGAATCAACGGGGATTTCGCCGCGAAGGCCGCCGTCTGCCTCGCGGCCATCGTCAGCTACTGGTTATGAGTCCGGACCCTAAGCCTCCCTTTCGAACGTCGGCTTCCAGTCGCGGTTGTGCCGCTGCCGATCACCTTCGTAGTCAGGAATGCAGTGAAGAACACCGGCCGGCGATACGCGGCCAGCGGCCTTGCAATCCGAGCAGACGAAGAGGCCGACCAAGTCCCAATGCATGGAACCATGGTCCGGCCCGAGCCTATCGATCAGCGCTTGAATGTCGAGCTTTGTCGATTTGCAGCACGCCGGTGCCCGCAATGGACATACATGGTTTCTCGGGCGGCCGGGGTGTCGGAGAGGATCTTCTGAGGCATGGCGATCTCCCGTTGAAGGGGGGTCGCCGCAACCTGATCTCGAACGCGCTTGCAAGGAGCCAATAAGCGCTAATCTGCCCCATCAACAATGATGGCATTGCAAGTCATGCTCTGCAGGCGAAGCGGTAGGATCGCCTGATATGCCGGCGACCCATACCAGCCTTCGGCAGCCGCCCGAGAAGGAAATTCTATGATTACAGTTCGCCCGAAGGGCCACGCACCTTCGATAATTGTGAACTGTCCGCCGCGGGCAATAATTTTGCCTTCGAACGCAGCCAACGTGGGCATGACCACCTTGCGGTAGGCATCGAACTTTGCCTGATCGTGTAGATTTTCCTGGAAAACGACGAATGCTCGCATGCCTGAACCTCAGATGCCACTGACAGTATCGGCGGATTTCAGACATCCAGACCGTGAGTGGCGGTCGGCTTGTCGGTCATCGGCCGGCCTTGCCATCCTTCATTCTGATGGTTCGCAGACATTAGCACGAGCGCATATCTTCCCCAAGCTCCGCCGGTCAGGCTTAACAAATGGCTGGCTGGCCGACGAGGTCGAGCACGGCGTGCAGCAGGCGTCCATATTATCGCTGCGGCTACTATCGCTGCTGGTACTAAAAATCCTCGGAGTTTCTTACGTTGCGCCCCTTGCAATGCCGCCTAATCTGGTAAGCCCGCCATCATCCGCTCTGCCCCACACGCAGGCCCTTGCGAGCAGATCTCAGGATAATCGCCCTTGCGCTTGGCGGTGATCTAGAGGATGGCAGCAGCTTCGCGGATGACCGAGGTTTCTAAGCCTTCAGCGATCTCGCTAATCCGAAGCTGATTCCGATAGTCAGCTCGGAGCTCGTGGCCCGACCTTCTTGAGAGCTTGGCCAACTCGGTTGCAGCACGAACCGCCAACCAACACGCGCCCTGACTTATCGCAGTATCATAGGCTCTAGTTAGGACTTTCATCCCTCGAGTCACATCCGCCTTGGCGACCAAGCAACCCTCAATACGCTCTATTTCGGCCTGCGCCCATCTCTCGTCGGTCTTGTCCATCGCCTCGATAGCATTCTCGATCGCTGCGAGACCCTCATCGATCCGTCCATGCCGGAGGCAAATGTCCGCAATCGACGAATAGAAGTGTGGCAAGTGCAGCTCAGAGCCAGTCGAGCGCCATCGGTTCATGCCGTCTCGCAGCATTCTGAGCCCTTCGTCGGGCAGGTTGCTGCCGATAGCCCAGCCGAGCACAGTGCGAGCACCTCCGGACCAGGATGCCAGCCTGCGGTTGTCAGCTAATATGAGCATCCGTTCAGCGATCTCACGGCACTCGGTCGGCTCATTGCGGAAACGTCGGGCAAGGGCGAGATTCATGAGGATAAATGCCAGATTGAGCGGATGATCGATCCGCTCCGCAGTTTCAACGCTTGACGCACAATTGGCGAGCCCGGTGTCGACCCGCCCAGCGAGCAGCTGCGCCACGCCCAGATAGCTGCGACAGATCGAGGGGCCGTCCTCTCCATATCTTGCGACATCGAAATTCCGATCGGAGTTCGCCCAGGCATTGATTCCGGCCTCGGCTTCCCGTGCAGCATCCCCAATGGCACCGAGATAGAAATAGGACGTGGCGAGTGCCCGATGCGCCAAAGTCGTTTCCTCAACGTTTTCTCCGCGCGAGGTTTCGGCAAGGAGTTGCTTGGCCAGATCTCGGCTCCGGTGAAGGTCGGGCCGGTCAAGGTAGAAGTTCCAAAGCGAACGTCGGACAAAGAAGAGGTTGGAGGTGAGGCCCGTGGATATACAAAGCTCTTCGGCACGGAGAAAGTTCGCTTCAACCTTCTCCGACGCATATCCAGCTGACGCGTTCAGCGGGACGCCCATTTCAATCCGGATTCTGAGTTCAAGCTCATTTTTATCGCCCGAGCTAGTGACTGCTTCCAGGGCATCCAGCGAACCCCTGAAATGCGCGACCGCCTCCGGATTCGCATATCGCGCCGCGGCAGCGCGCCCAGCTTGGAGGAAGCATTCAGCTGCCTCACGATACCGCTTTGCCGCTATGAGGTGATGTGCAACCAACTCCGGTTCGGCCGTCGACTCCAAGCCGAGTTTGTCGGCCAGCCGGCTGTGTATGTCCTGGCGCACCGATTTCAACATACTGTGATAGGCAGCATCGCGAACGAGCGCGTGCTTGAACGTGTATCGTGCGTCCGAGCCCCTTCCGCGGCGGAAGACGAGCTCGGCCTCCACGAGCTTATCGAGTGCCTCTTCCAACTGGGCAGCGCTGAGCCGCGTGACCGATCCAAGGAGGTCGTGGCGGAATTCGCGGCCGATGCACGCGGCCATTTGCGCAACTTCCTTGACCGGCTGCAATCGGTCGAGGCGGGCCATCAGCGAATCGTGCAACGTTAGCGGAATGTCGAGATTTGCGAGTCTGGCATGATCTTCGTCGAAGACGGCTGCGCGATCGAAGTGTCTGGCTTCGAGTACACTCTTTGTCAGCTCTTCAATGAACAGCGGCACACCATCCGTCGTGGCGATGATCTTGTCCACAATGGTGGGCGGTAGTCGAATATCGCCAGCGAGCTTCTCGATGAAAGCGGTGGTCTGTTCACGGCCCAGGCGATTAAGCGCCAATTTCGTCACTATGGGATGTCCGCCAAAACCGTGTTCGAAGGTCGGTCTCGTCGTCACCATCATCATGACCCGAGCGTGCTGAATCCGTTCGACACATTGATCCAACAATTCGAGCGTTGTCGCGTCAATCCAGTGGATGTCCTCGATCACGAACAACAATGGCAGCCTTGCTGCAGAGTCGAGGATGTCGTCCAACAATCCGTCAAGCGTTCGCGCTCGCAGCTGCTGCGGATTCAGGCCCATCAAAGCATCGCTCTGGTGGTTTTGGAGATCGAGCAGGGAAGCGAAGATAGGCAACAACGGATTCGCTGGACCTTTGGTCCCTTCGAGTTTTCTGACCTTCTCTTCAACCCCGTCGGCTTCTCCAATACCGATAGTGCGGCGGAGTTGCTGAACAGCTGGATAGAGCGGCGAGCCAGAGTAATACGGCGAGCACTGATAGCTCACCCGCGCATGTTTCTCTTGAGAGACCGCGTCTATCAAGGCGCGGGTGATGCGAGATTTGCCGATACCCGCCTCGCCGCTGAGAAGCACCAGCTGGCCTTCGCCCCTCTTCGCTTGCCCCCAACGTTCGAGAGCAAGTCCGAGTTCGAGATCTCTTCCGAACATGATTGGAGTAGCGCTCGTGACGCGCGCGTCATAGCGTGTCTCGACGGCATGTTCCCCGACAACCAGAAACGGCGAGACGGGTATCGAAAATCCCTTCAGCTCGATAGGACCCAGGCTCTCAACCGCGAATATTCCGCCGAGCAACTTTCTCGTGCTCTCGGCGACCACCACATATCCCGGTTGGGCCAGGGCTTGCAGCCGAGCGGCGAGATTGGGTGTTTCGCCAACGACGACTTCTTCTTGTGCGGACCCAGTCCCGATGACGTCTCCGACGACACATAATCCCGTGGCAATTCCCACTCTAGCTGCGAGTGGTACTTGAGCAGGAGTGCGCAAACTGGCGACAGCTTTCACTATGGAACGTCCAGAGCGGACCGCCCGCTCGGCGTCCTCCTCGTGAGCATGTGGCCAGCCGAAGTAGCACAGCACGCCGTCGCCCATGAATTTGGCGACGTAGCCATCATAACGGGCGACCTCTGCGGCGACCAACGATTGATATGCGGCTATGATCGAGGCCAAGTCCTCAGGATCGAGCGTCGACGCCAGCGCGGTCGATCCAACGAGGTCGACGAACATGACTGTGAGGTGGCGCCTTTCGGACTCATTCGCTTCGCGCTTTGGCGCTGCACCTTCGTGAGCATTCCGCTTAGCCTCTTCGCCCGCCGGGAGTGGTTGGTCCACTTGATGCGAGAGCTCAGCGATGGCGGTCAGGATCCTTTTCCGGTGACCAACAGATTTTACGCCGAGCTCCCGAAGGTCATCGTCGGAGAGCTTTGGTAGAATTGCCGGATCAATGTCGTTGTCGATGAATGCGCCGGCATACTGCTCAAGGCCCAAGCCTTGCAGCCATGAAGCGATCTCCCTGCCGCCCTGCTGATGATCCATCGAGGCAGTCAAACGCACATACTCAAAATGTCAACGCCTAAGAATGCGTCACTCTTTGTGGTCAGGTGCGGACGAGCTGCGTCCGCGCTGCACCAAAACGCTCCCAATCTAAAGGCCAGCGTTGGCGCGGGTGGCGGCCGGAAGCTGGGGATCAGCATTCATCGGTGGAGTGGCGTGCTTGGGCCGGAAGCGGCTTGGCAGCTTTCGGCCGCCAACGTTAGGAAGCCGACATTCAAGCCCACTGGCGTTGTCTCCGCCTGGACCGAAACGGACCCCGAGCGGTTTTCGTGTCGAGCTTCAGTGTAGTTGAGGGATCTTGAGTCTGAACGGCGGTCGCCGCGCGATGGTGATCATCTAACCGAATACGTTTGCGAGCGTGACGCGCTCTCTGAGACAGAGGCCACCGCGCTTGACGCGTACCTCTCGCGCGCGACTCGCGTGCTGGTGTTGCAGCGCGCCTAATTTAGCTCGTCATTCGCGGGCTTTCAGGCGCTGCTTCTGCTCTCCGAACCACGTCGTCAGCGCATCGATGAAGACGCGCGTCTTCGGCACGAGTGCGCCTCCGCTCGGAAACACGGCGTAGACTTCCACGGGCGGCGGCGTCCACTCGACAAGGACCGGGACGAGAGTCTTCGCAACGACAGAAGACTCGACGAAGTGTTCGGGCGAGCGAAGGACGCCAAGCCCCGCTAGCGCGGCGCGCACGCCAAGGTCGAAGGTACTGACGATGAGCCGAGGGCGAATCGGAACGAGGCGCGTGCGCCCGTTCACGACGAACGACCACTCGTGCGGACCTTCCTTCTCGATGACGATAGTCGGATGATCGGTCACGTCCTCAGGGCGCCTCAGATCGCCATTGGTCGCGACCCAGCGCGGGCTCGCGGTGTATACGCTGGGCGTCATACCGATCCTTCGGGCGATAAACGATGATTCGGCGAGAGGCCCGATGCCGGTGCGGACTGCGAGGTCGAAGCCTTCACGCGCGAGATCGATATGGCGCATCGACGTATCGATGTGGACGGAGACGTCTGGGTTGTTCGCCATGTACGGCAGGACAACCGGCTCGAAGAGCCTGCTGGCCAGCGCCGCGTGCATCGTAACGCGCAGAACTCCGACCGGCTTGCGTTTGGCGGCAGCGATGACCTGCTCTGCCTGGGCGACGGCCTCCAGCGCGCGTCGCGCTTGTTCTACGTAAGCGCGACCCTCGTCGGTGAGGCGAAGAGAGCGGGTAGTGCGGACCAGTAGCGACACTCCCAGTCGCTTCTCGAGCTGTTGGATGCGCTGACTGACGGTCGCTTTGCGGAGGTTCGTCGCGCGCGCGGCGGCGGCGAAGCCGTTCGCATCCACTACCGCCACCAGCGTGGCGAGCTGTTCGAGCGCCATTCCAGATTGGTACGTCATACCGTACCAGTGTATCCGCCCTGTCGACATTGTCCATACAGATCGACGGCCTATCTGTCCTTCACGTACAGCGCAAAGGCTTCACGAAACCAATTGATGAGGAGATGAGACAAATGGCTGTCAAAAAAATAGAGAGCGTTGCGAGCGTCGCCGTGCCGGTCGCCGACCTCAAGTGGGAGGAAATGAAACCCGGCTCTGGTGTTAGTTTTTCGGTCTTGTGGGGCGACCACAAGGAAGGTCCGTTCGGCATGCTGCTGAAGCACCCAGCCGGCGGGGAAGACGAGGCTATGCACACGCACGCGACGGACTACCACGCGGTATTGGTGCAGGGGATTTGGATACACACAGTCGAAGGCGACAGCAGCCCTCCGAAAGAACTGACGCCGGGGTCGTACGTTTTTCAGCCGGCCTGGCAGTTCCACAATGAAAAGTTCCTGGGTGATGAAGACTGCATTGTCTACATCCACCAACTCGGGAAGGCCGACTTCATTCTTCCCGAGGGCGCCGGCCCGGCAGAGAAGAAATGAGCTTCAAGGTGCTCGACAACCTCGGATAGGCGCGGCAGGAGTGTGAGGATAGGAATGGCAAAAGTACTGGTTCTTTACCACTCAGCTTATGGGCACATCGAAGCAATGGCGAATGCCGTTGCTGAGGGGGCGCGTGAAGCGGGCGGGCACGTCGATATTATGCGGGTCCCCGAGCTCGTATCCGAAGAGGTCGCTCGAAAGGCACATTACAAGCTCGATCAGACCGCACCAATCGCGAAGGTGGAAGAACTCGCTGCCTATGACGCGATCATCATCGGCGCGGGCACCCGCTTTGGCCGACTATCATCTCAAATGGCCAATTTCCTCGACCAGGCGGGTGCGCTTTGGGTGCGCGGAGCGCTGCACGGCAAAGTCGGCGGCGCATTTACGTCGACCGCAACGCAACATGGCGGGCAGGAGACAACGCTTTTTTCGATCATCACCAACCTACTTCACTTCGGCATGGTCATTGTCGGCCTTGACTACGGCCATGCGGGGCAGATGACGCTTGCCGAGATCACTGGCGGCTCACCCTACGGCGCCACCACGATCGCTGGCGGCGATGGCTCGCGCCTGCCGACGGCGAACGAGCTGCAGGGAGCCCGCTACCAGGGCCGCAAGATTGGAGAGACCGCAAACAAGCTACACGGCTAATGCTACGTCCGCGCCGTTATGGCGTGGGCCAGCTTTACCGAGTCGAAGCCAACGGCCGGGCAGAAGTCAAGTTCATGTCCGCTTGCGAGAAGCGTCAAACACTGCGCGAGCGACCGGGATTGGGCGCAAAGCTACCGACGGCGCAACAGTAACCAAGCTAGCGCTTCGGGCCGTCAGCGGACTGGCAGCTTCGCGACTTCGGGATGGCGATAGCGGAAGTTTTGCATGGGAAGCTTGAAGTCTAGACCTGACCCTATTTGAAGCGTCGATCTTGGCCATCTCTGCTATTGCAAGGTTTCGAGAAGTCTTCCCATCAGCAGGGTGCGCGGCTCGATCGATGAGACATACCCGTGCTCCCAATCGGTGTGCGCACCATCGCCATCGATCCCAAGACCGTCGAGCGTTGGCACCCCTAGCGCTGCGGTCAGATTGGCGTCGCTCGCGCCACCCGCCATCGCGGAATCCTGCAACTCGAATCCGATGTCCTTTGCAAGCGCCTGCGCGTGATGGAACAGGGCGTCGACCGCCGCCGATTTCACAAACGCCGAGCGGGTAATCCCGCCGCTCACCTCCAGCTTCACGGCGGGATCGTGCGGCTTAAGCCCGCGGATCCTCTGCTCGAACTCGTCGCCTGCGGCTAAATCTGGCACGCGCAGGTCGATCGAAGCCTGACAATGGTGCGGGACGACATTCTTCCCCGTGCCGCCGGAAATCGTTCCGACGCAGGCGGTCACCCCGCGCTGGTAGTCGGTCAGCCCCTCGATCGCCAGGACCTGTCGCGCCATCTCCTTGATGGCACTATGGCCTTTCTCGTGATTGAGCCCGGCATGCGCGGGCACGCCTGTGATCTTCAATTCGAAGGCTCCGACCCCTTTGCGTGAGGTGACGATTTTGCCGCCATCACGGGCGGGCTCCGTCACCAGGACATAACGCGCGAGGCGAGCTTCATCTTCGATCAGTTCGCGCGATGTCGGGCTGCCGATCTCCTCATCGGGCGTGAAGACGAAGGTGATCGGCAGGCGCACGGTTCCCGCGCGCAACACCTGGCGGAAGGCCTCCAGAGCGAGAAAGGCGCCGCCCTTCATGTCGTAGACGCCTGGCCCGTAGAGGCGATCGCCTTCGCGCCGGAACGGCAGCGAGCTTGTGATGGTGCCCATAGGGTGCACCGTGTCGACATGCGAGAGGACCAGGATGCCCGGACTTTGCCTTGCCTCCACGCTGCGCATCACAAGGAGGTCGCCGAGGCCTCTTTGGCCCGGAACTCGTTCGATCGCGACATTGAGGTCGGCGGCGTCGGCTTGGACGAGGTCAACCATGCGGTTGACGGCTTCAGCATCGCGGCTGGGGCTTTCGGTCAGAACCCAGCGCCCGATGCCCTCGATCATTGCCCCAAGGTCGATAGATTGGTTATGCGTCATGGTCGCCTCCTCGCGAACATAGCGACAAAGAACCGTCCTCGCCGACGTCTCGGTTGCAATATGACCTATTTGCCGAAATTCACGCCGGAACGTTGGGAGCCAAGACTGCCGCGATTTCGCATTGCTAGCAAGAACGAACCTCGTCGATAAGCTGCCATCGTGTTCTCTGGCGTCGGCGCTCGTTGGACAAAGGGCGGGTGACGGAGGTGAAGCGTCGGAAGTGCAATGCTGAACTTGGCCGAGGATAGGTCCGGATTTCACCAGATTACCGACCGGTCGATCTCGCCGATGCGCGCCCGGCCGGTCAGCGCCATTGCCACCTCGAAGTCCCGGCGAAGCAGGTTGACACAATGGGCTACGCCCCTCAGCACCACCCGTTGCCAGGGCGTAGACATAGGGGCGGCCAATCATGACTGCGCTTGCCCCAAGGGCAATCGCTTTCAAAAGGTCTGTGCCACGCCTCACGCCGCCGTCGAGGATGATGGGAATCCGCCCGGCTACCCGCTCCGAGATGGCGGGCAGGGCGTCGATGGTCGCCGGCAGGGTGTCGAGGTTACGCGAACCGTGGTTCGAGACGACGATGGCATCGGCACCGGTTCGGATCGCCTCCTCGGCATCGTCAGAATCGAGGATGCCCTTCAGGATAAGCGGTAGGGTTGTCAGCGCGGTGTGCGGCCGAAAGCTGGGGAGCGCGTCAACAGCCATCGGCGCAAATCGCTCTCCGAGTGCCCGATATTCTCCGAAGCTGGGGAGTAGCGCAAAAAATCCCCAGCTTTCGCCGTCAGATATTTCAACAGGTTAGCACTGACTGGCCTTACGCGAGTTTTTGAATATCTCTCTCCTGGGCAAGAGCAACACTGGCTCGACATTTTCGCGATCAATTAGACCGCTATGCGCCAACTCCTGACATTTGCCGTGGCGCAGCGGAGGCCAGAGAGTGCGCGCGACTGATTGATATCGCCGGCAAGCAAATGTTCTTCGGGACCGGCTCGGCGGCCGGTCAGCGAGACGGCGACCCGGCGCTAGGCCACGCCGGTCTCTACGTGTTCCTCCAGGAGAATGCCGATCTTCTAAAGCGGATTGGCGAGTATGCGCCGCCGCAGACCACCTACTACATGCTGCAACTCGCCGAGCGCCTGGCCTTGCAGTCCGAGCAGCGGAAGACGCCGACCAAATCCCAGTGCATGGAAACATGGTCCGGCCCGAGCCGGTCGATAAGTGCTTGGACGTCGAGCTTTGTTGACTTGCAGCATGCCGGATGTCCGCAATTGACGTAGACGCTTTCGCGGGCGGCCAGGGTGTCGGCAATGGTCTTGCAGTACGATTTCTGGACGGGCTTCTAGCGCGCCCCCTTCACCCTCATCTTTAGACCGTAAACACTGCCGGTGGCGGTGATAAAGAGCAGGTCGTTATCTTTGCCACCAAAGGTCACGTTTGTCGTCGTCTCGGGTACGTCGATTTGTTCGATCTTGTTTCCCGTTTGATCGAATACAGCCACACCAATCTGGGTGAGATAGACGTTGCCCTTAGAATCGATGGTCATGCCGTCAGAACCGAGTTTGCAAAAGACGCGTTTGTTCGTGAGCTCGCCATCTGGCTGGATATCGTAGGCATAGGTCCTACTCGCGCCGTAGTCCCCCACGTAAAGCAACTTGCCGTCGGGCGTGCCAATGATGCCGTTGGGTTTCGTCAGGTCGGTCGTGACACGCGTGACAGTCTTGTGGTCGGGCGTGACGAAGTAGACGTTTTGGCCCTCCACCCGCGTGCTGCGGTCGTGATATGAATCGAAATCAGGGTCGGTAAAATAGATGCCGCCGTCCGGACGAATCCACAAGTCATTCGGGCCGTTGAACACCTTGCCGTCGAAGTTCGTCACCAGCACCGTAACTTTCTTGTCGGGCGCAATGGACCATAGTTCGCCCTTATCGGGGGCGACGGCGATGAGATTGCCGACCTTGTCGAAGTAAGTTCCATTCGCGCGTCCCGCTGGCTTGAGCCAGTCGGAGAATTTCCCGTCTACCGCGCTCCACTTAACGATACGATCGTTCGGGTCGTCGGTGAAGAACACGTTGCCCTCAACATCCGCTGCCGGACCTTCGGTGTATCCATAACCTTCGCCCAATTTTTCCAACTTCGCACCAGGCGCGACGACGGAGGAATCCGCCGCGAAGGTGGAACCTGTTGTGAGCAACAGAACGCCGAGAAGTGCGCAGGTGAAGGCGAATGCTTTCATGAGCAGCAGATTGGGCCAAAATTGGAAGTTGTCTGCGGCGTCAGCAACCAGAAATCTTGTCATGTGACGATTTCCTCTCAGATAGGCGGCCATTTGTGCTCCCTCCCTTTGTCGCCGAACCCCTTCGCCATCGCTTTGGCCTTCCGTTTAGATCTTTACCGGCTTGTGCTCCACCTTTTGCTGCTTCCATCGTCTTACGGATAGGTCCCGATTTGCAGAAGCGTATATATTCGCCAGCCGGCGCGACCGCGTATGCCCCCCGCGCCGGTCAGGCCCGGCGCTCTGCTGGCCACCCGCCCGTAACAGGGATGCCGGGCCGCCAAGTCAGAGTTTCAGCGCAGCCGATCCGCCTTTACGACAATCCGGGTGTAAGCGCGCTCGACACCGAATACCGCTTCGTCCTTCGTATCCACCCTGCCCCGCGCACCGCCGATAAAACATGACCAGGACCATGTGCCCGCAGATGGGCCATGTTGCTCTTTCATGATCCGGCCGACGCTCCTGCTCTGGAAATCGCCGCAGAAGTCATAGGGCACCGTCTTCCCGCCGATTTCGGTTCTACCCCATTGCAGCCAGACGCGGGCGCCTCGGTCGACCAAGAACTGGAAGGCGCCTTCCTTGGTTTCCAAAGTCTCCAGGATCTTGCTTCCATCCACGACTTGCCAGCCGCGCTGGTTGGCTAACCGCACGACAAGGCGGTCGGTCACTACGCCGGATCCTCGCGCCAGATCGGCACGCGGTTGATCTTGATTGCCACCAGGCGGCGGATGCGCAGGCCGACAGCGCACGAAGGCCTCGACCTCCAGCCGGCCATGATCCTTGCCGTTTTCGCACTTGATCCGAAAGGCGAGAGAATCCACGTCGACGTCGCCGAAAATCTGGATCAGGTCGGAAGGCGCGTAATTGTGCAGTCGCTTGCAATAGCGGCAGCGCACACGCACCAGGCGCATGCTGTGGTTCAGCTTCGACAGCGGAAAGTCGCGGTTCTTCGGCGCGTAGGTCTCGGGCATACCCTGAAATGAGGAACATATTCCTGCCAGTCAAGGGGCTCTTGACACTCATGTTCTCATTTTGTTCACTGTGGACAGGATGAGCGATGAACCCACCAAACTTGCCGTAGGCATGACACCCGTGCCGCGCGAGCACGCACGGATCGAAAATCACATCTGCGAGTTTGTCGGATGCGGGAAGCGTGCGCCGTTCGGCTTTGCCAAGCCAAGGCAGGCTTCGCACTGGTACTGTCTGGAGCATCGGGAACACGGTGATCGCCATTTGCAGAGGGCAAGATGATCAATCTCCCAAAGCATCCGCACGACTGTCGCGCCGGTCGGACGCTTTAGAGCGCATCACTCGGGCAGGCAACAATCGCGTCGAGGATCGTTCGATAGAGGCTGTCGACTTCCTCGTCGCACTCGTTCCGCTTGATCCCCACCGATTTGGCATCGGCAAACAGCTTGTGGGTTAGCTCGTCAACGGAGATCACGTCGGCTTTCGTCGTCTCAGGGACGTTGTCGGCAATCCATTGATCCAGGAAGCTGATTCCGCGCGTGCTCATTGATGCATAAGCTGGTGCTCAGGTTTCAGTTCCGCACTGCGCTAGTCGACCTCGACCATCTTTCGACCTGGCTTCTTCGCGGCTTTCGTGGAAGCTCCTAATCCCACCTACCGCTCGGGGATGCGAGCTGGCGCCGGATCGAGGAGTGTTGTCTCATCGGTCTGTTGCGTCGCGTTTGCGGCCGGCAGTGCTCCTTCCGGCGTCAGCTTGTCGACTACTTCGGGCAAATCTTTCGTGATCCTGGCAATCAACTCATCGCGTGACAGACCGGTCTGCATCGAAAGGGACGTGAGGGTGTCCTCGTCTATTGCCGTCTCCACATCCTTCGGTTCAATCGGCTCGTTGGCTCCGGTGCCAACCCACGAATCTACCTTCGATCCCGCTCCAGCATTTCTGAAGCGGTCGAGGATGTCCCCAAGCGCCGTCCCAGATACACCCTTGGAAAGCTGATCCATAAGCCCGTCTTGCGGGTTGTTGGGATCGCGATTTCCTGCACCGCGGATCAAGTCGCCGATCTTGTCGCGATTTTGGTAGGCCAGAACGCCAAGCATTGCGACAGCCAGTCTTCCCAGATTTGCCATTGGTTTCCTCCCTTGGGTCACAGAGAGAAGGCTCCGTGCTCGCAAAGGTTCCGCCTGTCCACATAATGCTCGCGCGCTAGCCGCTCGATCCCGACGCCTGAAACAAAAAAGCCCGCCACCTTTCGGCAGCCGGCCAGTTATGGAGTGCTGGGGATCAAAGCCAGCATAGGGTAAACGAGCGGCGGAGGGGTTGGTTGCGCACATTCGGGGTAGCCGATGAGCTTTCCGACCCTGAGCGCAAAAAAGAACCCACCGACCGAAGCCGATGGGAGATAGGAAATGATATGGGAAGATCAGGGGGTGCGCAGCACCTTCAAGATGACGTCCCACCAATAGGCGATGAAGCCGACGGCGGTGCCGCCGACGGCCGTGCCCGCAATGCCCGCCACGAACAGGGCGCCGATGCCGCGCTGCTTCCACTCCTTGAATTCATCGGTGATCTCCTTGCTATCGGTGACATCAGCCTTCATCGTCTCGATGCTGGTTTTCGCCTCGCCGAAATCGTGCACCAGGTCGTCAACGCGCTTGTGGATGGATGCCCGATGCTCATCCGCTCGACGTGTACTGTCGGTGAAGTCGCGGCGCAATGCCGCCACCTCCGCACGCAAGCCGCCGATGGCCTCCGAGATATCGTCAAGCTTCGATGTCATCTGTTCACCGGATCAGCACTTTCATGGAGTGGATGGCGCCGGCCCCGGAGAGCCGGCGCCAATGTCACTTCAACGGTGGCTGCGGCTTGATCAGGCCGGCGAGGCCGTCACGCTGCAAGTTGATCAGCGTCTTGAGGAAGCCGGAGAAGGCGGCGATCCACAGGGCGTCCTGCGGCGGTAGCCACGAAGCTGCGCAATCGAAGCCGCCGCTCGCAAGCGTCGTGCAACCGGTGGCGGTCAGAAGGCCTGCGATCGCCGTGGGAAGCCAGATCAGCACGTTGAGGGCGTTGTGCAGCGTGTTGGTGTTCAGCCATTTCATGAAAGCGAGTCCCTTCGAAATTTGAGAAACGCCGGCAAACGCTACTGCGCCGCCGGCGTCTGAGGGCGGCGCGCCGCCAGGTAAGCCGAGAGCGCGGCGTCATAGGAGGCGTCGATCTCGGCATCGAGAGCTTTAAGCGCTGCGACCTGGTCGGGCGTGACCGAGCCGCTGTTCGACAGCGCGGAGATGATGTTTCGGATCAGGGGCACAACGTCCTGCGCCTCCTGGACGGCGACGGGGATGATGTTGATCAGCTGAGCGATGATCTCATTGATCTTGGCCGAGCTGGTGATCAGCGGGATCAACGACAGCAGGGTCTGCAGCATGGCAGCGAAGGCGGACCAGTTCACGGGGTAGCTCCTTGATTGTTCGACGTTCAGCCGTGAAAGGCCGAGACGATCTGTTGGATGGTTTCGGTGGAGGTGGTCAGCGCGTCATAGACGCCCGCGTCGCCGAGCTCGCCGGGGTGCGAGGCCAGGAAGTCCTCAATCGAGTTGCGCGCCGTGGTGCCGGCCTTGATTGCCGGATCCAGCTTGGTCTGAATGGTATTGTCGTCGCAGCCGACCGGCGCAGGCACGGGCGAGCAATAGACGACATAGTTCTTGGCCGTGACCTTCACGGCGTCGAACGCGTTGACGGCGATCGAGACCGCGGCGGGCGAGACCTTAGCCTGCGTGACGGTGTCGATCGCGCTGGTGACATTGGCGCAGCCGGCGAGCACGAGCATCGCCGCTGCCGCAAACAGCAGTTTCATGAACAGTTTCCTTCTTTGGGGGATGCCCGGCTCACCCGGCCGGGCTCGGGGTACGCTTATGCTGCCGGGGTCTTTTCGGCCTTCTCAAACGTCAGCGAGTAGACTTCGCCGATCTCGAATTGCTCGATGGCAGCAGGGTTGGTGATCGTGATCGAAAGATCGCCAGCCGGGGTGTACTTCGACCAGTCACGGTTGCCCTCAGGCAAGCCCTTCAGATAAGTGCCGAAAGCAGCACTCAGCTTGATCTGGACGTTCACCGCCGTCGGGTCTCCCGTGGTGCGATGGTTGACTTCGCTGACGTAGAACATTGCTCGGACCGTCATCGGTCTTCTCCTTGTCGTGATTGCCGGCGACCGGCCGGCGCGGATTGGTCAGGCCGCCACCGCATTGCCGCAGGACTGGCAGATGTTGGCGTTCTCCGGCATCGGGGACCACGGCGTATCGGGCCTGCCCTGCCACCACTTGAAGCGCGCGGCGAGCTTGGTGTCGTAGTGGTTCCTGGCATAGCCGGAGCCGTTGTAGCCGCGCGCGAACGCCGCCCATTGGTGGGTGCGCAGTTCGTCGTCCAGATGCTCGGCCTTGATGAAATTGACGGCGGCTTGCAGCTGGGCCGCCTCGCCGCCGTTGACCATGTCGGTGACCATGGCCTGCACGGTGTCGTAGCCGGCGGCGATGTGGTTTTCGCCCATCACCTGGCCGATGCCCCATGAGCAGGACATCAGCGCCGCCGTCTCATCGATGGCGATCATGCGCACCAGGTCGGGATAGCTGTCGCTCGGATAGTTGCTGACCCAGCTTGTCGTGGCCAGACCAGCCGCAAGGGCGGCAGGGCGTAGCGCGGCCGGCAGGTTCTTAAAGAAATGATAGGTCTCCCGAAGCATCTTCGGCCGGCCCTGGCTGTCATAGCCGCCGCCAGACGTCTCGACGTCGAGGAAGGCATGCACCTCATCCTCGCCGACGCCGATGCCGTAGCCGATGCGCGGCAGATCGGTATCGCTCAGGCGCACGACCGTACACTTGAATGTGATGTCCATAGTTGGCCTTTCCGCCCTCGCGGGCAGCTTGTTCCGTTTCGGTTTTTGGGTATGTTGGCGCCGCCTAGAATTCGGGCGGGGAGTACAGACAGGCCCATGGGCAAAACAGTAAAAGCCGAGTCTTCAACAGCAGAGCATCGATCGGATATTGACGTTTTGCGGGCCATCGCTGTCGCTGCGGTGGTCCTGTTCCATGTCGGCTGGACCAAGATCGGCGGCGGCTTCGTTGGCGTCGACGTCTTCTTCGTAATCAGCGGATACCTGATCTCGCGCATCATCTGGAACGAGAGCGCGCTAGGCCGCTTCTCCCTGACGAACTTCTATGCCCGGCGCGCCCGCCGGCTGCTGCCGGCCCTTTTCGCGACAATCGTCGTCACCTTTGTCGTGGGCGGCTTCCTGTTCATTCCGCAGCAGTTCCAAGAGCTGTCGCGGTCCGCGATATTCTCCCTGCTTGGACTGGCCAACGTCGATTTCTGGATGCAGTCCGGCTACTTCGACTCGAGCGCGATACAAAAGCCGCTGCTGCATATCTGGACGCTGGCGGTCGAGCTGCAGTTCTATGCCTTCTGGCCCTTCCTCATTGCCCTGGCGGTCCGAAAGAGCCATCGGGTGGCGTTCGCCTTGATCGCTGCAGCCTTCGCGGCATCGCTGGCGAGCTGCCTGTGGATGATGCGCCACGATCCGACGGCAGCCTTTTTCCTCGTCCCATTCCGGGTCTGGGAGTTCGCTGCAGGCGGGCTGGTGTTTCTGGTCGAGAGGCGGCTTTCCAAGGCCTATGCCGACCCGCTCTATGTTGCAGGGCTGGCCGCGATCCTGTTTGCCGTCTTCGCCTACTCGGAGCGGACGGCTTATCCTGGCGTTGCCGCTCTCGCGCCGGTCCTGGGCGCGGCATTGATGCTGCTCGGCGGTCAAGGCCGGCTGGCAAGAATGGCTCTGTTCCGACCGGCCGTTTATCTCGGCAAGATCAGCTATTCGGTCTACCTGGTTCACTGGCCGCTGATCGTCTTCACGGTGTACAGATTTGGCGCCCTGGAAGTGTGGCAAAGCCTCGCCTTGCTGGTCGCGACTTTGCTCCTCGGCGCCGCCAGTTTCCATTTCATCGAAGTGCGCTACCGCAAGCCGCGCCCGTTGCGGCTGGTAAAGACGCTGATTTTCGCCTCCATCACCGCCGGCTTCATGGCTGCCGCTTCGCAAAGCTGGGCAACGGACGGGTGGGTGTGGCGGATGCCTCATGAGCTGCGCCAGGCCTATACTGCCTTAGGCGACCACAACATGCGCCTCTATACGTTCTCGAACGCGGATCCATTGATGGTGCCCGATTTCAAGACCCCCAAAAAGCGCCTTCTCGTCATCGGCGACTCTCAGGGGGCAGATATCATCAACCTGCTTGTAGAGTCCGGTGCGGCAAAACAATTCGAAATCGTCTATCGCAAACTCGACTGGCGTTGTGGCGTACCCCTGCTCCGTGCCGACCTGTCCGAGAGATATTGGCAATCAATAAACCCGTTCTCGGCGGCAGTTAAGCAAATCTGCGACCCTCAGTATTCAACCATCCAATCCGAACAGGCATCGATGGAGCATGCCGACATCGTGGTTGTCGCGCTGCTTTGGCAGAATTGGGCGTTTCCCTACGACCAGGCTTCGATTGACGAAATACGATCTCGAACAAAGGCTCCGGTTTACGTTGTCGGCACCAAAAGCTTCAACGGCAGCAGCCTTGATCTGCTAAACAAGCACGGCACCTTCTCAGGCATCGGTGAATATGGTTTCCGAGAGATCGACCCGCAGACGGTGAAGGTCGACACTTTCCTCAAGACGCTGTCGCACGTCACCTATATCGATCCGATGGTGGCGGTCTGCCCCAATGGCCGATGTGCAATCTTCACCAACAAGGCCGCGCCGGTCTATTGGGATCGCTTCCATTGGACGCAAGCCGGCGCGCAACTGTTAGCGGCCCGGAACGGCGCGGCCATCTTTCCTTTTCTCGCACACTGAGGCTACGGCGTGGCAACCCCGATCAGGTTGGTTGCACCGCCGTTGTTAATCGTTGGCGTCGTCACGGCGTTGTAGGAATTGCTTGCAACCGTCCAATGTGTCGCGCTCGCCTGCAAGGCAACACCAAAATCCAGATGGAAAAAAGCGTTGCCGGTAATCGTGCCGGCATTGTTAGTCCCGTTGGCGCTGATTTGAATTCCATCGCCACCGGAAACGACAGTGTTTTCAAAAATGTTGCCAATGATCGGAAACCAAACCGCGCCGGTTGCGCCAGAGCTGTTGATAAAAATTCCAGTGCGAGCGGCAGGGACTGTAAAGGTATTGCCGATAAATTGGGCGCCGGCAATATTTCCATTGATGTCTATTTGATCGTTCACAGTGTTGAACTGGCTATCCGAAACGACAAGTTGCGCGGTGCCAACGGACGTTACCGGAAGGCTGATTCCGACTAGCCCATTCGTGAAGTTCGACTGTGAAATGGTGACGCCTTGCGCACCGCTGCCATAGAGAAATCCGACTTTGTCACCGATGAAATTCGCGCGGGAAATATTCGCAACGATGGGTACGCAGGTTGGCGGGTTGCTCGCCTGATACGTCAAGCCAGTGACATGGCTGCCGCTTTCACCGAAGAAATCGACGTCCGAAATGCTGACAAACGACAAATCGTTTATGAGCAATTCATTCGACCAAAACGTTGTTGGCGAAAACGTGCCAGCGCCACGAAAAGAAAGGTCGCTGAAAAACGAGCCGAACCGGGAGCCGTTGCAATCGGCGCTGTTGATTGTCAGCGCCGAATTTGTGTTGGCAACTGTAATCCCGGTAGTGAAGTCCAGCCCTTCAACGTCAATCGTCATCTGGTTGCCGGTGTTCAAAACCATGCCGTTGACGTTGGCATTCCACAACAAATGCGTGACGCTTTTTCCCATACCGAAAATTTTGATATGATGTGTCGAGCTTGGTGTTGCGGTCGCGGTGTTGCTGAACAGATACGTTCCAACTCCGAATTTAATGCACTGGTCTGTCGCGCCAAAAGACGCCACAACACTATTCCATGCCGCGAGATTGTCTGTCACGCCATCGCCGGCACCGCCGAACGCTTCAATGCTGCGGCAACCGGCAGCAAAATGCTGCCCGCTGGCGTTCATCACATCGTCGCCAGCGGCATTGGCGAAGCCTAGATTTGTGCGCGCCGTTGCGGCGCTCGACCCGCCGGTGCCACCGTCAGCAACGGCAAGATCGGTTATGCCGGTGATCGTGCCGCCGGTGATGGCGACGGCATTCGAATTTTGTGTCGCGACGGTTCCGAGACCCGAGATGTCTCCGGTGGCCGGCTGCGCGAACGTTAGGTTGCCGCTCGTGTTGATGCCCGTGGCGAACTGGTGCGAAGGCGCAGTCGCCGAAATTACGCCGCCAAGGACCGAGACCGTGGGCGCCGGAAGCTGCGCGCCGGCAAGCGTGCCCGAATTTACTTCAGACGCATCGATGCTCTTGTTGGTGAGCGTTTGAGCATCGGTTGTTCCGGCGATGAGGCCCGACGCTGGGAAATTCATCGCCACGCCGCCGACCGTTACCGTTCCCGTGATGCTTGGTGATCCGAGAACCGGCGCGGTCAGGGTTTTGTTCGTGAGCGTCTGAATGCCCGTGGTGCCGACAAGGGCACCCGAGGGCAGGGCTTGACCGCTGTCGGCAAGGGCCGAACCGTCCGTGGTCGAGAAGGTTGGCAGATCGCCGACAACCGTCGTTGCAGGACCGGCGACGTTGCCGTTGCGGATCGGGCCAATGGTCACCCCGCCGACCTCGGCAAACATGCCGTCGGTCGTCATCCAGACATCGCCATCGACGGGAGCGTCTGGAGCGGTGCCCGGAGGCAGATTGAAGCCGGCGCTGGTCGACGTGGAGGCGGCCGCGATCAGCTTGCCCTGCATCGTGTCGCCGCTGCGATTCACCGGGACGTAGCCGAGGGCATCCTGCTTTTGCTGGAACCAGTGGTTCCACTGGCCGACCGTGGGGACCATGCCATAGGTCATTGCGGGGTCTGACGGCGCCGACTGAGCCATGGCCAGCGTTGGACTGATGACCAACGCCAGTGCGAGTGAAATGTTTTTGAGCATAGGCGATCCTTCGCCCGGGCCGAACCCGGGACGTTATGCGCGACGCGCGCGCGACCAAAAAAGGAGAGGGAGAAAGGTGGTGTGCGGACCTGCGTTACGCAGGCGCCAGATCAGGCAAATTCTTCGATGACAACTTCGCCTTTAGCGCCTGTGCCGCCGTTCGTTTGAGCGCCTGACGATTGCCCTGCAGCCCCTGAGCCACCGCCGCCTGGGCCTCCGCCAGCATTTCCGTTCGCAGTCGTTGAAACGACTGGCTTGCCGCCACCGCCCAAAATCGATCCGCCGCCACCGCCGCTGACCATATTGACCGATGCGAGCGAGATTGCCGCCAGCCCAGAATTTCCCGAGGAGTTGATCAGGTTGCCGCCGGTCGAAACGCCCCCGTCCCCTCCACGTTGGGTGGATGGATTTGTGGATGGGTTGCCGGGAGCGCCGCCGCCGCCACCAGAGATCGAGATGGCAGAGCCGAACGAAGTTGTACCGCCAGCGTTGCCGGGCACGAGGCCTACGCCGCCTGTTCCGCCGTTCCCAATGGTTATGGCGACGCCTGCAAAACCAGTAGCGAGGGCCGACTGAGCCCAGCCGCCGGAGCCGCCGCCGCCGCCTGATGCAAATTGCGTGGAACTCATGGCCGGACAGCCACCGCCGCCGCCGCCCGCGCCGACCACCATGACGCGAATGCTGTTGGTTCCAGGCGTGGGCGTGTAAGTGGCGCTGTTTGCGAAGACGCGCGTTGCGATCAGCCCGCCAGAGGTGAAGTACCGCCTCCAGCCAGCGCCGCCCGTGTCTGGATTGGTCACGCTGTTGTCGACGGTTGACAGCCACCAGACTCCGAAGGTCACGGCCGAGGCGACAATGGCACCCTTCGGATAGCCTCCAACCTGGGCTTGAAAGGCCGCATCGTAAGTGATCGGCCCCCCAACTTCCGCCCACTGCAACCACTGCGTCATCTGACGCATGATGCCGTTCATGTCCTGGCCGAACGGAGGCACGCCGCCCGAGCCGACCGGAAGGAAGTTCAGCGGCGGAAAACCGTCATCCTCGCGCCTGCCGGTGAACGCTCCAGCCACGCAGGGCAGATCAACGTCACCTCGCCGGGATCGTTCGCAAGCCGCGAATGGTATGGGCGCATCGACCGCAAGGGCGAGTTCACGCGGTCGCGGCGCTCGCCTGGACCCGAGACCTTGATTCCCGCGCTTTCGGCTCTGGCCGAGAACCCTTCGAAGGCCGGTGCCGCCCACGGCAAGCGGACCGGAAACTGCTGCTTCTGCGCCATCGAGCTCACCGACCACCGCTCCATCGATGTCGGCTACGGGCCGGTGTGCGCCAAGCGCTGGGGACTGGCGTGGGGCTGAACCCCGCGCCTTCCTCGAACTCGAACCAATCCCCTGCCACGGAGACCAAGACAATGACTTTGAGTAAAGACGAGCTTGCAGCACTGCGCTCCGCCACGGCGCGAACGGCGCTTCGCTAGCGTAGGACACAGCGGCGGTAAACGCTGACGGCTGGCGGGCACCCTTCGTCTGATTTATCATCGACATCTATGGGGATACTTCGACCGACCCAGCCAAAGTCAAAGAAGGCTTACCCGAACAGCGACCGCTACGGGGAAAACGGCCGACGTATTCACAGCGCTTATGAAAAGGCTAAATCAGCGCCTAAGCAGGACAACGATCGGCAGGCCATCTACAACAATCTCGATGAGGTGGAGGCCTCGAAAGCAGCCCGCTCCAGGCCTCGGATTTCCTACAAGCGAATAGGCTTAGCAGTGCTTGCGCTGGTCATAGCCTTGGGTGCTGCAGCGATCTTCGTCGTCAGCCGATTGCCGCACTAAACCAGTGCCATTCCGCAACCAACCCCGCCGCCGCTCGTTGACCTTCGCTGGTTGATCCCAGCACACTTCCTAACTTTGCCCGCTGCCGAAAGGTGGCGGGCTTTTTTCATTCTTGGGCTCCTGTTATGGTTTGAGCATGTTGAAGCCTCTCCTAGATCCCGATGTTGATGACGAGGCGCCTGCTCCCTCTGTTCTGACCGGCTACGACGAGGAACGCCTGCTCACCTACATTCGTGTTCTTGACGCTGCGGCCGTGACGCCGACTGGCGAGAGGTTGCCAGGATCGTTCTGCACATCGATCCTGCAAAGGAGCCGGAGCGCGCATTCCGCGCGTGGGAAACGCATCTTGCCCGAGCCCGATGGATGACGACCAACGGCTACAAGTATCTGCTGGCAGGCGGCGCGCCGCATTAGAAACCTAGCGTCTCGCTTTCCGCCACCCGGCCGCGCGTGCTTCTTCCTCGGAACAGAACCAGCGCTCGCCCTTGCCGGACGAGATCATGGTCCGGTCGTAATATTCCTGCCCGCGCATGTGATAGATGCGCTCGCCCTTTGAGCTGATGTTCCCCTTGATGTCACAGCTACTAGATCCGGAGCCCAGCAGGGACGCTACAGGCCGAGCTTGCTCGCCAGTGCGGTGCTCTGCCCGCCAATCCCAAGGCATCTCAAACGCGCCGACCCAGATCCCACGCTTTGCAGCCTGTGCCGTCGCTTGCTGTCCAGCATAGGCGCCGTCGCTGTATTTGGGCCAATCCAGCGCCATGCCGTGCTCGACCATCCAGCCGGCCACGCTGGCGCCATCAGCACGCGCGCAGTCGCCGACATAGCGACCGTACCGGTCCCATGAGACGAACGTGCATGTAACCGGCTTGGAAATCGTCAGGAAGGCATCGAGGGCCGCCGCCGACTTCGCACCGCATTGGTAGCGAAAGCCCTTGGCGTCGTCACACTGCTGGGTGGACTCTGGCGCATCGATCCCGTTGAAGCGGATGCGCTGGCCGTGGATCTCGATCGTGTCGCCGTCAATGACGGATGCGACACCTGAGATCGGGCCTGGATTGTTCATTGATCCGAGAATGGGGATGCGTTCAATATCAGAATTGCTGGCGGTGATGTAGCCGACCGCGCCAACCAGGACGACCGCTGCCAATCGAAATTGCGGATCTCGAAAGACCGAACGTCTCGCCGGTCGGCGAACCTTCTTAGGTGGATATCTTGACCAAGCCATAGGCGTCCCCCCGAACACCGCAGCCCCATCATGCCTCGCTATCGAGAGGAAGTCGAATCTCGCTACGCCGCCCGCACCTTCCCAATCAGCTTCTTAGCGATGTGCGGAACGGATCAAGCCTGCGGGACTCATGCAGCTTTCAATCTGCGGGGTGCTCTTATTCCCTGAGGCTGCTGCAGGGACACGGGGAATTTGTCCTCAGCAACGAGCTCGTCCAGCTTGCCGAGCAGTTCGCGCACGGCATCGGATTTGCAGGAATAGTAGATCGTCTGCCGATCGCGACGGGTCTCGACAAGATCGAGTGCCCTCATTTTGGCCAAGTGCTGCGACAAGGCGGATTGACCTAGCATCACCTTCTCGGCGATGGAGCCGACCGACATTTCACCGTCGATCAGATGGCTCATGATCAACAGCCGTTTCTCATTGCCCATCACAAATAGAAATTCCGCGACATATTTTGCGTGGGCTGTAAGCCGCCTCGAAATCATCAATTCTTTTCTCAATCCGACAGTGGTTCCAGCTAGAACGGCCCGGAGGGTCACCTTGACGGGGAGGTGGCGGCCTCGGCCCCAGACGTTAGACAGGAGCCTTCAACGGTTATGATGCCCCGCCTTTTCGAGGTGTAACGCGCAAGATCAGATGGCAGCGGCGGCCCTTCTCCGGGATAAGACGGGATAAAGCGGGACTGGCCGCGCGAAGCCATTGATTGGGCTACACAAACCGCGATCCGGCTGGACCGGAACGGCGGGCCGCAACGCGACACCGCCGCGCAACTTCATTTGGCACCAAATCGATTTAAACGAGCGGCAACGCAGCCGCTCTGCCGCGCCAGCGCCAAAAGGCCGGCAATCGGCTAAGTCCTGTTGAAAAAAGAACAATTCGGCGCGCGGAATGCCGGAAAGCAGGCCAAAACGCGGCGCAAACTCCGAAACGAACTCTGACTTCGCGCAAAAGTTCGCAGACATGGAAAAACGCCCGCCACCAAACGGCGGCAAGCGCATGAAAATACTTCGTTTTCCGTTCTAGCAAACGGACAAAATGCGGCCGCCAAACTTTTGCGAACTCTGACGCGAACTCCGAACGCGAGCGGCACGCAAAAGAGGCCGCGAATGCGACCCCTTTAACGCGCAGAACCTACTGCCTGGCCAAGCAGGGCGAAAGCCGAGATGCACGACTGTCCACAGATAAGCAGCCCCGCCAAGGCGGGCATGCCGCACAGCAGCCGCGTGCAGCTAAAGGGAACAGCCGATAAACGACCGAAATAGGACGGGAGACAGCGACCGATGGGCGAGCAGCGTACAAAACTCGACCTTATACCGGAGCCCGGAATACCGGCGCTGCAAAGGGCGTTCGATAGGCTCAAAGGCAAGCGGTCGACAACACTGCAAATCCTGAATGACTTGAATGCGGACCTCGCCGCACTGGGAATTCCACCGACCACGCAAGCTCCCTTCTATCGATGGGCACTGACCGTTCGCAAAGGCTGGAAAGAAAGACCCACTACTACGGAAGGCGGGCACCCCAGGCCAGCGCCGCTGGAACTTGTCCGCACGTTCCTCGCTGGCCTGCCGGGATCGACTGCCAGCATCGCTGCCGCCTTGCGCGCGATCGCCGACGAGATCGACCCAAAGCCTCCGGAATGAGTGCAACATTTGCACTCAAATCGAATTGGCGCTATATGTCGCGCCGGAGCTTCAAAACTCTGCGAGAGGTCGAGCGCCTCTAAGGCCGGCTTGGAAAACAGTGCAAAGTCTGCACCCAATTCAAAACCCGCGCTTGAACGGCGCTTTTTTTATGCCCGGAAGATTGAGTGCAAACTTTGCACTATTTTCTTTCGGGAGCGGTCGCAGCATCCACGCGACCGGGGGACCAGGGCGTATGTCCAAGGCTTCGGCCTAAAGGTCTTGGTGCCGTCTCGCGCGGTTTTGAACCCCCGGTTTTCCCGCTTCAAAACGGGTTCCTGCCGGCCATTCAAAAAACGCGAGACCGACACATGACCTCTAATATCCAAAGCCCGCTCGAAGCCTTCGAGCAGACCATTCAGGCCAATCGCGCGCTGAACTGGATGATCTTCTGCACTCACCTCCAGGGCGACAGCCTCGCCCCCGTGCAGGACGGCATCCACACGCTGCTCGAAAGCCAGACCGACATCCTCGAAAGCATCGCCGCGAAGTGGCGGGCAGATGAGGCAGCGAAGATCGCCCGCGACGACCAAGAGGCGGAGGCACTACACCGTCAATCCGAAAAGCTTGCGGCTCCGCTAGCCGGCTTCGAAGAGCCGCCGACTGCGACAGACCTTCGCAACCAGTTCATCGCCGACAAGATGCGCGAAGGCGTCGAACTCGGCCACATCGCCGAGGCCGTGAATATGAGGCGGACGGCAGTCGAAAAGATCGTGGCGCAGATGCTCGGTACCGACGTGCGCGCTGCGCCGTCGAGTGTCGGCAAAGCCGTCAACGAATAGGCGTCACCCATGAAAAAGTGGCTGACCGCCCGCCGGCAACGCGCCGCGATGAAAGCGTGGCTATTTTACGATCTTTGGCAGCGTCTGCGCTGATCTCAGAAAGGGCGTGGCTTTAAAGCCGCGCCCTTTCGCTATCCGCAACCAACACAAGGTCAATGCGTCATGAGTACCGAGTTCCAATTGACGGTTCACGTTCCCGCCGACGAGTGGGCATACAACCAGCGCCGGCTTTCCTACCTCGAAACCCTCCTGCTCTGCCTCGCGCGTGACGAGGCCCAAATTCAGGAGTGGTTCAACGCTGCCGAACTGGCGACGCTCCGCTTGCCGGGGCTGCCAGCGAAAGCCGCTGGCGTCTCGCGCAAGGCGCGGGCCGACCGCTGGCGTATCCGCCACGTTGGCAGATACCGGCTCTATCACGTCACGAGCCTGCCGCCGCGCGCCTTCGATACCCTGATCTCGCGGCTGCTCGATCTGCCGGACTTCGATGATCCCGAGACGATCGCCACGCCGTTGGTCAGCCTGACAGCCCCGCCCGCCGTGCTGCCGACAGAGCAGACGAAAACCGCACCGCCGTGGGTGCTGCCCCTCATGCGGCTAATGCGCGGTGCAGCAAAGGGCGATCTGTTCCGGGCATGGCGCGATCTGCCCAAGCATCTGCCAAAGGGCATGTTGCTGCCCACGGCCGACGAGGCCGCGACGATCCTTGTTGAGCTTGGCTTGTCATCGGAGAAGATGGCCAACTGGAGCGAGCACTAGGAAAACGGACGCGGCCCTTGG
Source organism: Mesorhizobium waitakense (assembly GCF_056431085.1). Taxonomy (NCBI): domain Bacteria; kingdom Pseudomonadati; phylum Pseudomonadota; class Alphaproteobacteria; order Hyphomicrobiales; family Phyllobacteriaceae; genus Mesorhizobium; species Mesorhizobium waitakense. Next base: position 9,341 of record NZ_JBWKME010000104.1, on the reverse strand, counting down.
GAAAAAAGGGCCGCGCCGCCCTGTTCGTTTTAAAAGCCATCCAAGGCGGGGATTTGCATCCAATTCGAACTATGGAATGATGCCGGTTTCCACCGTCATTTCCCTCTTTCTGCCCACCGCCCGCATTAGCGGGCATGGCGGCCCGTCATGGCGGGCGCATAGTGCTGGCCATAATCCCAAAACGGATATGGCGATGATGGAAGACACACTCTCAAGCGATCTGCTGGAGTTGCTCGGCGAGGCTGACTTCATACTCTTCGTAGAGAACTTTGCGGGTTGCCGGGTGTCCATCCGGGTCCACGCCACAGCCCACTACCATGACAACAATATCGGCATCCAGGCCCCCCGCGAAAAGGTGGACCATGTTGCCGAAGCTGTTGGCTTCGAGATCGCTCAAAAACTAATGACGGTTTATGGCGGGACGCAAATTCGCTGCCCGCTTGCGCGAGAATTACGCGCAAAGCACTACCGCAAAGCAGGTCTATCTAACGCTAAAATTGCCGTCCGACTTGGGATGACCGAGACCGGCGTCGATAGGATGTTCCAACGCTTGAAAAGCACGAAGCTAAGGAGGCTGGCGGCGAACCATAACACGCCTAAAGCGGCCAACGATGACATGCCAAAACGCCGGCTGATCCGTGCAGCGGGCGACGAATGACCCGCGAATTGCCCCTGAAATCGGTTTTGAACGGCCTAGGACGCGCGCGGGCGCTTTCCGCGCGGCAGTCGGTCATCCGAAGCCCCGCAACATGCGCTGGCGGCCTTCCCTGCGAATTCGAGGTTGCCGCCTAATGGCCCTCAACCTCGCACTCGTCATTTCGGGCGATGCCGCAGGCGCCAAGGGCGCCGTGCAGGAGACGGCGGCTGGCGTTCGCGAGCTTGGCGCCGAGGCCGGCCGTACCTCGGCGGCGATGACGGCAGCTAACGACCAGGCGATCGCATCCTCCGGCCGTGTCACCCAGGCGCTGGCCACGCAGGTTGCCGCCCAGCGTCAGCTGCAGGGGTCGATCCAGTCAATGATCGCGGCAGCACAGCCAACCGGCGACGCGGGGTACCGGCAGCGCGCGGCTGACATCGACGCCTTCGGTGCGGTGCTGGACAGGACCAGGGCGCGCTACGATCCTCTGTTTGCGGCGCAGATGCGGCACAAAGCGGCTGTTGAAGACATCGACCGGGCCGAGCGCACCGGGGCGATTTCCGCCTCGTTGGCGACCGAGGCCCGGTTGAAAGAGACGGCTGCGCTGAACAGCCATGTCAGCGCGCTGAACGGTGTTGCCGCAGCACAAAAGAACGCTGCGCAAGCCATGGTCAATCGGGTCACGATCGTTCCGGACCGAGGGGCTGATATCGCCGCCTACGGCGCCGAGCTCGACGGGCTCAGGTCTCGCTACGATCCTCTGTTCGTCGCGCAACAGAGATATGCAGCAGAGATTGAAACCATTAGCCAGGCCGAGCGCACCGGGGCGATTTCCGCCTCGTTGGCGACCGAGGCCCGGTTGAAAGAGACGGCTGCGCTGAACAGCCAGGTCAGCGCGCTGAACGGTGTTGCCGCAGCGCAAAAGAACGCAGCGCAAGCCATGGTCAATCGGGTCACGATCGTTCCGGACCGAGGGGCTGATGTCGAGGCCTATGGCAAGTCCCTGGACGCGCTGCGCGCCCGCTTCAATCCGATCTATGCGGAGATCGCCCGGTACAAGGCCGCCGTGCTGGAGGCCCGCGACGCGGAGCGCCTCGGGGCGATTTCGAGCGACGAAATGACAGCTGCCATCGGCCGGCAGCGGCAGGCGACCCTGGCGAACGTCGCCGCGATCAAGACCCGGCAGGCCACGCCGGCGGCGAACGGCAACTCCAGGCTTTCGGGCTTCCAGCTGCAAAACCTCTCATTCCAGGCCAACGACGTCGCGACCATGATGCTGATGGGGGCGCCGATGTCCCAGATCGCCGCGTCGCAGGGCGGTCAGATCTTCCAGTCGCTGCAGATGGGCGAAGGCGGCGTCAAGGGCTCGCTCTCAGCGATCAAGGGAAGCGCCGCCGCCGCAGGCAGCGCATTGGTGGGAGTGCTCGGCACGACCGGTCTTATCGCGACCGGCTTTGGTCTCGCCGCTGTGGCAGCGGGTGCGTTCTACCTGCTTACCCGTGAGAAGGCGAAAGACCTCCAGGATGCAACCGAGGCGCAGCGTCAAGCCGTCACGGACCTCGCGAAGGCCTACGGCGATGTGGGCATCAAGGCGGATGACTTCTATCAGAAGTCGATCATCGCGTCTGAGTCGGCGGCACGCCGGACGACGGCCGACTTGCAGAAATCGTCTGGGGTCGCAAATGTTAGCGCGTTTTCCGACCTAATCAACCCGTTCGCCGCTGGTCAGGGCTTCATCACTGCACGAGATCAATTCTCGGCGTTCAATGAACCCATCCAGAGAATAGTCAGGGAGGCCCATAATGGCCGTCCGGACTTTGACGCGTTCGAGAAGTCGATCTCCAGCGTCGTCGCGCAAAACCCAGGCTTGCAGACCACGGCTGATAAAATTCTCGGCATCGTTTTAGCCGCGACGGCCGCTGCATCGCAGCTTGGCAAAAGCGCCGACTATATCAAGGATATCAACCGCTCATCTGTCGGCAATTTCGATCGGACCCAGCAGGCCGGACGCGACCAGTCCGTCATGAGCCAGCGATTTGGCGATGATCCATTCGCGGCGCAGCGCGAGCAGCAGCGCCAGAAGGAAATCGCCCTTACGGAGGCCCAGAACCGGCGAGCGGCGGCACTAAGCGAGTGCATTGAGAACCAGAAACTAGATCTTTCGGGAGCATTGTCATCATGAGCGCAACGTGGGCGGTGAAGGTCGAGGACGGCGTTATCCTTTTCAGTGATCGCGCGATCTACGACAACCAATATGTGCTCCGCGATTTAAAGCAGAAGGTCGTGACGGCAAGAGTTCCTTTGGCCGTCGCAACTCGTGGCTCTGAACGTTGGAGCGAACTAGTATCCAGCACGATCATTGAGTGGGCCGACGAGGCCGGAGTTGACGAGGCAATTGCGACTTTCGCGGAATGCGGCGGGCGCATTTATGAGTACGATGCAGACCTCAATAACGAGCTTGAAGTGTTGATTGGATGCGTGTCGCCAACCAGAGGACCGCAGCTTCTTATTTGGCGGAACAGGCCCAACAAACTGATAGGCGTCGGCGGCCATTTTGAAGGCTATACAGCTTTCGGCGTGCTCGAGGACGCCGGGTCTCAATTTGTCGGCGCGTCGACCAACGGAACGCCTCTACCAGCCACTCGCAAGCAACAGCCAGGCGAGCACGTGGTTTCCTATGTGTCCTACCTTGGCAGAACGCTCATGGACCATTGGCGCCGGGTGCTGTTGCCACCGGGGGGGTGGGACGCTCCTGGCACCGTGGCGAAGTATGTCGTTGGTGGTGGGGTCGATATGACAATCGTCAACTCGAACGGCTGCGAAGTCCGGCCGATAGTTGACTGGCACGACAAGATCGGCGAGCGGATCAATCCGTTCTCCGAGGACGGAACGGTCACACCAATCGCCCACGCCAAACCGGCCAGACAGCGCGAACTCGCCTTGAAAGCGATGCGCATGAAAGCAAGAGGCCGGCGATGAACGAGCGTCCAGACCCAAACCAGTACGTCCCGATCGGCGACTATCGCAAGGCCGTGACCGAGGCGGACACGCTGCGCCTGGGCATCCTGAAGATGGCCAGCGTGATGAGGGAATTCGCTGCCAGGCTATGCGCCGGCAACACCAATCTGTCGGCGCTGGAAATCGAACTCTGCTCGCAAATGGGCATCAACACCAACGACTTCACCAAGGCGAAAGCCGAACTGACACCGGAGCACTGAATATGCTTGTAAACGCCACCAATTTAAGCGCCCTTTTCGCTGGCTTCAAAACCGCTTTCAACCAGGGTTTCACGGCCCTGACGCCAGCCTATAAGTCGATTGCGATGGTCATTCCGTCCACGACCCGTGAGGAGCAATATGGCTGGCTCGGCCAGTTCCCGAAGATGACGGAATGGCTCGGCCAGCGTGTCGTCCAGAACCTCAGCGCTCACGGTTTCACGATCAAGAACCGCGACTTCCAGCAAACGATCTCCGTTCAGCGCAACGACATTCAGGACGATCGCTTCGGCATCTATGCGCCGATGTTCACCGAGTTGGGGCGCTCGGCAACCGAGCTGCCGGACGAACTGGTGTTCGGGCTGCTCGCTGCCGGCTTCACCGGCGTGTGTTACGATGGCCAGTATTTTTTCGATACCGATCATCCGGTGCTTGCGGCCGATGGCACCCCGTCCAGTGTTTCAAACAGCCAGGGCGGCGCTGGCGAAGCTTGGTTTCTGCTCGACACCAGCCGGGCGATCAAGCCGCTGCTCTACCAGGAGCGCATGCCGTTGGGCAATCTGATCTCCAAGGACAAGGAGACCGACGACAACGTGTTTTTCAACAAGGAGTATCTGTACGGCAGCGACGGGCGATGCAACGCCGGCTACGGCCTTTGGCAGCTCGCCTACGCTTCGAAACAGCCGCTGACGGCCGAAAACTACGAGGCAGCGCGGGCGGCGATGATGACCCAGCTGGGCGATGCCGGCCGGCCTTTGAACGTGAAGCCTGACACGCTGGTTTGCGGGCCGAACAACGAAGGCGCTGCCATGCGGCTGCTGAACAACGGTTCTCGTATCGTGCTTGCTGGCGCCGACGATTTGCCGGTGGCGGTGCAGAACGAATGGGCAAATACGGCAAAGCCTCTGATCACTCAGTGGCTGAACGCCGCATAGGGACCTTGGATGCCGGGCGTTGGCGCGCGGCTTCAAGATGGCCGGCTGCCCCCTTTCTTGCAAGGATCGGGGGGCGGCCGGGGACCAATGGCGGAGTTGTCCATGACTACCGGCCTTGGCAACGCGCCCCGGCGCTCTGGACTTAGGAGTTTGGACAGAGCGGCCGGGGCAACTTTTTCGAATTAGAAAGGTTTTGTGTTGATGGGACCCACGAAGATGCCACCGACAATGATCGACGTGACGCAGCTCACGGACGGCGAAACCGAGAGCTTGTTTCAGACCTATGAGGAGCTGGTCGAGATCATGCGGGAAGCCAACAACACGCTGGTTTCGAAGCTGGTGGCTGCTCCCGGCTTGCCGGCAGCGCATGCCAAGATCATCAACGACTGGTCTTTGTTCCACAATGGGCTTTTCGAACTCCATGCTGTCCAGCTGGAGAAGGCCGCAGCGCGCGCGCGGTGCCATTGATGGCCGAAGGCATCCAAATACGGCAAGTCGACAAACTTTCCAAGATTTGCGAGGCAGCATGATCCCCGGTATTGGAGGAACCATAGGCGGCTTTGAGCAGTCCGCTGGCGGCGGGGGTGGCGACCCGAGAATAGCACTGACCTGAACGGGCCTTTTGCGCGCCGAGTTAGTGCCAAATGAAGTTGCGCGGAGGTGCCAAGTGATTTTGCGCGCTACACGAGGCCGGAAATTACGCGATCACGTAATGAATATTCACTTTTGCTAAAATATTCCACGCAAGCCGGCTCCGCGAATCATCCCGCCCATGGCAATTCATTAGCATCGCAACAAATATCGACCATGCTCTGGTTCTCACCGCCGGTTCCCGTTCGAACGAAGCGCGTTGGCGTAACGCGCGAGGTGAACAACGTCGACGCCGCCGCGGAAGAATTGCTGACCTGGGAAAAGCGCAACGGCACATGGCGTGTTCCGGTCGAAATGTGCGTGGCGGCGATTGAAGGAACGGCGACACCCGATGACGTCAGGGAGGCATTTCTGGCTGCGGCGAAGGCTTGTGGGATGCTGCGGCGGCGATGATCCGGGAGCGGCTGTCTCTGGAATTCAGCATTCAGTAGAACTTTAGATAATTCTAAATTACTTTGAGTTGGCGGCCGACGTCGCCCCCGATGTCGGCTGAAGATCGGTATCCGATCGGCCCGCGTCCTCCGCCAGAGGCGCGGGCTTTCCGGCCTACCCGGCTCAGAGACAACCTAAAGCCCGCTTGAATGAGGCGCGCCGCCAAGCGGGTTTTGAAGATCCCGCCGCGCCCGAGCCCAGGCCTTTCCAGACGCCCATTCTTGCGAAAAAGTAAGGATCTGGACGCCGAACTCTTGGTCGTTTCACGCGTTGACTCTTGCGTCGCCCTTCTGGCCGACGAAACAAACAAGGGAGTGAGAATCGTCATGAACATCAAATCTATTTGCTTAGGTGCACTGGCCGCCTCGGCCGTATTGGCGGGCGTAGCGCTTGCCGGAGCTCTCGACGAGCCCAAGATGATGGGCCCCTTCTTTACGGATGCAAGCATGAAAACGATGAAGTCCGATGCCGAAATGAAGGCTGCCTGGACAGCCATGTCGAAGGACGATCAGGGCATGATGATGAAAGAGTGCAACGACGCGGCGATGAGCAAGCCTCATGCCCAGTTCTGCGAAAAGCTTAAGGCGCTGGGTGGCTCGAAATAGGAAATAGGAACCGACCCAATCAAATGGGTGGAGCAAAAGACGCGACCCCACCGATCCGATGGCCCGCTGGCCCTGTGTCACCCCCCGCAGCGGGCCTAAGGTACCGGCGAATTTCAGCGCTCGCTAACGGAACCGAAACGCTAAAAGTTTATTGAATCGCGTTCTGTGTGGCGTGGGTTGCGTATGGGCAAGACGGTCGATCGGCTTTCGTTCATTCCTCCGATGATGCCGACCCTGGTGGAGAAGCCTCCCGAGGGCAAGGATTGGATTCACGAAGTCAAGTTCGATGGGTACCGCTCGCAGCTCGTCATCGATGCAGGCGGGACCCGCATCTTCACTCGTCGCGGTCTGGACTGGACATCGAAGTATCGCGACCTCGCAAAGGTCGGCGCGGAACTCGATGTAGAGGAAGCCATCATCGACGGCGAGATCATCGTGTTGAACGATGCCGGCCTGTCCGATTTCGGAGCGCTACGCAAAGCAATTATCCGGCGCCAGCATGACCTTTATTTCGTCGCCTTCGACCTCCTGCACGTCAACGGTTTTGACATCCGCGATATGCCTCTGATCGATCGCCGCGAGATACTGGCCAAGATGATCCCGGACGGCGCCCGAATCCAATTCAGCCAGGCGCTGCCCGGTGATGCTGCCAGCATTTTCCATCTGGTCGACAACGCCGGCCTTGAAGGCCTGGTTTCGAAGCGCAGCGACAGCAAATACCGAAGCGGCCCGACGACAAATTGGCTCAAGGCAAAAAGCTACGCCATCGGCGACTTCGATCTGCTCGGCGTCGAGCGAGAGCCAGGTAAGCCGGCATTCGCTCTCATGGCAGAGCGAGGCACAGGGCGGTATGTCGGCTCGGCATTCATCACCTTGAACCGGGAGATGCGGGAACGCCTCTGGAAGCGTGTCCAGGGCCATGCAGGGCCGGCGCCAAAGGGCATGAAGCGACCGGCGACGCAATGGGTCAAACCGGGCCTTATCGGGCGCGTGAAGCACTTGGGCGGCGAAGAGGATCTGCGGCACGCTTCCTTGCAGGATTTCCGGGAAGAATGAGCAAACGGGGAAGTGATTTGTGTTGCTGGTCATCGAAATGACGGTGGACGCGAAACGGGCGGCTGCCACCCAAGGCATTCCCGAACGAGAGATCGATGAAGAAATTGGAACAATCTACAAATTCATCATGCAAGGGCTGCGCTAGGCCGTCGTTCTGAAGGATGCTGCTTAGTGCGCCGACCAGCGAACAAATTGGGACTCGTAGCAGGCCATGCATAGGCGTATCATTTCAACTGTCGTCCGCATCCAATAGAGGCAGGCGGACGCTTGAGGGTTCTCCAAGCTCTTGCCCACACACCGGGTGTTGAGATGGACGAAGAGGCGCCAAAAGGCGCCATATCGGCCTTTGACTGCGACATCATTCGCAGTGCCTTCAGGACATTGGTGCTCGAGCAGGGCCTTCCTGAAGACGAGTGGCAGGCGCACGCCGCACAGTTGATCCGCGACTTCACCGGCAGCGAAGAGATTGATCCTGAATTGCTGGAATGGATCACGCGGAAGTAGCTCTGGCGCTGTGTGCGCTCAAAGAGAGTTTCCCTGAACGATGCGGAACTTTGTTGTCGAGATGGACGTTTTCCCGGCATCAGCCAGGAAGCCTGACAAATGGCCGACGATCCTAACAACAAGCTACAATCGACAGACGGTCACGCTGTCCGGCGATTGATGAAAGAAACCGGCATCACAGAGCAGCAGGCTCTCGATTTGGTCACGCTCCTCGGCGCAAGCAATTGGCCTCGCTCGTTCGAGAGGCGCGGCTAATGATCGACACGCGTCACAATTCAAACTGATGCACTACGAGCATTCTTGCGCAGCCTCACGCCAGGACCGGAACTTCCAACTGATCACCGAGTTTTAGTAGCCGAGGGCGAAACAGAAATTCATGGAGAATGTTATGAAAATGTACATTTCGAGTGCGGCGGCTGCGTTCATTCTGTTGAGCGGCATCGGTGCAGCGGTAGCAGAAGATGTCGTCGTTGTTCAGCCTGAGCAGGAAACGGTCATCCGCGAGTACGTCAAGAAGCAGCCGTTGGCGTCGATCAGCCTGCTCGGGGTTGAACTCAAGATCGGCTCGCCGGTCCCGGACAAAGTTGAACTGCGCGAGGTGCCCAACGTCAAATACCGCGTAGCGGTAATCAATGACCAGACTGTTCTGATTGATCCCAAAACTCATAAAATCGTCGCGGTCCTGCACTGAGTCTCAGCCGAGGACGCCGCGCCCAGTCACCCTCGGTGGCGGGCTCTTTTGATCTGGAACCATTCAAGTTCGGTCGATTCGGATGAGCACGCGCGGCGCCAACTTCCTTCATCAGTGGATCAGTGACAATCTCGATGAAATCGGCGACGCCGACGAAACCACCATTGCCGAAATGGTCATGAAGCTCTTCGCTGATGCGAAAGCGATGGGTAGCAGCCATGTGGAATTGGAAGAGGACAGCGGCAGCGCCTACGAGGTGCTCCGCGAAGCTATGACGGAGCGACCGAGTGAGGCACCAGAATAGCGCGCGTTGATCTTGCCGCACGGGAAGCAATAGAGCCAGGACGCCTAGCGCGGCCATCAGGAGGCCGGCGGCCGGCGATCATATCATTGTGCCGGTAGCGCCAGACCGCGCTGGCGAGGATGACGGCGATGTAGAGCGGGCCCCATCCACTTTTTATCGCTTTGAGCCAGGTGCTCCGCCGGAGACAAAGCGGACCGCTGCCAGGGCCAACCGCTCTAAGGCTTGTTGAGATTCAGGATTCCGCCTGAGATTGGATTGTGATTCAAGCTTTGGATGGAACGATTCGTGCTGACGGACGCCCAATGGGCGAA
>NZ_JBWKME010000103.1:0-51673 GCF_056431085.1 Mesorhizobium waitakense | reverse complement strand
CGTATCGCCATGCGAGCTGACAAAACCGACCAGAGCTTCGCAGCCTTCATCAATCTTGCTGCTGCCGTCATAAACTCACGATGAATCTCAACAAGCCTTAGCGCGATTCCTAACAGTCAGGGCTTGCCAGGCGAATTTTGTAAGTGAACTTCCTATTGCCAGATGTCGCTTCGACCAGGGCCGGCCGCTTCGAGGGCGCGTCTAGGACAGCGGCGGCGGGAACGGCGCGCTGGCGGTGGGGCTATAAGAAGCCTGCCCAGTCAAATATCATTGCTTTTCGGCGCCGTCGTCATACTCTCGAACTATGAGGGATCTTCCGAAGGACGTTGACGTCGACGCCGTGATTGCACTCGGGCAATACCTCGACGATCACAGCAAGACCATTCCAGTGTCCGTTTCAGACACGATTAGAGTCGTTCGAAAGCGGGCCACAACGCGTCTCTCCGATTCCGACCTAGAGGAATTGATAGTTGAAAGCGCCGGGGCGCGGCACTTGGGCGTTCTGTTGGACACTCACGACAACTGAAAGACCGGCCCGCGCGGTCCTATTTCAGAAGACGGACGGTTGGCAGAGTGTAGCATGCTACACCTTCCTGCTTCGTGGGCTACGCTTTACGACCTCGACGACAATCGGTCGCCCCTGGGAACCGTTCCGTGTATTCGGCCGGAACGAATTGCTAGCATGTTTCTAGCGACGATCGCATCACCCGCTATAGTCGGGAAAATTGCGGCACGGCGATGCTGGTCGGCGCGACAGTGAATACGCAAAGGGCTTCATGGACGATCTGTCGCGCCGCCTCGCGAACCGACCAGAGATGGCCATAGGGCTTACCTAGACCGGCGTGAGCCATCTAGAGCCTACCGCGTACGGGTCAGTCAGGCAGGCCAGCCTTTCGGTATCCTCGATGAAATAATCGCGCGCGGCCTCGTCCCTGAAAGTATCGGCATCAGTCGGGCAACTTTGTGTCTGGCGGCATCGAACCACGCACGCTGTTCTGGCTCGAAAAGTACCGTCACCGATCATGTCGTGGCGAGAGCCGCCTGATCAAGACTGCGGAGATACAGCTCGATCACTAACCGCATTTCTTTGGCAGCCTGCGACTGCGGAGCTTGGCTTTTCGATGTGACCGTAAATGTCTTGAAAAGCTGCATCAGCGTGAAGGCGCAAACCGGCACCCTGGCCGGGACGACGGTTGGAAAAGCATGGCTGATCAACTGCGTGATGATGGCGAGGACACGATTAGTTTGGCTCTGCCGTTGCTCCCTTGTCACTCCGCCAGCCTCTGCAACGCTGATGGCGGCAGCATGGTCATTCTCAAGCTCCCGCATGCGATCCAAAGCGATGCCGGAAATGTCTGTCGCCGAAAGCTGCCCTGCCGTCTTCACAAGGCCCGCAAACGCGATTTCGAACCGTTCCGCGTATCGAACCACGATCGCATCCCCGACAGCTTCCTTCGTCGGAAAGAACCGATATAGCGAGCCGGGGGCTGTCTTCGACTGGCTCGCGATCTCCGACATCGTTGTCGCATCGAAGCCTCTGTTCCCGAAGAGCACTGTGGCGGCGTCAAGAATTGCTGAAACACGCTCGCGCCCGTTGCGTCGAACCGGTTCAGCGCCGATCAGCGGCACGCTCGATTTATGCGAGACCATCCTCTAATAACTCCTTGACTTATGCGAGACCATTCTCTAATAACTATGCGATAGCGTTCTCAAATAACACACGCGCGGCCGATGCTCAATCCGGCGGAATTTCAATTTGGTGGACGAGTACGAGTAGGCGCGCTCTGAACACGTCAGCTTACGCTGCGGCTATTTAGGAGATCACAATGGATGAAACACCGATCGCGCTCGTTACAGGCGCAAACAAGGGCCTCGGCAAAGAGGTTGTGCGGCAGCTCGGCAAACGCGGATTGCGCGTCTATCTAGGGTCCCGCAATTGGACGCGGGGCGAAGAGGCCGCCGGCGCACTTATTGCCGAGGGGCTGGACGTCGTTCCGGCACAGATCGACGTTACCAATGATGAAAGCGTCACGGCAGTCGTCCAAGAGCTTCAACTCCGGCATGGCCGGCTTGACGTTCTTGTGAACAACGCAGGCGTCTTGGTAGCCCGTCCGGCCTTCGAAATCACGCCTGCCGAGATGAAAGAGACCTACGACACCAACGTCTTCGCTGTGGTCCGGATGGTGCATGCGATGCTACCGCTCCTGCAGGCGTCGAAGCAGCCTCGCATCGTCAACATTGCCAGCACAACCGCATCTTTGACGCTGGCGAGCGATCCAACGACGATGTTCGGCCGAGAGGACACGATCGTCGCCTATGCATCATCCAAGGCCGCCGTCACAATGCTGACAGTCCAATACGCCAACACCTTTCGGCGCAGTGCGGCACACGCCCACATCAAGATCAACACTGCAACACCTGGATACATTGCGACTGACCTCAACAACTTCAACGGCAACCGAACGGTCGAAGAGGGTTCGCGGATCGTGGTTCATCTCGCTACTCTTCCAGACGAGGGACCTAGCGGCGGCTTCTTCAACGATGCCGGAGGCGTTCCTTGGTGAACCGTCGATCTCACTAGCCGATGATCGGCCCCCCTTGTGACGACCGATCCCGGCAGCGGACCTTCTGAAACGAGCGGGCGCTCGCATCAGGGGCGGCGGCCGAAAGGTGGTGAGTGACGATACGAAATCAGACGTCCCGGCTCTGGCACCGCGCCGCCTAGCGAGACACTCCCAAATCAACCGTTCCAATGAAGGAAGAGAATCGTGATGATGAACAGACGCAGTTTCTCGACGGCCCTGCTTGCTGGTGCGGCAGCTTCGTTGATCTCCACGCGCGGCACGATCGCAAACGCCGCTCCGGAAAGGGCGCGTAACGTCGCGCTCGTGCACGGACTTTTCGCCGACGGCTCCTGCTGGTCCGAAGTGATTGCGCGCTTGCAGGCGGCGGGGCTCAACGTCACGTCCGTGCAAAACCCCTTGACCACGCTGCCCGAGGCAGTGGCTTCGGCCGAGCGCGTGCTGTCGCGACAGGACGGCCCAACGGTTCTGGTCGGTCACTCCTTCTCCGGGATGATCGTCACCGAGGCGGGGGTGCATCCAAATGTGTCGGCTCTTGTCTATGTGGCGGCGCGCGCGCCGGATGCGGGCGAGGATTATACAGCTCTGGCGAAGAGGTTTCCGACACCGCCCGCATCTGCGGGGATCGTCTTCGACGGCGATGAAGGACGTCTTTCCGAAGAAGCCTTCCTGCGTGACTTCGCCGGCGATCTGCCGGAAGCGAAGGCGAAGGTTCTCTATGCGGTTCAGGAGCCGTTCCACAAGGCTCTGCTGACGGGCAAGGCCACGCAGGCGGCGTGGCGGTCGAAGCCAAGTTTTTATGCCGTTTCGACAGAAGACCGGACGATCAATCCCGATCTCGAACGCTTCATGGCCAAGCGCATGGGCGCCAAGACCATCGAAGTGAAAGCGAGCCACCTGTCATTGATCTCTCAACCCGACGAGATCACCCGGCTGATCCTGGAAGCCGCAGGATAGCCCGCCTAGCAGGTGGGCGTCCTCGTGCACGAGCTGTTCGCCGATTTGTCGCGGCGACAGTCCGGACGACTGTCCCAAATTGGCGAATCCAAACGAAGAAGGCATGTGCTATGGCCAGTCTATATTCAACAAAAGTCAGCGCGAGCGGAGGCCGTCACGGTTTGATCCGCAGCGAGGACGGTCTGCTCGACCTCAAGCTCGCACTGCCCCGGGCCCTTGGCGGAAGGGGCGATGCGGCCAATCCCGAACAACTCTTTGCCGGCGTTTATGCAGCCTGCTTTGAGAGCGCACTCCTTCATGTGAGCCGGGATGCCGGCCACCGCTTCGCCGATGACGATATCGACGTCGGCGCCAGGATCGACCTTAGTCGAAATGAAACAGGAGGCTTCGTGTTGGCCGCCGCACTTGCCGTAGGCATTGCTGGCATCGACCGACAGACCGCTGAACAGCTGGTCCAGAGTGCTCATGCCATCTGCCCGTACTCGAATGCCATCCGGGGCAATGTCGATGTGGCGATCTTCGTCTCGGTCCGGTGAGCCCGACCGATCGATTTTCAGGCGAGTTTCTGGGAAGACGCCACGAGAACACGAGAGGTCAGAAATGAGGAACTATAGCGCACAAAAGACACGCGGAACCTCTGCCTGCAACAGCTCGCCACTTACCGAAGTCATGCTGACGCCCGCGGTGTTCAGATCGGCCTGGTCCGGTGTCCACTCTGCGAACGGAACGACGGTCACAGGTTGGCCCATCCATTGGTGCCAAAGCGTGGCCGGCGCGGCGAAGCGCTTCACGGATAAAGAGATCGAATTGATCACGGACTTCGCGGCGCAAGCTGCGATTGCCTTGGAGATTACCCGTCGCGAACGGCAGTTTCGCGAGATGCAGGTGGAACTGGCCCACGCCAATCGCGTCGCTACAATGGGACAGCTCACGGCCTCGATCGCGCATGAGGTCAACCAGCCCATCGCCGCGGCGGTCATCCAAGCGCAGGCGGCCTTGCGCTGGCTCCGGACCGACCCGCCCAATCTGGACGAGGTACAGGAGGCCCTTGATGAAATCGTCAAAAGCGGCAACCGGGCCGGCGACGTCATCCAGCGGATCCGGGCCCTCATCAAGAAGACGCCGCCGCGGCAGGACAGATTGGACATCAATGAGGTAATCCGCGAGGTGATGGAGCTTGCCCGCGGCGAAGCTGTGAAGACCGGCGTCTCGGTGCAGGCTGAACTCGCACAGCGCCTGCCGCTCGTTCAAGGCGATTGGGTGCAACTGCAACAGGTGATCCTCAATTTGATCGTCAACGCAATCGAAGCGCTGAGTGGCGTCGATGCGGGGGCGCGAGAACTGCTGATCAGGACCGCGAAAGCCAAGCCAGATGCCGTCCTGGTTGCAGTGCAGGATCGAGGCCCGGGGCTCGACCAGGCAGATCCCGAGCGCCTGTTTGAGGCCTTCTACACGACGAAGCCCAGCGGTCTCGGCATGGGCCTGTCAATCTGCCGCGCGATCGTCGAAGCTCACGGCGGGCGGCTCTGGGCTACCGCCAACGAACCTCGCGGTGCCGTCTTTCAGTTAACGCTGCCTTCAAAACCGGACGAGGCCGTCGCCACCGGGTCGACCGGCCAAATGCCAGTGGTGTGAGGGGGCAGGCCCCGGAGAGTGAACATGGATCCATTTTGTCATCGGAGCAGACCTGTTCAAAGACGCGCTGGCATTGGGCCAAGTCTTCAGGTCCAAGAAAATCACTCTGCAACATCTCAGCGCCCTGACGGAAGCGGTATCTAGCTCCCGTTCACACGCTCGGCGATGGCGAACGCTTGTAGGTTCTTTGCCTTGCCTTGATCCTCGTCCGCATGCGCAATAATCGAGAAAAATGCCGCCCTGGCGATATCCTTCTTCGAAGCCTTGGGGTGCTCTTTCCGAGCCGCCTTGACCAATTGCTTCGGTGACATGTCTGGCGTGACGATCCGCATGAGGGTATCGCCTATCTCCTGCATCTCTTCCGCGTCCATGATCGGAACTCCCAACTAAGCCCACCAGACGGGAACATATCAGCACGGCTAAGACGCTGCCACCAACTTGCTGGCGGGCAAGACCTAAAAAGAAGCCCGGACAGGCGCGCCGGGCTAGGGAGGTCTTGGGAACCACCGAATTGAGGGGATCGGTTCATTCGGCGTTCCTAATCTGCCTTGCCATTATGACGACCAGATGAAGCCTTGGAGCCGCGCGGTAGGAATGTGCCCGAAGCGCGTTCGATATCTGCATGCGCTGGCGGTTCAGCATCAACCGAACCCGATGAAGCATCATCACACTCTGCTCCTCGGGCGACTTCACCGGCACGAAGTGCATGGTCGGCCGGGTTACCGCCTCGGCAGATGGCCTCTGCATCGGCCGCATCGTTTTCTGCCCCTTCAAATAGGGCCTCACGTACGGCGCCGGAAGCAGCCGCACATCATGGCCTCGGGCAATGAGCTCTCTCGCCCAATAGTGCGAGGAGCTGCAGGCTTCGATCCGACGAGACATCGGGGCAGATTCTCACCAAGGACCCGCCCACGGGTCAGCTTCCTTCGGATGACCACCGCGCCCACAGAATCCACCCGTGCACTTGAAACACGGACTTCGCGATATCCAGACCAATCGTCGTAACATTGCCCATATCAGTTCTCCTCCAGCTCTAAGCCCACGACTATAGCCGCAAGGCGGAGGAGAGCCGTCCACCGCATCGATAGCGGACGTTTTGCATGGGAGGCTTGAAGTCTCGACCTGACCGGTAGTGTTGAAAAAGTCCGACGGGTTGTGAAGCAGGCGCCGGCGCCAGAATCTCATTTCCGGACGAGGGTTTTTTCCGCAATCACCATTCGCAATCGGACTCCTCGCGAAAACGATATTCTAGTCTAGCGTTGCCGTTGGGCTAGTCGGCGACTTTTCAACACTTTCGACCCAACGCAGACGTTCGGACGGCTCAGCTCGACGTGGCTTGTGACGGCCCCAAAGGTGACATTGCTACTCGCATAAGAGGACGACCCTGCTTCCTATTTGCGATATAATGCCCGGCAAAACCTCCACCGCCTGGGAGAAGGCACTGTGGATATTGGGGCATGGCTGGCAAACCTCGGCCTGGGCGTGTACGCAGCGGTCTTCCGCGACAACGACGTTGACCTCGAGGTTCTTTCCAAACTGACCGCCGAGGACCTGACCGCGCTCGGGGTCACGTCGATCGGCCATCGGCGCAAGTTGCTCAGCGGCATTGCGTCCCTCGTTGAGAGTACAACCCCGCCCCGGACGGCCGCGCCACCGCCAGCGGCCTCAGATGCCCGCGCAGAGCGGCGGCAACTCACCGTGATGTTCGTGGACCTCGTCGGCTCGACCGAGCTGTCGCAGCGGCTCGACCCGGAGGACACACGCGAAGTCATCCTCGCTTACCAGCAGGCGGTGTCGCGCGAGATCGGCCGCTACGAGGGGCGGGTTGCCAAGCTGATGGGCGACGGGGTGCTTGCCTATTTCGGCTGGCCGCAAGCGCACGAGGATGATGCCGAGCGGGCCGTGCGCGCCGGTCTCGCCGCTGCGTCCGCGACCGCCCGGCTGGCTGCGCCCGGCGGAACGCCGCTTGCCGCGCGTGTCGGCATCGCCACTGGACTGGTTGTCGTCGGAGACCTGATCGGAGAAGGTGCGGCGCAAGAGGAAGCGGTCGTCGGCGAAACGCCCAACCTTGCAGCCCGGCTGCAGGCCCTCGCCGAGCCGGGCACTGTGGTTATCGCCGAGGTTACGCAAAGGCTGGTCGCGGGCCTGTTCACGGCCACCGATCTCGGCGAGCGCGCGGTCAAAGGGTTCGTCGCTCCGGTGCGGTGCTGGCGCGTCGTCGGCGAGACGGCCGCCGAGAGCCGTTTCGAAGCGCGGCACGCTATGCTGGCACCGCTCGTCGGCCGGCAGGCAGAGTTCGCCTTCCTGCTCGAACGGTGGCATCGCGCAACATCGGGACAGGGACGGGTCGTGCTGCTCAGCGGCGAGGCCGGCATCGGCAAGTCTCGCCTGTTGGCGGCGCTTGCAGTGCAGGTCGCCGCAGGGCCGCATGCGGAGCTGCGCTATTTCTGCTCCGCCTACCACACCAACAGCGCGCTCCATCCCCTCATAGCGCATCTGGAACGGGCGGCGGGATTCGTGGGCGACGACAACGCCGACACGCGGCTCGACAAACTCAGGGCGCTGCTTGGCGGGACCGGGGTGGAGACGGGCGAGACGCTGTCGCTGCTGGCAGCACTGCTGTCAATCGATGCAGGCGGTCGCTATCAGCCGCCGAGGCTGCCGGCACCGGCGCTCAGGGCACGCACGCTCGCTACCTTGACCCGGCTGGTCGAGGCGCCGGCAGCGAATGCACCGGTGCTCGTACTGGTCGAGGACGCGCACTGGATCGACCCCACGACGGCCGAATGGCTGGAAACACTGGCGGCGCAGCTTGCGGACCTGCCAGTCCTGCTGGTGGTCACGGCGCGGCCGGAATTCGAGCCGCGCTGGCTGGCGCTGTCGCATGTCGACGCGCTGCGGTTGGGGCGGCTCGAACCGAGCGATGGCACGGCGATTATGGAGCGGGTGGCGGGTGGCAAGAAGCTGCCGCGCGACATCGCGGACCGCATCCTTGCCAACACGGAAGGGGTGCCGCTGTTCGTCGAGGAGCTGACGAGGACCGTGCTCGATTCCGGCCTGCTGGTCGAGGCGGGCGATCGCTATCTGTTGATCGGGCCGCTGCCGGCGATCGCAATCCCGTCGACGCTGCAGGACTCGCTGATGGCGAGGCTCGACCGGCTGTCGCAGGTGAAGGAGACGGCGCAGATCGGCGCCTGCATTGGTCGCGCCTTCCGCCACCGGCTGCTCGCCGCGGTGAGCGGCGCAGGCCGAGACCAGCTCGACGACGAACTCCACCAGCTCGAAAAGGCTGAGTTGGTGTTCCGCAGCGGCGCCGCGCCGGAGTCCAGCTATACGTTCAAGCACGCGCTGGTGCGCGATACTGCCTACCAGAGCCTGCTGAAAAGCCGGCGCCAGCAGATCCACGGGAGGATCGCGGCCGCGCTCGAAGCCGAGTTTGCCGAAATCGCCGAGGCCGAGCCGGAGACCGTCGCACAGCACTACACGCTCGCGGGTCTCCCTGCCGAGGCCGTGCCGTGGTGGCTGAAAGCGGGGCAGAGGGCGATGACACGGTCCGCCAACCGCGAGGCCGCGGCGCACTTCGCCAAAGGGCTCGAGCTCGCCGCATCGTTGCCCGCTTCCGAGACCCGGCTCAGGCAGGAGGTTGCACTGTGGACGGCAATGGGCGCGGCCCTCGTCCCCGCCAAAGGCTGGGCCGATCCGGAGGCCCTGCAGGCATTTTCGACGGCGCGGGAACTTGCGGCGCGGCTCGGGGACAAGGCCCAGCTGTTCGCTGCGGTGCGCGGTGAGAGCGGCTGCCGTACCATCTCGGGCGACCTGCGGGCCGCCGAGGAGCTAGCGATGCAGTGCAAGACGCTCGGCTTGGAGCTCGCAAACAAATCCGGTGATTCCGGCTACCTGCTGGAAGCGCACCACCAGCTTTGGGGCGTCAACTTCTATCTCGGCGACTACGAGGCTGCCGAGTCGTTTGCCAGCTACGGCCTGGAAACCTACGACTACGAACGGCATCGCCACCTTGCGTGGGGCTATACCGGGCACGATCCCGGCGTCTGCTGCAGGTCGTTCTGTGCACAGATGCTCTGCATACGCGGCAAGCCGGACAGAGCGATCCTTCAGGCGCGAGAAGCCGTCGCCCTGGCCCAGCGCGACTCGCACCCCTTGAGCCTAGCCCAGGCGCAGATGGCCCTCAGCGTCGTCCACCTGATGCGGCGCGAGCCCGGCGAGGCGCGGCGCTGGGCGGAGAAGGCCGTTGCGGTGTGTACCGAGTTCGCCCTTCCGCTGCTGCTTGGGCAGGCTCGCGTCTTCTTCGGCTGGGCGCTGGCCGGCCTTGGCTCGCTGGACGATGGCATTCGCGAGATGCGGGAGGGGATTGCGGCTATCGCCGGGACCGGCGCCGACATGGGGATGGCCTCCTATCTTTGCGCGCTGGCTCGCGCCTGCGGCGAGCGCGGCGAGGCAAGCGAAGGGCTTGCGCTCCTGGAGCACGCGTTCGAGACGCTCGCCAAATCGGACTCGACGTATCAGCTGCCCGAGCTGTTGAGCGCTAAGGGAGAGCTGCTGTCGCGCTTGAACCCATTCGATGGGGCTGTCGAAGACTCCTTTCGGCAAGCGATGGCAGCCGCCCGCGAGCAAGGTGCGGGGTTGGCCGAGCTGAGGGCGGCGCTTCGCCTCGCCCGACTTTGGCTCGGCCGGGGGCGCGACGAACAGGCGCGAGAACTGCTCGTACCCGCCTATGCGGTATTCAGCGAAGGCTTCGACACGCCCGACCTGGCGGACGCCAAAGCCCTGCTACAACGGCTGTCCCAAGGGGCAGCGGCGGCGCCGTAGGGAAAGGTGGAGGAGCACAATGTTCAAGCAAATGTGGATCGGCCTGTTGGCGGGCGTTGCACTGCTTCCGCCTAGCGGATCGGCCGCCGCGACCGAACTCACGATTCTGTGGGCAGAATGGGATCCCGCCAACTATCTGCAAGAGCTCGCCAACGAGTACGAGAAGGAGACCGGCGTCGAGGTAACTATTGAAACGACGGCCTGGCCAGGGTTCGAAACCAAGGCTTTTACCGAGTTTAATGCTAGGGGCGACGCTTATGACATGGTCGTCGGCGACTCACAGTGGCTCGGCGCGGGGTCGACCGGCGGTCACTATGTCGAACTCACCGATTTCTTCGCCAAGCACGACGTAGCCAAGCTGATGGCCCCTGCGACGGTGAAATTCTACGCCGAATATCCCGGCAACAGCGGCAAGTACTGGGCGATCCCGCTCGAAGGCGACGCCATCGGCTGGTCCTACCGCAAAGACTGGTTCGAAAACCCGAAGGAAATGGCAGCGTTCAAGGCCAAGTACGGTTATGACCTCGGCGTGCCGAAGGATTTCAAGGCGCTCCGCGACATCGCTGAATTCTTCTATCGGCCGGACCAGAAGCGCTACGGCATCGCGATCTACACCGACAATTCCCACGACGGGTTGGCAGGGGGCTTCGAAAGCCTGCTCTTCGCCTACGGCGGCGAGCTCGGTGACTATGCGACTTACAAGGTCGACGGCTTCATCAACTCCGACAAGGCGATCGCCGCCCTCGACGCCTACAAAGAACTCTACAAGTTCACGCCGCCGGGTTGGGCCAATTCCAACTTCGCAGAGGAGAACCAGGCGATCACCGAGAACCTGGCCGCGATGAGCATGAACTTCTTCGCGTTCTTCCCATCGCTGATCAACGAGGCGACCAACCCGAACGCCAAGAACACCGGATTCTTTGCCAATCCGCCGGGCCCGAACGGCGATCAGTTCGCCGCGCTCGGCGGGCAGGGCATCTCGATCGTCTCCTATTCGCAGAAGCGGGCCGAATCCCTGAAGTTCCTGGAATGGTTCATCAAGGACGAGACCCAGAAGAAATGGGCCGCACTCGGCGGCTACACCTGCAGCGCAGCCGTGCTCAAGTCGGACGAGTTCCAGAACGCCACGCCATACAACAAGGCCTTTTACGAGACCATGTTCAAGGTCAAGGACTTCTGGGCGGTTCCCGAGAATGCCGAGCTGCTACAGCAGTTCAACCAGCGCGTCTATCCTTACGTGACCGGCAATGCCGGCACGGCCAAGGAGACGCTCGATGCGCTGGCTGCCGATTGGAACGCGACCTTCAAGAAATACGACCGCCAGTAGCACGTAGGCTGCCGGACCGAACTTCGACGGCAGCCGGACGCCGGCCTGGTCCGGCCGCCGCACCGCCGCGAACCTGCGCATCCGTAAGAGAGCCAGGCAGTCTTCGAACTCGCGCGGAACGTCCGCATCGGAGCCGAGACTTAACATTCAGTCAAGACAAGGCGTTGGAAAGAGCCAGGGAATTGCCGAGGTTGAGGACGGTACGCTGGTCATCCGGGCCAAATTCAAGGCGAAAGCGGGCAAACACTTCATGATCCGCCGCGCAGTTTTGCTCGCCGTGCACCAGGCATTTCAGGAAAACGGCATTCACGCCGTCGCAAAGCCACTGACATCTAATCCCGGAGCAGCCTGAGCATTCCGGATAGTCACGGCTCCGACGTGCCGATGCTGATCACGTCGGGCGTGTCTGGACCTGACTGAGGTAGCCCGTGCATGCTGTATGCGTGGGGGCGAGGCCAGTCTGCCGACAGTCGGCCTTTGACCTACCGGGACCGCTGAGGATTTCTGACGCCCGCGACGCCTCCGAACTCCCTTTTTTTGGGCGCTTCACTCGATATCTCTCCTTGTCGCAAATCGTTCGGTTGGCGGCGCGCGCCGCGCGGCCGATGCAATGATACGCTCGCCTACAACGTCGGACCAACCGCTTTTCGTCACCGCAAGCGAGAGCGGCGCCAACAAGTTCCTCTAGGGGCGCAGGTGAGCACGAGGTCGGCGTGAAGTGGAAGGTGAAGCGCTGGTGGCGGTCGATCCAGGCCCGCACCTTGGGATGCTTGTGAGCGGCGTAGTTGTCAAGGACGACGTGGACGGCCTTGCCGGCCGGCACTTCAGCGTCGATGGTGTTGAGGAAGCGGATGAATTCTTGATGGCGGTGACGCTGCATGTTGCGTCCGATGACGGTGCCATCGAGAACGTTGAGCGCGGCAAAGAGCGTGGTGGTGCCGTGCCGCTTGTAGTCGTGGGTCATGGTACCCAGCCGTCCCCGCTTCATAGGCAGGCCAGGCCGGGTGCGGTCGAGCGCCTGGATCTGGCTCTTCTCGTCGACCGACAGCAACGATGGCATGGGCTGGCGGATCGACGTAGAGGCCGACGACGTCGCGCAGCTTGTCGACGAATTGCGGATCGTTGGAGAGCTTGAACTGCCGCCAGCGGTTTGGCTGCAGCCCGTGCGCCTTCCAGACGCGGCGCACCGCGCTGGCGCTGATGCCGGCCGCTTGCGCCATCATGTCGGCGGTCCAGTGCGTCGTCTCGCCCGGCGGATCGGCAAGCGTCAGCGCCACCACGCGCTCGGCCAACCTCGGGTCCGAGAGGCGGAATGCGCGAGGGCCGCGTCTTGTCGCGCAACAGCCCCTCGAAGCCTTCAGTGGCAAAGCGCTCCTGCCAGCGCCACACGCAGGTCTTCGATTTGCCGGTTTGCCGCATAATCTCGACGGTGCCATTGGCGCTCAGCAGGATGATCTCGGCGCGCCAGACATGCTTCTGCGGCGCATTGCGATCCCGAATGAGCGCCGCCAGTCGCTGGCGATCGGTTGGCGAAACGGTGAACGATATTCCTGTGCGCATGCAACAGACTCGCATGCGCACTCGTGAAAAGGAATCCCGCCCCGGCTCTTCTGTCACGCCCTGTCCGACGTCGATGCACATCGTGGCGAGCGCGAGCCTTGCCTTGCGTTCGCTGAGCCTCCAGCGCGGCCCTCCCGGCGATCCGCGCGCCGGCGTGGTCGGCGTCCTCGGCGATTACGGCGGCTGATGATCCTCGAACCAGAACGATGACTGGCGTCGCGAGATAGTTCCCACCGACGGCAAGGGAAAATGCGATGTCATGACGAGGCGGCCATTGTCCGAGCAAGCCTCCAGGAATGCCCACCGCGTCCGACGTGCCTGGTCAGGGTCTGCGTCGTACCGAAAATTCCAGTCGGGGTATATGCACTGCATCGGCCAATGCATGAGGTCGCCGGAAAACACGGCCTCCACTCCCTGCGATTTTATTCTGATGGCTACGTGCCCCGCAGTATGGCCGGGCGTCGGCTCCAGCCACACCTCGTCATCGAGCGCATGATCCATGTCGACGAGTACAGCTCGACCAGCCTCGACAATGGGCAACACGTTGTCTTCATAGGTCCGTTCGTCAGCATCGCCGGAGGCCGCCTGTGCGGCTTCAAACTCGCGCCGCGCCATAATGTAGCGAGCATTCGGAAATGTTGGGACCCAGCGCCCGTCGACCAGTCGTGTATTCCAGCCGCAATGGTCGACGTGAAGATGGGTGCACAGGACATAGTCAATCTGTTCGGGCGTCACGCCTGCATTCGTCAACTGCTCGAGAAAGGTGTCTTCGTTGCGGTTGTGCCAATGCGGAAGATACTTGAACGTCTTGTTGTTGCCGACGCAGCTATCGACGAGGATGACGTGGTGCCTGGTACGAACTAGATAACTTTGGATGGGAAGAATAAGTCGGCCGCTTGCCGGGGATATCGACCGAGGCGTGAGCCAGTGAAGATGCGGTTTGATTGCCTCGTCTGTGCAATCGGGGAACCATTCCGACGGCGTCTGCAGGGGGTCGCACATCTCCAGAATTCTGGTTACCCAGATATTCCCGATTCTCCAGTCATCCACTGATGCCATCCTCCTTCGATCGAGGACGGATAACTAGTGATTACATTTGCGGCCAGCTGGCGTCAGACATTTCTGCTCAGGAGAAGGAGGCGCTCGAGATGTGGCCGCGCTTGCGATCGGGTACCAAGCGTTAGATCTTAACCACTAGATCCGGAGCCCAGCAGGGAGAGGGACGCTACAGGCCGCGCTTGCTCGCCAGTGCGGTGCTGTGCCCGCCAATCCCAAGGCATCTCAAACGCGCCGACCCAGATCCCACGCTTTGCAGCCTGTGCCGTCGCTTGCTGTCCAGCATAGGCGCCGTGGCTGTATTTGGGCCAATCCAGCGCCATGCCGTGCTCGACCATCCAGCTGGCCACGCCGGCGCCATCAGCACGCGCGCAGTCGCCGACATAGCGGCCGTACCGGTCCCATGAGACGAACGTGCATGTAACCGGCTTGGAAATCGTCAGGAAGGTATCGAGGGCCGCCGCCGACTTCGCACCGCATTGGTAGCGAAAGCCCTTGGCGTCGTCACACTGCTGGGTGGACTCTGGCGCATCGATCCCGTTGAAGCGGATGCGCTGGCCGTGGATCTCGATCGTGTCGCCGTCAATGACGGATGCGACACCTGAGATCGGGCCTGGATTGTTCATTGATCCGAGAATGGGGATGCGTTCAATATCAGAATTGCTGGCGGTGATGTAGCCGACCGCGCCAACCAGGACGACCGCTGCCAATCGAAATTGCGGATCTCGAAAGACCGAACGTCTCGCCGGTCGGCGAACCTTCTTAGGTGGATATCTTGACCAAGCCATAGGCGTCCCCCCGAACACCGCAGCCCCATCATGCCTCGCTATCGGGAGGAAGTCGAATCTCCGCGCCGCCGGGCCATGAGTCCTCCTCCGGAATAGCGCAAATACGTATTTCGATGGGGTCTGGACTATAGGGATCCGGCGATCCCCCTTTCAGCCAGGTTCCAGCCTAGAACGGATTACGCCAACCGCGCTCACCATAGCGTCAGCGGTCTGGTCATCGAGCGCGATAAGCCTGTCGTATTTCAGTAGCGGTAGTAGTGCCTACGATGGTGATACCCGTGGTGGTAGTAGTGCCCGTAGTGATGGTATTGCCCGTAGTGGTGGTAGTAGTGCCCGTGGTGGTAGTAGGGCCTGTAGTGATGGTAGTACCCGTGGTGATAGTACCTGTGGTGATAATAATGCCTATGGTAGTAGTGCCTGTGGTAGTACACAGGGCGGTAATAGCCACCGCCGTAGTACGGATCAGCATAATACCCGCCGCCGTAGGCCCCGTCGTAGTAGCCACCACCGTAGTAGCCGTTGCTGATCACGGCTCCGGTGATAAGTCCTCCTGGAAAGAAGTCGTCATAGCCGCCGGACCCACGCCCATAGTAGCCGTGGCCATAGTGACCCCCGTGTCGCCCGTAGTGGCTACCTCCCCAAGAATTGTTGCGCCATCTGGCGCTCCGAATTTGGATGACATCGGGCTGTGCGCTTTGTACCTGAGGCACGAGAATCGGGGCGGCATCAACTGGAACGGTGCTCGTTAGCGCTAACGCTGATATCAAGGCGGCCGCTATGCTGGATAAGAACTTCATGATCAAGTCCTCTCGCTAATTGGGCACTATTTCTGGCTACCCACCAAACGTCGTTGATGCAAAATAGTTCCCAGGACTTGGATGAGCCCGCGCCAGTCTGCACGTCACAAGAAGCTGACACAAGAGGCGCCAGCCGAGCGGTCCATCAGGTCCGCCGCATATGCAAATTGCCTAAGGTACTCCAAAAGAACATGGTGTGATCACGTATCCTCTAGGCCACGAGCCTTACCTGCCAAGCGCGGCGGCCAGATCGGACGCGCGCGCAATGATTTCGCGGGCATTCTTTGTCAGCCGGCAGTTCTGCTCGATGAGTTCCTGAGCTTCTTTAATGCGGATGAGGCTTTGCCGCTCCCTCTCATCAAGGTGCTTAACCAGCTTTTCGGTGTCGTTGATCTTTTGCATGACGATGCCGCCTTCAACGCATTCCGCCTAGCGACAGAAACGCGCGAGGCTGGAAACTGTTCCCTGGAGCGCGCGGGGCGCTTCGGCGGTGTAAACCGCGGCGGCAGGAAACGCCCTATAGCCTTGCATTTGTTGGAACCATTTCAGCGGCCCCTAATTAAGTCGCCGGCGGCCGGTTCGGCTGCTGGCCAACGTTCGGCATGACCTTGGTCGGCCCGCGTCCGCTGCAAATGGGCGCGGGCACGCTTCCCGCGCGTCCTGGCAGCCTCCCAGTGTCCAGCCGATCAATAGCCATCGCCACCCGTTTCCTGACGCCTATCGCCGAGCATAGGGCCGCAAAGAAGCGGGGTTGACGGAAGATTAGCGACTTCTAAATATTCTCGCTTGCGGCAGGCGGTGCCCTCCATCGCCTGCCGAAGATCGGGTGTCCTTCCTGATCGGCCCGCGCTAGCCCGCAAGCGGCGCGGGCTTTCAGCGGGGGGAAAGAGATGACCGACAAGCCGGTGACAACCCGAGGAGATCACGCCGAAGGTGAAGCAGCGGTGAGTGAAGATAGTGAGAAGTGTAGCCCTTACCACCACCGTCATTGCATCGATAGCTGCCGCTATCGTGCTGACCTTTATGGCAGCTAAAAGATTTGAGCTACGGCGCCCAAATCCGATCGAGGCTCATATCGAGAGGAACATCTGAGGGGCAACGAGGCGCTACGCTAGCGCGCAAGCCGGCTCCCCGAAGGGAGTACTTGACGATCAGGCGGTCAAAGACGACGACGGCGGGAAACGGCGGTCAGGGCCGCATATGGGATCAGATCTTTGTCGCCAGGGAAGCGCGCCCTGGCGATTATTACGCCTTCGCCTTCCGCTTCGCCGCAGGCTTCTTGGCCGGGGCAGCCTTGCGACCAAGCCCGATCGCCTTTGCCAGCTCTGAGCGTTGCGCTGCGTAGTTTGGCGCGACCATCGGATAGTCGTGCGGTAAGCTCCATTTGGCCCTGTAGTCATCGGGAGTCATCCCCAGCATAGCCAAATGCCGCTTGAGCGATTTAAACTTCTTGCCGTCATCCAGGCAGATGATGAAATCCGGCGACACGGACTTCTTCGGATTGACTGCAGGGGTGAGCGCTGCCGCATATTCGATTGCTGGCTGGCCCACTTGAGACAATGCTAAGTTAACGGTGGCGATCAGCTCCGGCAGAGCAGTAACGGGCAACGGGTTGTTGCTCACATATGCCGAAACAATATCGGCAGTCAGTTCGATCAAGTCAGTTTCGTTTGACAAACGCGTTTCCTCCAAGGTTGTGGCCACTCCATATTGTGGATTGATTGGAAGGGCAATCGGTCGGTTACAGCGCCGCTTTTTGCGTCAGTTGAAGAGGCAATTGCCTAACCATTTCACGGTGAAGAAGAAGCGGCACTGGCGTCCCCGCTAGAGGCGGCCGGCACCGCGTCCCATATAGCGGCGCCAGTCCCGATGATAGACGCTATCCGTCGGTCGGGAAAATGCCGGGTTTTCTTTGCGCTCGCCGGCGGCAGCCTGACGCTTGGTCCTGGCTCCGAGTGCCCTGATGGGCGTTCTTCGATGCTGATGTGAGAATCCGCACCGCCGGCTCTGGCCGGCGGCTGTGGTAGGGAGGGACAGCGGCTTGGTCTCCGCTGCCCCGTTTTTTTGTCGAGGGTAGAAGCCCGCCAGCGCGCGTCAGTCGCCGGCCTTCCCATCACTCATCCGCTGGTCGCCTCGCTCGTCCTTGCCCGCCTCTGGCGGCACGGCAGCCGATGTCGCGAGTTCCTTATCCCTCAGCCTGGCGCATCGTTCGCAGCAGCGAGAATTGATGGCCATCGAGAGCCAACCGGCGGGCGCGTCTTGCGCACCACAGAGAGAGCGGGCGAGACCGACCCCATCGCGGCGAAAATAGTGAGGCGTCCCGTCGGCGCGCCTCGTTGCCCAGCCCTCGCTGAAACCCTTCTTTGGCGTCATGGCTATCGATGCTCCACCGGTATCATCCGGCCCTTGCTGAAGACGCGCTCGGCGGCGTCGCGGGCGCTGGTGATGGTTTCGCCATCGCGCCTCATATGCCCATTGATGTAGCGCAACAGGTTCTCGGTGACGGCCTTCCACGCCTGGAGCTCGGTCGCGAAGACCAAAGGCTTGCCACCAACGGCGAGCACCGGTTCAGGCCTGCCGTCCTCTGCGAAGCGCAGCATCGCATGGTGACCGCCGACGACCGGCGTGGTGAAGCCCGCGAAATGGTTCATCAGTGGATCCCGTTCAGTAGGAGATTGCGCTTGCGCTGCATGGCCGCGCGCTCGGCGTCTTCTCGCCAGGCGAGCTGCTCGACGAGTGCCGGGCACTTGACCTTCAATAGTTCGACGTTGCGGGCATAGCTGACGCCTCGAGCGACCGCGCACGACCCGTGCCCCAGCTCGCCATCGTCGCAACCGAGACCGGCACGAATGTGGGCGGCGTGGTAGAGAGGGCAGAAGCCGACCTCTGCATGGGAACATTCGCCGCGAAGTTTGACATCGCTCACGGCTGGTAGTCTTTCCAGTCGACGCGATTGATGACCGTCGGCCCGGCATATTCCCCGACGATGTTCTGCTCCCAGACGAACCAGGCGAGGTTCATGCGGCTGTCCCCTGGGAGGGCAAACAGTTCCCGTTCGGCGACGTCTCGCTTGCCGAGGTGTTCCTGAGGCCAGGCCGAAATCATTTTTTCCAAAAGACCATCTATCCCCCCCGTCAGGGGGGTTAGGGGGATTATTGTTTGAATAGGTTCTTTATAGGTGTCCTGATTTTCAGGACCTGGCTTTCCAGTAACTGGCTTTTCAGGAAGTGGCGCATCCACTTCCTCGTTTTCCGTTGGTGGCATGGCCGCTTCCTGCTTTTCCGGAAGTGGCACGGGGAGGCGATCGGGAACCGCATCGTCATGGACGTCATAGTCGTACCGAACGACACGTTTGTTTTCGTCGACAACACGGGTGCGATTGATGTAGCCGACTAGCGCCAAGTTCTTGAGAATTTTGTATACCTTGTCGCGACCGATGCCGCCGACCTTCTGCAGGTTAACGACCGAGACGTTCCAGTCGTGCGGCTTGGCCAGCAGATAGACCAGCACGCCACGCTCTTCGAAGGTCAGGCGCTCATCGTTGGCGATGGCATTTGGGACGATGGCGAAGCTATCCTGGCGCTTCCTTGTGATAATGGTCATGCCGCAACCCTCGCGCCCTTCCTGACATTACAGGGCTTGCAGAGGCAGCGCAGATTGTTCAGGTCGATGGTGCCACCTTTTGATTCCGGGAAGATGTGGTCAACCTGCAGGTCGCGATGGTCTCCACATTCCTGGCAGCGATAGCGGTCCCGCTCTAGAACCTGTCTGCGCACTTTGAAAGGAATTGGCTGTTTGCCAGCCTTCTTTCGACGATCGCGCTCCGCCCAATAGGCGTCATACTCACCCTTCGGAGCAAAGCGAATATCTGGCTCGCCGGAATGTTTCATGAGGAAGGCATGCGCGAGCATTTTCACGCAGCCGGAACAGACGCAACGCGCCTCATATTCGCTTTCGACGAAACCGGGCTGGTTGCATATTTTGCAGATAAAGCGCTCGAAACCATCGCACTCATAGAGCGCGACAGCTTCGGCGTTCAGATAGTTCAATCTGGTCATGTCGCTCTCTCAACCGTGAGGAGCGGCAATCCTACAAGTTACAAATGGTATTGCCGTTCAGTGTCTTAGTTCAGTCCTATCCGATCGACGACAACACCGCCGATAGGATTTGCTTAGCCATGGCAGGGCCGACAGTTTCACCCAGGTATGCTGCCGCCGCGACCAGATGCACCGTTGCCGCTCGCTCCGCTGCGGAGGCTCCGATGCTTCTGGCCGTTTGGCAAAAAAGGGCCATCACAGCCTTTACTTCCCCGTTTACTGCCGGCCAGTCGTCAGTCTGCTTCATTTTAGTAAATTCCTCCGGAATGTTTCATACTGAAACATTGCGTGGCTGACATAAGACCAAGTGATTGCCGGAGGAAATCAAGACTAAGTTAGCAGCCTCTGGCATAATCACCCCTGCTCTCTGGATCGGGCGGCATTTGCCAAGGGGTCGTTGGCCGGCTCCAGCGTGGACCCGGCTTTCTGACAGAGCCGGTTGTACCGGCCGAGGAGATCGAAGATGGCTTTGCCGCGCCAGTTCGACGCCTCGCCATACCAGGCTTCCCGAACGCGCCAGAAGCCGCGCGGATAGCCAAGGTTGTCACAGGCAGCGTTGATCTGGGCCTTGATGCCCATGCCTGCCTTGATAGTGCCGGCGGCCTTAAAGACCACCTGTTGTAGCTCTTCCGCTATGTCTTGCATCGATTCCTCACGAAAAACAGGAGAAGGAAAACGACAACCCGTCGGGTTTCTCGGATGCCCTGTCGGGCACCTCCAACACTTTCCGCGTCATTGTCGCCACCTGAGCAAGGGGGCTGCCAACATGACGTCTGACGATGATACCTGGATACCGCTTGGGCTCGCGGCTTGGGGAGTTGTTGAACGTGCCGACCGCCTTCGGACGGAACGAGGAACCTTGTTGATTGTACCTCTGGTCAAGCCGAAGCCTGTCGCTTCGCAACGACATCAGCGGCCTCCTTGCCCAACCAGTCACTTGCCGTCACCGCGCCGTCGGTCATAACGACGATGCGGTCCAGGAAGGGCTGCTTCGGCATCCGACCGGCCTCATAGCGATCGATCGACAGCCGCGTGCAGTTGATCTGCCGACCGAGGTCGGCAGAACTCAGATTACGCTCTTCGCGCCACTTCTTTAGGGGATGAAGGTTTTCCATGGGCGGTTTCTGGCACCATTCTGGTTACACGTCAATGATTGTAACCAATCTGGCGCAGTACCGCTGTGAATCAATTTGAGCTACCGCCATCACATGAGGAACGGAATCAAGCTCTTCCGAGAGAAAGTTGGGATCAGCAAATCCGAGCTGGCACGGCGGATTGGCACGACGCGCCAGCAGCTGGGCCGCCTGGAGGATGGCAAGCGAAAGCTCTCATCCGAATGGGCGGCGAAGATTGCGCCGGTGCTGAAATGCACCCCTCAGGACCTCATATTTCCCGAGCTGGCGCGCGTCGACCTCAGTCGCTTCAAAAACGTCTTTGAGATCGCCAGCGGCGATGCTCCCAGACCCGAAATGCCCGGTATCGCCATTGAGACCGAGTTTCTGACCCGAATGCTGCCAAACGCATCCGGCCACAACCTCCGGTTCATGATGGTCGACTCCTACCAGGCCAACGGCGTCGTCACCAAAGGTGATGCGCTTGTCATCGACTTGGACGACAACGTCCCTAATCGACCCGGCATCTATGCGCTCGATATCGCTGGCGCGGTGCAGTGGCGATACCTTTCGCCCACCACGGCAGGCACCGTCCAGGTCCATAGCGACAACCCGGCATCGACCGATGAGACCGTCGCACCGGGGGAATTGAAGGTCATTGGCCGTGCGCGGCTCCGGATATCCACCCTCTGACCTGATTTTTTTTGCAAGGGTGTAACCATTTCGGCTACACCCTTGCAATGCGAACCAAATTGGTTACGATCACTTTACGCAGAAGGATCGCTAGACCGATGGCCCAGTTTCCCCTGGTTGTATTTGCCCATCACGGCTCGCGGTCTGGTGTTGAGTATCTGCGCGTTCCCGGCCGGACTGGTGGTAACCCACTCCCACACCTCCAGCGCCAGTTCGGCCGGGTTCTCCCAACATAAACAGCAGACCGCACCCGCGACCGCTTGGTCGTGCCCTTTGTGGTGCCAAAATGGTTTCACGTGTGACCAAAGGAAGGACAACATGACAGACCCTTACAGCTGGTGGAGGCAGGCTTTGAAGCTGGCCGGTGGCGACTGCCGCGAACTGACACGCGAACAGTTGCTCCTGCTCGGCCCTTCGGCTGATAGCCCGGAGTCAGGATTTTTCAGGAACCGTCCGTTCAAGGACGCTCCGCTGGTTCCCGTTGCCATCTGGCACGATCCGTCGGGCAAGACGATCTGCCTGCAGGACGGCAAGGAGGTCGAGGCGGACCGCGTCTGGAACTATGCCTGCCGCAGCCCGATCACCGAAGCGCTCTATCACTCGGTCCTGGCCGGCGGCGCGTGAACACGGTCGACGAGCGCACCATCGGCTGGTGCAAGGCGGTGCGCGCCGACACGGGAGAAATGAAGGTCGAAGCCTATTCGGTCGCTGACGCCAAGCAGGCTGGCCTGTGGGACGACCGCCCCACGCGGCGCGGGAAGGTGTGGAAGAACGGCAAGCAGGAATGGGGCGATGTCCCTAACGATTCCTCCTGGTTTCGTCATCCCAAGCGGATGAAGCAATGGCGCGCGGGTGGCTTCTGTTTGCGCGAGCTTTTTGGCGATGTCCTTGGCGGTATCCGCGACGAGTTCGAGGCTCGTGAGATCGCCGGGGACGTGATCGAGCACAGCGACGAACCCGCGACCACGGCAAGGCTCACCCCACCGTCGCCACCCACGCCGCCGAGCCCGGATGCGCCTTCCGACATCGACCCGAACCCCGACAACGGACTCGACATGGATATGGCAAGCGAGCACGACGGCGCAGAAGCTGGCGAGCAGGAGGCCGAGGCCTTCGATTACGGCGAAGGCAGAGCGTTCAATTTCGGCAAGTTCTTCGAGGACTTCCAGACGGCGCTTGCCGGCGCGCGATCCGCGGCGGGCGTGGAAGAGGTCTGGACCGAGTTCGACGTGGCGGCGCGGTTTCAGGGCGACGACAGCAGCCGCCAGCTGGCCGACCGGATCAAGGCGCGGCGGCTGGCTGCGCTCATCCCGCCGAGTGCAAGTTGATGGCTGGCCGGATCGCAATCCTTCCTGATCACGGCGCCCAGGTGCTCGGCCCGCCGGTGAAGTGGCGGCCAAGCGCCACCTGCGGACCGACTTTGGCCTGAACCCGGATGACTACCGCGCCAAATGGGGCTTGGCGCCCGACTATCCGATGGTCGCACCGAATTACTCGGCGACACGGTCGGCGCTGGCAAAGTCGTCGGGGCTCGGCCGCCACGGGAAGGTGCCGATCCGGACAAGCAACGGCTCCCGCCGCGCTTTCCAGTAGGCCAGCCATGAAAGTCGGCACCGTCGTTGAACGGCTCGCGAAGGGCGATCCCCTGCACCTCGGCTTCTCCTATGGGGCAAGCACCGCAAGCGCCAGGATGACACCGGGCGCGGCGGGAAAAAGCCGAACGGACGGCTGTTCGGCTTTATCGGTCGAGCATCGATCTACAAGGATATCCGCCGCATCTGCAAAAGGGCGGACCTCCCCTATCTCGGGACCCACCAGCCCGGGCGCCACAGTTTCGCAACCGAAATGATCGTCAGGAACAATGTCGACATCGCTACCACGGCAACGAAGGGGCGCTGGAAGACCAAGAAGCTGCTCATGGACCACTATGCCCATGGCGACACCGGCAAGGGGATCATCGACAAGGTGTTCGGGAAGAAGAAACCGCGCAAATCTGCGAATGGTGACAACGGAACCAAATCGGCACCGAGACCTTACACCAGCCGAAAGGCCTGAGGGGGCTAACGTGCTGAATTACCTTGGGAAAATCGCGTGGTGCCATGTTGGTTACTCCCTTACCAAGGGAGTGCTCTACCACTGAGCTACCGCAGCCGCCGATGGCGGGGCTTCTGCCATATCGAACCGGCAAGCGCAAGGCCAAGTGCAACGCTTCTGTGAAAGCCTTTGCCGGATCGCTTTTGATGACATGGCGGCGCCACAATGTTGGCTATCCCTGAATAGCGGCTGGCTGGTCGCCGGCCGGGGCGCGACAATGAACGACAAGACAATTCCACTGAAAAAAGGCGGTACGAACCGCAAGGACAGGCTCGCGGAGCAATTGCGCGCCAATCTGCAGAAACGCAAGGCGCAGTCGCGCTCGCGGCGTATCGGCGAAGCCGACCAACGACCGGACGGGCTCGGCTCGGCGAAGGAAATGCAAAAAGATTAACTCAAATCGGCCACTCTTGGTTCAGATATCAGGAAATCCTATTTCTTGAACCAGGCTAATTTCTTGAACCAGATTGGCCAATGGTCTAGAGGGGCCGATACTCAACCGATTGAACCGGCTTTTTTGGCCGAGAGGGACGTTCTTCCATGGATCGCATCAGAATTGTCGGCGGCAACAAGCTTGCCGGAAGCATTCCGATCTCGGGCGCCAAAAACGCGGCGCTGCCCTTGATGATCGCCTCGCTCCTGACCGACGACACGCTGACGCTGGAAAACGTGCCGCATCTGGCAGATGTCGAGCAGCTGATCCGCATCCTCGGCAATCACGGCGTCGACTATTCGGTCAATGGCCGCCGCGAGAAGCAGAATGAGGGCTATTCGCGCACCATCAATTTCTCGGCCCGCAACATCGTCGACACCACGGCCCCTTACGAGCTGGTGTCGAAGATGCGGGCGTCGTTCTGGGTGATCGGGCCGCTGCTGGCGCGCATGGGCGAGGCCAAGGTGTCGCTGCCGGGCGGTTGCGCCATCGGAACGCGCCCGGTCGATCTTTTCCTCGAAGGCCTGCAGGTGCTGGGCGCCGATATCGACGTCGACACCGGCTACGTCATCGCCAAGACCCGGAACGGCCGACTTGTCGGCAACCGCTACGTGTTCCCGAAGGTCTCGGTCGGCGCCACCCACGTCCTGATGATGGCGGCGTCGCTGGCCAAGGGCGAGACGGTGCTTGAAAACGCCGCCTGCGAGCCCGAGATCGTCAACCTCGCCGAGTGCCTCAATGCCATGGGCGCGAAGATTTCCGGCGCCGGCACGCCAACCATCACCATCGATGGCGTCGAATCGCTGTCGGGCGCCCGCGTGCGCGTCATCCCCGACCGTATCGAGACCGGCACCTATGCCATGGCCGTGGCCATGACCGGCGGCGATGTGGTGCTGGAAGGCGCACGCCCCGAACTGCTGCAGACCGCGCTCGACGTGATTTCGCAGACCGGCGCCGAGATCACGCCGACCAATTCCGGCATTCGCGTCAGGCGCAACGGCGCCGGCATTTCGCCGGTCGATGTGACGACGGCGCCATTCCCGGCCTTCCCGACCGATCTGCAGGCGCAGTTCATGGGCCTGATGACCATGGCCAAGGGCAAGTCGCGCATCACCGAGACGATTTTCGAAAACCGCTTCATGCATGTGCAGGAGTTGGCCCGGCTCGGCGCCCACATCACGCTTTCGGGCCAGACGGCGATCGTCGACGGCGTACCGAAGCTGAAGGGCGCGCCGGTCATGGCGACCGATCTTCGCGCCTCCGTGTCGCTGGTGATCGCCGGACTGGCGGCTGAAGGCGAGACCACGGTCAACCGCGTCTACCATCTCGACCGCGGCTTCGAGCGGCTGGAAGAAAAGCTGTCCAATTGCGGCGCGGTGATCGAGCGGATTTCCGCGTAGGCCAATCGCCAGGCCTCGCGGCGCGGTTGCGCGGACGGGAAAGACCCGCCTGGAGCCTTTCATCTCGATTAAGGTCGAGATGAGGCTCCAGATTCCTGTCTGAGCATGATCTTTTGCGAAAACCGGTTTCCACTTTTCGGGATCATGCTCTAACAGAAGGCTGAACAATCAACCTTCAGGTGCGAAATCCGCATGACCGCCCTTAAGCTTATCGCACTCGACGACCAGGATCTGAGCATCGTTTCGGCCCATGTCCAGGATGCCGTGATGAAGGTCTCGGACCTCGAGTTTCTGCCTTCGGCAAAGCGTTTCGTGCTGACCATGAACCGCTTTGTCTGGGAGGCCAAATCCAGCCTGTTTCGCCAGCACAATGAGCGGCGGCAGGCGGTGCTGCATTTCGACCGCGTGCTCGGCGCCAAGACCAATGGCATTGCTCGCGACAAGCCGGCCGAGGTCCTGTCGCTTTTGGCGGTCAGTTTCATCGAGATCAGCAAGCCGGCCGGTATCGTCGAGCTGATCTTTTCGGGCGGCGGCACCATCATGCTCGATGTCGAGTGCATCGAGGCCCGCCTTGCCGACATCGGCGGCGCGTGGGAAGCCACCTCGCGTCCCGTCCACAAGGCTTGAGCGTCCGATGGCCATCACGCTTCGTCAGTCCGATGCCGATTTCGAGCAGCGTTTCGCCGCCTTCCTTTTGACCAAGCGAGAGGTGTCGGCCGATGTCGATGCCGCGGTGCGCGACATCATCGCGCGCGTGCGCGCCGAGAGCGACGCGGCGCTGATCGACTACACCAGGAAATTCGACCACGCCGACCTCGGAAGTCTCGGCATTGCCGTATCAAAGGACGACATCGCCCGGGCTTACAAGGCCGCCGACCCTAAGACGATCGAGGCGCTGGAATTCGCGCGCGACCGTATCCGCTCGCATCATGAGCGGCAGCGGCCCAGGGATGATCGCTATACGGATGCAGCCGGCGTCGAGCTCGGCTGGCGCTGGACGGCGATCGAGGCTGTCGGGCTCTATGTGCCGGGCGGCACGGCGAGCTATCCAAGCTCGGTGCTGATGAACGCCATCCCGGCGAGAGTGGCCGGCGTCGAGCGCATCGTCATGGTGGTGCCGGCGCCCGGCGGCATCATCAATCCGCTGGTGTTGGTGGCGGCTGATATCGCTGGCGTGTCGGAGATTTACCGGGTCGGCGGCGCCCAGGCGATTGCAGCGCTTGCCTATGGCACCGAGACCATAAAGCCGGTCCACAAGATCGTCGGACCCGGCAATGCCTATGTCGCAGCGGCCAAACGCCAGGTGTTCGGCACGGTCGGCATCGACATGATCGCCGGGCCTTCGGAAGTGCTCGTCGTGGCCGACGGCAGCAACGATCCGGATTGGATCGCCGCCGACCTGCTGGCCCAGGCCGAGCACGACGCGTCGGCGCAGTCGATCCTGGTCACCGAGGATCCGGCCTTCGGTCGTGCCGTCGAACTAGCCGTCGCACGCCAGTTGCAGAGCCTGCCGCGCGCCGAGACGGCAGCGGCGAGCTGGCGCGATTTCGGCGCGGTGATCGAGGTCGCGACGATCGACGCCGCGCTGCCGCTGGTCGACCGCATCGCCGCCGAACATGTCGAACTCGCCATCGACGATGCCGAAGGGTTTCTGGCGCGGATGCGCAATGCCGGTGCCGTGTTTCTCGGCCGCCACACGCCGGAGGCCATCGGCGACTATGTCGGCGGCTCCAACCACGTGCTGCCCACGGCACGCTCGGCGCGCTTCTCGTCGGGCTTGTCCGTGCTCGACTTCGTCAAGCGCACCTCGATCCTGAAGCTCGGACCGGAGCAGTTGCGGATTTTGGCGCCGGCGGCGATTGCGCTCGCCAAGGCGGAAGGCCTCGATGCGCACGGCCGCTCCGTCGCCATACGGCTGAACATGTAGGCCGCCATGTCGGACTCCGATCAAACCCACGCCAGGCTGATCGATGTCGAACTCGATGAATCGATTGGCCGTTCGACGCCCGATGTCGAGCATGAGCGTGCGGTGGCGATCTTCGACCTGATCGAGGAGAACAGTTTTCAACCCGTCAATGACAACGGCGCCGGCCCCTACCGGCTGAAGCTGTCACTGGCCGAGCAGCGCCTGGTCTTTGCCGTGGCGCGCGAGGACGGGGCTGCCGTCGTCACCCACATCCTGTCGCTGACGCCGCTCAGGCGCATCGTCAAGGATTACTACATGATCTGCGAAAGCTATTACGATGCCATCCGCTCCTCGACGCCGAGCCATATTGAGGCGATCGACATGGGTCGCCGCGGCCTGCACAATGAGGGCTCGCAAACGCTGATGGACCGGCTGGCCGGCAAGATCGACATCGATTTCGATACGGCGCGCCGGCTGTTCACGCTGGTCTGCGTGCTGCACTGGCGGGGCTAGCCCTGGCTGCCCTGCCCCGCTCGATCCTGTTCCTGTGCGGCATGAACGCCGTGCGCTCGCCAATGGCCGAACAGCTGGCGCGGCGGGCGCTGCCGGCCACTGTCTTCGTCGCCTCGGCCGGCGTTCGCGCCGGCGAGCGCGATCCGTTCGTCGATGCCGTGCTGGCCGAGGAAGGGCTGTCGTTGGGCGAGCGTCACCCAAGGACGATGGACGATCTCGAGGACGACTATTTCGACCTCATCGTCACGCTGGCGCCGGAAGCACACCACGCGGCGCTCGAACTCACCCGCTCGCTCGCCGTAGAGGTCGAATACTGGCCGACGCCGGACCCGACCGACGCCGCCGGCACGCGCGAACAGATCATGGCCAGCTATCGCGACGTACGCGAGCGGCTGAAAGCGCGCATAGGTCGACGTTTTTTGCTTCCAGAAGCAAAAAACGAGACGGATTAAGCGTGTTCACAAGCGGGCGTTTATCATATAGGTTCCGCCGAAATTCCGGCCAGGGCGCTGGAACTACCATCCAAGCAAAGGTATCGAATGCCGAAGGAAGAAGTCCTCGAGTTTCCGGGTGTCGTGACGGAATTGTTGCCCAACGCGATGTTCAGGGTGAAACTCGAAAACGAACACGAGATCATCGCCCATACAGCCGGCCGCATGCGCAAGAACCGCATCCGCGTGCTGACCGGCGACAAGGTTCTGGTCGAGATGACGCCATACGACCTGACCAAGGGCCGCATCACCTATCGTTTCAAGTAAGCAAAGCCCGACTGGTCCGCGATGAGCATTTTGCAGAAGCTGGTGCTTGCCTCGGGTTCGCCGCGCCGGATCGAGCTCTTGCAGCAGGCCGGCATCGAGCCGGACCGCGTGCTGCCGGCCGATGTCGACGAGACGCCGCTGCGCGCCGAGCATCCGCGCTCTCTGGCCAAGCGGCTGTCGAAGGAAAAGGCCGAGAAGGCGTTCGCCTCGCTGACGGCCGAGGCCGACTATGCGCCTGGCTTCGTGCTGGCCGCCGATACGGTGGTCGCCGTCGGGCGGCGCATCCTGCCCAAGGCTGAAACCCTCGACGACGCCGCCAATTGCCTCGGGCTGCTGTCAGGCCGTTCGCACCGGGTCTATTCCGGCATCTGCCTGATCACGCCGGGCGGCAAATTGCGCCAGCGACTGGTCGAGACGCGGGTGCGCTTCAAGCGGCTGCCGCGCGAGGAAATAGACGCCTACGTGGCCTCCGGTGAATGGCGCGGCAAGGCCGGCGGCTATGCCGTCCAGGGTCTCGCCGGCGCCTTCGTCGTCAAGCTGGTCGGCTCTTACACCAACATCGTCGGCCTGCCACTCTACGAGACAGTGGCGCTGCTTGCCGGCGAAGGCTTCAAGGTGCATC
Source organism: Mesorhizobium waitakense (assembly GCF_056431085.1). Taxonomy (NCBI): domain Bacteria; kingdom Pseudomonadati; phylum Pseudomonadota; class Alphaproteobacteria; order Hyphomicrobiales; family Phyllobacteriaceae; genus Mesorhizobium; species Mesorhizobium waitakense. Next base: position 22,516 of record NZ_JBWKME010000103.1, on the reverse strand, counting down.
GCGGGTGGCAAGTGGGAGCCCGGCTGTGAGCCTGGACGACAAGGTCACGCCGCTGCGGCCGAGGCGCCCCTGCCCCGAATGCGGCAAGCCCTCGGCGCGCGAGACCTATCCGTTCTGCTCGACGCGCTGCAAGGACATCGACCTCAACCGCTGGCTGAAGGGCGCCTACGTCATCCGGGCTCGCGACGACGAGGAAGAAACGGACGCCGACGATCAAAAATGAGGCCAGGCTGCCGGGAGCGGCTCATCAAGCCGCCTCGGTCTTGCGCCCCACACGTGCCCAGGCCGGCAGCCAGTCGCCGTGAGCGGCGAGGAGATCGTCGACCAGTGACCAGATCTGGTCGAGATCGAGTTCGGCGGCGGTGTGCGGATCCATCATCGCCGCATGGTAGATGTGCTCGCGGTTCTCGCTCATCAGCGCCCGCACCGTCAGTTCCTGCACGTTGATGTTGGTGCGGATCAGCGCGGTCAATTGCGGCGGCAGGTCGCCGATATAAGTCGGCTGGACGCCTGAGGCATCGACCAGGCACGGCACTTCGGCGGCGCAATCGCGGGGCAACGAGGTGATGCAGCCATTGTTGCGGACATTGCCGTAGATCACCGAGGGTTCGCCCGTCCACACCGAGTTCATGATCGAGGAGGCATACTCCTTCGACTCCTCGACCTCGATCCGCTGGGCTGAGCGGTAGGCCTGCGCCTGGTCTTTCCAACGCTCGATCTGCTCGATGCAGCGTTTGGGATATTCGTCGAGCGGAATGCCGTATTTCTCGATCAAATCGGGGCGGCCTTCCTTGATGAAATAGGGCGTGTATTCGGCGAAATGTTCCGAGCTTTCAGTGACGAAATAGCCCAGCCGATTCAGCATCTCGTAGCGCACCTTGTTGGGGCAGCGCGGATTCCAGCCCGGCTTGGGCACGCGGCCTTCGCGATAGGCGCGCACGAGATCGGGATAGAGGTCGCGGTAGGAACCGTCCGGCTGGAGATGCTCGAATTTCAGGTAAAAGGCCATATGATTGATGCCGGCCGAGCGATAGCGGATCTCTTCGTAGGGAAGGTCGAGATCGTGCGCCAGTTCCATTGCCGTGCCCTGCACCGAATGACAGAGCCCGACCTGCCTGATCTCAGGGTATTTCTCTGATATCGCCCAGGTGTTGATCGCCATCGGGTTGACGTATTGCAGCATGATCGCCTGCGGGCAGACGGCGAGCATGTCCTCGCAGATCTTCCACAGATGCGGCACGGTCCTCAGACCGCGCATGATGCCGCCGACGCCAAGCGTGTCGGCGATCGTCTGGCGCAGGCCGTATTTCTTCGGCACCTCGAAGTCGGTGACCGTGCAGGGCTCATAGCCGCCGATCTGGAAGGCGACGACGACGAAGTCGGCGCCTGCCAGCGCCTTGCGCTGGTCGGAATGGGTCTCGGCCTTCGCTTTGACGCCGAGCGTCGTGATCAGCTTGTTGACGACGATGGCGCTCTCTTCGAGCCGCTGCGGATTGATGTCCATCAGCGCGATCGTCGCGCCCGAAAGCGACGGCCGCTGCAGCACGTCGCCGACAATGTTCTTCATGAACACCGTCGAGCCGGCGCCGATGAATGTGATCTTGGGATTTCTTGCCACGCTAACCTCCGGCATATGTTCAAGCCACATCGAAAGCGGCCCTGACGAGCCGTTCGGTGTAGGCGGTCTTGGGATTGGTGAGGACCTCGTCGACGGGGCCCTGTTCGACGATCTTGCCGTGCTGCATGACGATGACGCGGTGGCACAGCGCGCGCACCACCTTGAGGTCGTGCGAGATGAACAGGTAGCTCAAGCCACGCTCGTCCTGCAGCTTGCGCAGGAGGTCGATGATCTGCGCCTGGACGGAGAGGTCCAGCGCCGATGTCGGCTCATCGAGCAGGATGAATTCGGGCTCGAGCGCGATGGCGCGGGCGATCGCGACGCGCTGGCGCTGACCGCCCGAGAATTCGTGCGGGAACCGCGACAGGATATCGCCCGGCATGCCGGCACTGACCAGCGCCTCGCGCACCCGGTCGACCCGCTCGGCCCGCGTCGCGCCTATGCTGTTGACGACCAGCCCTTCCTCGATGATCTGGCCGATCGTCATGCGCGGATTGAGCGAAGAGAAAGGATCCTGGAAAACGATCTGCATGCGCGCGCGCAGTGGCCGCATCTCGTTGCGTGACAGGCCCTGGATCGATTGGCCGTCGAAACGGATTTCGCCGCGCTTGGTGTCGATTAATCTCAGCAGCGCCTGGCCGAATGTGGTCTTGCCGGAACCGGATTCGCCGACAAGCCCCAGCGTCTCATGGCGGCAAAGTTTGAGGCCGAGATCGTCGACGGCGACCAGCTCGCGCCAGTCCGGCCTTAGGAAACTGCCGTGACGCAGCATGAAGCAGACGCGCACATCATTCGCTTCGAGGATGGCGCCGCTGCCCTCGGGAAGCGGTTGCGGACGCCCACGCGGCTCCGCGGCGAGCAGCCGCTGCGTGTAGGGATGCTGTGGGTCCGCAAACAGCCGTTCGGTGACGTTGTGCTCGCACATCGCGCCACGCTGCATGACGTAGACATAGTCGGAGAATTTGCGCACCACGGTGAGATCGTGGGTGATCAGGATCACCGCCATCCGCAGTTCTTTTTGCAGATTGCGGATCAGGTTCAGGATTTGCGCCTGGACGGTGACGTCGAGCGCGGTGGTCGGCTCATCGGCAATCAACACGTCAGGATCGTTGGCCAGCGCCATGGCGATCATTACGCGCTGCCGCTGACCGCCCGAAAGCTGGTGCGGATACTGTTTGAGCCGCGCCTCCGGCTCGGGAATCTGGACATGCCGCAAGAGTTCGAGCGCCCGTGCCCAGGCCTGCCTGCGGCTCACCTTGCGGTGCACCCGGATCGCCTCCACGATCTGGCTGCCGACCGTATAGATCGGGTTGAGCGAGCTCATCGGCTCCTGGAAGATCATCGAGATGCGGTTGCCGCGCAGCTTGCGCCGCTCGCTCTCGGGGAATTTCAGGATGTCCTGGCCATCGTAACAGATGCTCGATTTCGGCGACACGGTGGCCCGGCGCGACAGCAGCCCCATGACGGCGCGCGCCGTCACCGACTTGCCGGAACCGGATTCGCCGACGATGGCGATCGTCTCGCCGCGATAGAGCTGGAACGAGATGTCTTTGACCGCTTCGACAACGCCGTGCTCGACCTTGAAGGCGACCTCGATGTTGCGGGCGTCGATGATGGGCTGGTCCTGGCGCCCGCCATGGTCATGACGAACGGTGGGGGCGAAGGATTCGGCGAGTGCGACGGTCATCCCAGCCACCTCAATACGGATCGACGGCATCGCGCAGGCCGTCGCCCAGCGCGTTGAAGGCAAATACGGTGACGAGCACGAAACCGACCGGCGACAGGATCCAGGGATAGGTGCCGATAACGGAATAGGTCGCTGTGTCCTGCAGCATCAGGCCCCACGAGATCAGCGGAGGCTTGACCGCAAAGCCGAGGAACCCGAGGAAGCATTCGAGCAGCACCACCGTCGGGATCGCCAAGGTGACGGCGACAATCACGTGGCTCATCACATTGGGCAAGATGTGCTGCAGGATGATGCGCCGGTCGGTGGCGCCGACCGCCATTGCGGCGCGCACATACTCGATGCGCGCCAGCGCCAACGTCTTGCCGCGCACCTCGCGCGACATCTGCGCCCAGCCCAGCGCCGACATGACGACGATGACAAAGGCGAGGAAGACATTGGTCGGCGCGGTGACGGGGATCAGCGTCGTCAGCGCAAGATAGAGCGGCAGCTGCGGGAAGGCGAGCACCAGTTCGACGAAGCGCTGCATCCAGATATCGAACCGGCCGCCGAAATAGCCGGAAACCATGCCGACGGTGGTGCCGATGACGGTGATGATGAAGACGACCGTCAGCGCGATCATCAGCGAGACGCGCGAACCATGTATGGCGCGCGACAGGATATCGCGGCCGAACTTGTCGGTACCGAGGAAATGCACCGGCTGGCCGTCCATCGAGGCGAAGAAATGCCGGTCCGCCGGGACCAGCCCGAAGAGCTTGTAGGGCGCGCCTTCGACAAAGAAGCCAAGCAGTCTCGGATGGTCGTAGTCGGGGCCGACGACGGGCTGGAAGGTGACCGGATCGAGGTCGGCCGAATCGGCCAGCGCATAGACCCGTGGCCGCGCGACGAAATTGCCGTCCTTGTCGTGGAAGGAGGGCAGTTGCGGCGGAGCGAAGCCGACATCGGTCGCCTTCGGGTCCATCGGCGCCAGGAATTCGGCGAACACGGCCATCACCAGCAACAGAACGACGAGCCCAAGCCCGGCCATGCCGGTCCAGGAGCGCTTCAACCGACGCCAGACGAGCGCGATATAGCTCTCACTGCCGCGCGCCGGTTTGGCGACGATAGGTCCTTCCGCCGGCAGCGGTGGAGGTGATGGATCGCGGGCCAGCATCTAGCTCTCTCCGTATTGGCGGATGCGCGGGTCGAGCAGGACGAGCAGCATGTCGGCGATGATGTTGCCGACGATCAGTGTCGCCGACAGCACCATCATGAAGGTGGCAGTGACATAGACATCACCGACCGCCATCGAACCGACGATCGCCGGGCCGACGGTCGGCAGCGCGAAGATGATCGCCGTCTCGATCTCGCCGGTGAGCATGTAGGGCAGCACCACACCCTGATACATGACGAGTGGATGCAGCGCATTGGGCACGGCGTGCCGCATGACGACGGCGCTACCGGTCAGGCCCTTGGCTCTCGCCGTCTCGACATATTGCGCGTTAAGCGTATCCAGCAGATTGCCGCGCATGACGCGCATATTGTAGGCGAGGCCGCCGAAAGTGGCGATCGCCACCACCGGCCAGACATGCTTGACCAGGTCGACGAACTTCGCCCAAGACCATGGCGCGCCGCCATATTGCGGCGAGAAGAATGAGCCGATCTCCGACAGGTTGAACTGGAAGACGAGGAGATAGACGATGATCAGCGCCATCAGGAAGCGCGGGACGGTCATGCCGAGGAAGGCGATGGCCGAGAGCGTCGAGTCGATCCACGTGTATTGCCTTGTCGCCGCCCATATGCCGAACGTGATGCCCAGCACCGACGCGAGCAGATGGCAGACCAGCGCCAGGAGCAGCGTTCTCGGCAGGCGCTCGCCGACGACATCGGCCACCGGCTTGTTGTAGTAGAGGCTGTAGCCGAAATCGCCGCGAGTAATGATTCCGCCGATCCAGTTGAGATACTGGACGGGCAGCGGCTTATCGAGGCCGTGTTCGACGCGGTAGGCCTGGGCCTGCGCATCGGCCTCGGCGAAGGACGCGCCGCCCTGGTTGATCAGCTGCGAACGGATGTAGTCGGCATAGTCACCAGGTGGCGCCTGGATGATGGCAAAGGTGACCAGGCTCAAAATGGCGAGGACCGGTATTGCCGACGCTATGCGCATGAGCAGGAATCGCAGCATGGACGGTCCGCTTCCTTGTCTCGCCGATCGCGCCCTTGGGTTGCGTCCGGAGGTTGGCTTTGTCCGGCCGCGCCAGCGGCGCGGCCGGAGTTCTCTCAGTCAGGGAGGTAAACCTAATTCATCGGGTCCTTGTCTCCGGGTTTGCCGGGAAGTCCTTCAGGGAACAATTCATACTTTGCCTGCTTGCCGGCCGCGACAAAGACCCGTTCGCGGACGATCGAATCCTCGGCCCAGTTGAACATGAAGATCGGCGTGCCCTGCGGAATGTTCGAGAAGCGCTTGTTGACGATCAGCGCGCCGGGATATTCCGTCAGGCCGACATTGTAGACGTGTTCCGTCGAGATCTTCTGGAACTCTTTCATCAGGCTGGCCCGCTGGTCATTGTCCTCTGACGCGACGAACTTGTTGACGATGTCGACGAGGTCCTTTTCGAAAGGCATCAGATCGACCTCGCCGTTTTCCGGTGCGCGATGGTTCCAGCTGGTGCGCGGACCAACCGGGGCAAGCTGCTCGGTGTTCTGCACCACCGACGTCAGCTCCTGATCGTTGCGTCGGACCAGCCAGTCGAAGCGGCCGGAATATTGGGAAGCATCGCGCTGGGTGCCGTTGAGGCCATTGAGCACGACCCGAAGCCCGAGCTTTTCCATCTGGCCGACGACACCTTCGGCAAGGCTCTTGTCGGTCGTGTAGTCGTTGTTGACCAGCATCACGATCTCGACGTTCTTGCCGCCGGCGGTGCCGGCCGGGAAGTTCACGAAACCGTCGCCGTCGGTATCCTTGAGGCCGGCCTTGGCGAGTTCGGCCTTGGCGCCCTTGAGGTCGAAGGGGTAGTAGACGGTCGAAGCGCGGTCATAGAAGCTGGTGCCCGAAGACAGGCCGCCGGGATAGATGGCGGTGAATGGCCCCTTGACCAGCGAGTCGCCGAGCGCCTTGCGGTCGAACGCCATGGTGACGGCCTTGCGGAAATCCTCGTTGCGGTTCAGACCGCGAACCGCCTGGCTGCGCTCGTCCGGGTTGCCCCAGCCATTGGCGGAAAAGTTCATGCGCAGATTGTAGCCGATGAGCCGCGGGCCGAAAGCCAGTCGGGCCGGCGCATTTGCCTCCGCCGCACGCTTCAGCGAGGCGACGAAGTTTTCCGGCTGCTCCAGATTGGAGAAGTCGGCAGAGCCGGCGACCGCCTGGACGTCGCGGTCGGCCCAGGTCGACAGCTTGTACTGCAGTTCGTTGAGGTAAGGCAGCTGGTTGCCCTTCTCGTCGACCTTCCAGTAGTAGGGGTTGCGGCGCATGACGATGATGTCGTCCGGCCGGTATTCCACCGGCGCCCAGGCGCCCATCACCGGCATGTTCATGAATTCCGGCGGGAAGGCATTCTTGAACTGGTCGTAGGTGTTCTTCGAATATTTCGGATGCTGCGGCTTCAGGATGTGTGCGGGGCCGGGGCAGAACGTGCCGTAGGCCATCGCGTAGAGATACTGTTTCGGGAATGCTTCCTTGAAGGTCCATTCGACAGTGTAGTCGTCGATCTTCTTCAGCGTCGTGCCGACACCGAAGGTTTCCGGCGTCGCGCCGTTCAACGGCGAGACGTTGGGATCAACGACCTCGTCGTCCCAGTAGAACATGACGTCGTCGGCGTTGAAGGCAACGCCGTCCGACCATTTTGCGCCTTCGACAAGATGCATGGTCAGCTTGTGGCCGTCCTTCGACCAGTCCCAGCTCCTGGCCAGGTTCGGCAGCGGTTCGGTGTCCTTGGCCTCGACTTGGAACAGCGGCGCGGTGCGCGTCAGGCATTCGGAAAGGCCGATGTCGATGCCGCCCCAGCCCTGTGTCTGGCCCGCGCCATAGTTCCAGCCCTCCGGCCGGCCGCCAATGACATGGCGCATGGTATCGCCATAGACGCCGATACCATCCTGCATGTTGCCCGTCTTGAAGACCAGCGGCTCTTTCGGCAGCCTGTCTTTCACTGGCGGCAGCTTGCCGGTCTTGACGTATTTCTCAGTGACCCAGTCGGGCTCGTGATATTCGGGCAGCGCCTTGAACTCCAGAATGGAGTCGCGCGCCACATATTTGATCTTGCCCTCGGCGGGGAACGGTGTCGGCGCCGGAGGAACCGTCGGCTCGGAAGCGTATGCATTGAGTGCCGAGACCGAGACGCTCAGCGCCAGTCCGGCAACAAGACCGATATTGTGTAAATTCCTCACTGTCTCTCTCCCTCTTGTTTGTTCCGGAGCTTTTATACCTGCTCCGCTTCTCCTCGAATCCAAACGGCTTCGTGGCAGTGGATCCGCCTCCCGTAGATCCACCATCACCGTATGAGGTTTCAGCCGGCCTGCTTTAGCGCAGCTTTTTCGGCGCGCAATTCCTCTATCGAGCGCACACTGCGCCGCGCCGCGCCCGCCCATTCGCGGGTCTTGACCCCGGATGTCGAGAGCCGCGCCCTGGCGGCCGGAACCGCGTGGGCATATTGCGGCAGCCAGGCTGCCTGGGCGACGACCATTTCGTCGACCATCTGCCAGACCTCCTCCGGGGTTGAAACCGCGCCGACCAGCGGGTCATGCAATACTGCGAGCTTGAGCAGATCGATGTCGCCGGCGATAGCGGCATGGACCGACATGCGCTGGACGTTTATCGAGGAGATGCAGGTGGCCGCACAGGCTTCCGGCAAGGTGATGCCGGCGGCCATGTTGATGCCGAAGCGGTCGACGAAACCGGGCGACTCGATGATGGCGTCCTGCGGCAGATTGGTGATCACGCCATTGTTCTTGACGTTGAAGTGGCCGCGATACACGCGGTTGGTCTCCAGCGCCTCCAGGATGTGACTTGCATGCTCGTTGGAGCGTTTTTCGGGATCGATCGGCTGTGACGCCGCTTCGAGGAATTGTGGATATTCCGTTTCGAACCAGTTGCGGGTTTCGGTCGAGTGGCGGAGATAGCCGCCCGTCTCGCCATGGATCCAGTCGGACATATCGATCCAACGCGTGATCTCGTCGGGCCGTTTGCGGTACCAGGGCAGATACTCGGAAAGATGGCCGTTGCTTTCGGTCGAATAGACACCGAAGCGCTTCAAGACATCGATGCGCAGCTTCTCCTGCCTGGAATAGACCGGGTGCGCCTCGAAGGCGGCGACCAGTTCGTCCTTGCCGATGTCGCGGCCGTTCAGGCGCAAATCGATGAACCAGGTCTGATGGTTGATGCCGGAACAGACATAGTCGAGCTCCTGCCTGGACTTCGCGCCCAGCACCTCGGCGATCTGCTCGGCGCCGTGCTGGACACCGTGGCAGAGCCCAACGGTGTCGACCTTGCCGTACTCGATCGCAGCCCAGGTGTTCATCGCCATCGGGTTGGCGTAGTTCAGGAATTTGGCGTTCGTCTCGGCAACCTCACGTATGTCCTTGCAGAAATCCAGGATCACCGGAATGTTGCGCTGGCCGTAGAGAATGCCACCGGCGCAGATCGTGTCGCCGACGCATTGGTCGATGCCGTATTTCAGGGGAATCCTGATATCGTCGGCATAGGCTTCGAGGCCGCCGACCCGCACGCAGCTGATGACATAGCGTGCGCCTTCGATTGCCTTGCGGCGGTCGGTGGTCGCCGTCACCTTGGTCGGCAGTCTGTTTGCCTCGACAATCCTGTCGAGGATCGCCTTGATCATCTCAAGATTGTGCGCGCTGACGTCGGTCAGCGCGAATTCGATGTCGGTGAATTCGGGCACGCACAGAATATCGGTGAACAGCTTCTTGGTGAATCCAACGCTGCCGGCACCAATGATAGCGATTTTGAAACTCATCTGCCGGACCTCATTTCGTTCGAATGGCAGGCAAGGAACGACAAGGAAAGGTTCCGCCACATGCCATGACATGTGTGCAGGACACGCCGGAATCCGGCCATGCCAACCTCCCTGTCCGCTCCTCGACCGCGGATCTCTCTCGCTTTTCGAAGGGAATTATGCGCTTATTCACGAGCGCGACCAGAGAAGGATTGTGCTTTGAAGGGTAATTTTGTGCTGCAGGATTTGATAGCCAACGGACAGTCCATGCGCACGATCTCGCTGCCGCGCGGCCGCCAGCGCCTGCACGCCATGCCGACGAGCACGGGCTATGAAGTGCGCGAGGACGAGATCTACGACTGGGACGGCCGCAAGCGGGGCCAGACACCGTTCACCGTGCTCCAGCACACGATCAGCGGGACAGGCCGGCTGCGCTATGAGAACCGCAACTACCGCCTGCAGAAGAACGACACATTGCTGGTGCTGGTGCCGCACAACCACCGCTACTGGCTGGCCAAGGATGAGCGTTGGGAATATTTCTGGATTTCGATGAACGGCGATGAGGCGCTGCGCATCCACAAATCCATACTCGGCACCTCGGGTCCGGTGTTTCGGTTGCAGCCGGCGACGATCGACCATCTTGCCGATTGCAGCCTGCGCCTCATCAAGGGCGCCGCTTCGCCGGGTGCTGCTTCCGCCGTCGCCTACGAAGCCGCGATGGCGCTCTATGACGATGTCTTCGGCTCACACGCCTTTGCCGAAAAACAGAGTGCCATGCAGCCGGTCATCGATCACATCAGTGCCAATCTCGACAAGCCGCTGCAGGTGGCGGACCTGGTCCAGATCAGTGGCCTCAGCCGAGCCCATTTCTCACGCTGTTTCGCCGAGAGCGAAGGCCTGCCGCCCGCCGAGTTCGTGCTACAGCAGCGCCTGCAACGCGCGGCGAAGCTGCTGACCAAGGTGGACTTCCTGCCGGTGAAGGAAGTCGCCATCCTGTGCGGCTTCGACGACGCTAATTATTTTTCGAAGGTCTTCCGCCGCTGCTACGGCATCACGCCCAGCCAATTCCGCACCACCGGCATGTATGCCAGCATGAGAACCCCGGCCAGACGCGGCGCCAGGATGCCGGACGATGAGACCTGACGCCGCCTTGGGGTTCTCATTATGCATCAGGCGGCGTGCCGGCTGCCGCCATCCAGCCATTCGAGATCGGCCGGCGAAAGCGTGATGTCGAGTGCGCGCAGGCTGTCGTCCAACTCGCCCAGGGTGCGTGGCCCGATCAGCGGAATGGATGGGAAGGGCTGATTGAGCACATAGGCCAGTGCAACATGGATCGGGCTCTTGCCCAGCCGCGCGGCAAGTTCGATCGCCCGGTCGCGGCGGCCGAAATTCCGCTCCGAGTACCAGACCCGCACCAGTTCCTCATTGTCGTGCCTGTCGCGCCCGGCGCGGTCGGTGAAGAAGCCGCGCCCCTGGCTCGACCAGGCGAAGTTCGGCATCTGCCGGGCGGCCAGCCAGGTCTTCCACGCATCGGTCGAGGAGGTCACGCAGCCGGCCCAGATCGGCTCCAGCATCTCGGCCAGCGAGAAGTTGTTGGACAATGCGCCGGGCTTCTGTTTGCCGGTCCGCTCGGCATAGGCAATAGCCTCGTCCATGCGTTCCATCGTCCAGTTCGAGCCGCCGAACGGGCCGCGGATGCGGCCGGCTTTCACCTCACGATCCATCGCATCGACGAATTCGCCGACCGGCACATCCGGATTGTCGCGATGCATGAAATAGACATCGACATGGCAGGTTTGCAGGCGGTCGAGTGACTGGTCAAGCTGCTTGCCGATCACATCGGGATAGCAGAGCGGCGAATGCGCGCCCTTGGCGATGACCACCGATTGCGCGCGCACGCCGCGGTTTTTCAGCCACTCGCCAAGCAGCGCCTCGGTGTAACCGCCGCCGTAGACATAGCCGGTGTCGAAGAGATTGCCGCCGGCCTCGAAAAAGGCATCGAGCAGGATCGACCCGGAAGAAAAGGTGCGGAAATCCTCGAAGCCGAGCGCCACCACCGACGCCGGCTTCGACAGGCCCGGAATGGTGCGCTTGGCGATCGCCGTTCCGCCGGCGCGCAAAGGTCGGCCGGAGATGGTGTTGGTACGCTGCGGGGCCTTCTCGATCCCGTATTCCAGGCCCGCCGCCGCCCGCCATCTGTCGAGGACGCGCAAGGTGCCGAGACTGTCGGCCCAGTCCATGCCCGGCCATGCGAATTCCTGCCGCCCGGCGAGGATGGCCTCACCGGCGGCGTCGACCTCGAAAGAATAGACATGGCGCTTTTCGTCGACGCTGATGGTCTCGCGCGCGCCGTCGGATCCGATCACGTCGATCTGGCCCAGGCCGACGTCGCGGTCGCCGCCGGCGAACCAGAAGTCCGGCACCTCGATGCGACCCCTGGTGCCGAAGATTCTGAGCACATTGTCCTGGTTGAGCGAGATGCTGCAGGAAACTTCGGCGATGATGCCACCCGGGAAATGCAGCACCGCCGAAGCCCATTCGTCGACACCGGACTGGCCAAGGTGGGCCGTACCAACCACCTTGTCCGGCTCGGCGAAGGGGAGGCCCGCCGCCGCCCCGGCAATCAGCCGCGCCATCGAGACCGGATAGCCGCCGACATCAAGGATGCCGCCACCGGCAAGATCGTTGGCATAGAGCCGGTGCTCCGGCATGAAGCCCGGCATGGCAAAGCCGAAACTCGACTTGATCATCCTGATATCGCCGATGACGCCCGATCTGATCAGTTCCACCAGCTTCAGCGTCTGCGGGTGCAGCCGGTACATGAAGGCTTCGCCGAGAAAGGTGCCGGCCTTGCGCGCCGCATGGATCATGGCTTCGGCCTCGAAGGCGGTCAGCGCAAGCGGCTTTTCGCAAAGCACGTGTTTGCCCGCTTCCGCGGCCCTGATCGCCCATTGCGCGTGGCCGGGATGAGGTATCGAAATGTAGACGGCGTCGATGTCGGGATCGGCGAGCAGAGCATCGTAGCCGTCTAGGATACGGGCGCCGGGGAAACTCTCGGCGAGACCCGGCTTGGCGGGGTTGCGGGCGCCGATGGCCACCAGCTTGCCAGTGCGCGCAGCGGCCGCGCCACCGGCAAAGGCCAGGGCGATGCTGCCCGGGCCGAGAATGCCCCAGCGAATGGGCGTTGTTGAAGTCATTGTCATTCTCCTTGAAGGCTGGAACCGGCGGCCGTCAGCGCAGCCGCAGCCCTTTTTCATCGAACAGGTAGGATTTGCGGATGGAAACCGTGATCTCGGACGCATCGGGAACGTTTGCCGCGTCGCGCTGGATCACCACGTCGTCCCCGTTCGCCGTTCTGGCATAGAGAAAACTTGTGCCGCCCAGGTGCTCGACCACGTCGATGCGCACCACAAGGTCGGTGTCTCGCTCTCCGGCGCTGCCAAAATGTTCGGGACGCACACCGACCATCACCTTGCTCCCCGCTTCGGGTGCAGCGACCGTCAGAGGTTGCGCGATACGGGTCTTCTCCTGACCGGCCAGTTCGACCACAACACCATGTGCATCGTGCCCGACAATGCGGCCGCTGATGAAGTTCATCTTCGGCGAGCCGACAAAGCCCGCCACGAACTGATTGTCGGGATTGTCATAAAGATCGAGCGGCCGGCCGATCTGCTCGATATGGCCGGCGCGCATCACGACGATCCTGTCGGCGAGTGTCATCGCCTCGGTCTGGTCGTGCGTGACATAGATCATGGTGGTGCCGAGTTCCTTGTGCAGGCGCGATATCTCGACCCGCATCTGGACACGCAATTCGGCGTCGAGATTGGAAAGCGGCTCATCGAACAGGAACACCTGCGGTTCGCGCACGATGGCGCGGCCAATGGCAACGCGCTGGCGCTGGCCGCCCGACAATTGCTTGGGACGCCGGTTCATCAATTCATTTATGCGTAGGATTTCGGCGGCTCGCTTGACGCGCCGGTCGGTGTCGGCCTTCGGATTGCCGGTCATCCTGAGCCCAAAACTCAGATTCTGTTCGACGCTCATGTGCGGATAGAGCGCGTAGGACTGGAAGACCATGGCGATGCCGCGGTCGGCCGGCTCGACATCGTTGACGAGCTTGCCGCCGATGGCAATCTCGCCGCCGCTGATGTCCTCGAGCCCGGCGATCATCCTGAGCAGCGTCGATTTTCCACAGCCGGAGGGGCCGACGAAGACGACGAACTCGCCGTCCTTGACGTCGATGTTGGCGCCATGGACGACCTCGAAGACGCCAAAGCGCTTGATGACATTGTTGAGCGTGACTGTCGCCATGCTGTCCCTTACTTGATCGCGCCGGCGGCGATGCCGGCGATGAAATGGCGCTGCAGCAGCACGAAGACGACAAGCATCGGCACCGTCAGCATCACCGCGCCCGCCATGATGCCGCCCCACGACACCTTGGTCAGGCCGATCAGCGTGCCGAGCGCCACCGGCGCCGTCATCGAACCGGGCTGGCTGTTGATCAGGAGCGGCCACAAATAGTTGTTCCAGGAGGCAAGGAACAGGATGATGGCGAGCGCCGCCAGCATCGGCCGCGCCAGGGGCAGTGCGACGAAGAGGAAGATGCGCCATTCCTTCACCCCCTCGACGCGTGCCGCATCGAAAAGGTCGTCCGGCATCATCGAGAAGCTCTGCCGCATGAACAGCACGCCAAGCGAATTGAACAGCGGCGGCACGATCAGCGCCACCCATGTGTTGGCGAGCTTGAAATCGCGTGCAACCATGATGAATTGCGGGATCAGCACCACCGCATAGGGCAGCGTGATGGTGCCGAGGATGATGGCGACAACCACGCCCTTGCCGACGAACCTGTAGCGGGCCAGCGCCCAGCCGGCCATCGACGTCAGCAGCACCGACAGGAACGTGTAGGTCACCGCCACGGAGACCGAAATGCCGATGGCGCCGACGAAGTCGGTGTCACGCTGCAGATTGTTGAAATTGTCCATGAAATTGCCGTGCGGCAAAAGCTCGATGCCGGGGCTGAAGATGCCGTTGTCGGGCATGGTCGAGAACACCACCATCATCCACAGCGGAAACAGCCAGATCAGCGCCAGCGGCGTCAGGAACAGATGCAGCGCGATGCTGCGCCCCAGCCTGGCGGAGGAAAGCGAACTCATTTCGGTTCCTTCGTCAGCCACAGCTGCACCAGCGTGATCGCGATCGCCAGCCCGGCCATGGTGTAGGCGACGGCCGACGCGTAGCCGAAGTTGAGCGATCGAAAACCCTGGCGGTAAAGCAACAGGCCAAGCGTCTCGGTGCCGCCGCCCGGTCCGCCGCGCTCGGTGATCAGGAAGGGTTCGGTGAACAGCTGCATGGTGCCGATGATCGACAGCACAAGGCAGAACACGATGACCGGCTTCAGGAGCGGCAGAGTGATGAAGAAGAACTGCTTGAGCTTGCTGACCCGGTCGAGCGTCGCCGCCTCGTAGACATCTTCGGGAATGGACTGCATGCCGGCGAGCAGGATGATGGCGTTGTAGCCGGCCCAGCGCCAAGTGACCGCGATCATGATCAGCGCCATTGCCGGCGTGACGTTGGAAAACCAGTCGACGCTGGGCAGGCCGACGCTGTTCAAGAGCTTGTTGATGATGCCGAAGTTGAGGTTGAACATCAGCCGGAAGACCGCCGAGTAGGCAACTTCGCCGACCACGACCGGGGCGAAGAAAGCAAAGCGATAAAGGCCCCTCGCCTTGAGCAGCGGCGAGTTCAACAGCACCGCCATCACCAGCGCCAGCGTGATCATCACCGGCACCTGAATGACGAGGATGAGCAGCGTGTTCTTCAGGGCGTTAAAGAAGGCGGGGTCGCCGATCAACCGGCCCCAGTTGAAGGTGGGCGCGAACCGCCATGGCACGGTGCGTGTCGCCTGGAAGGAGATCATGAACGAATCGATGATCGGCCACACCCAGAAGATTGCAAAGATCAGCAGATAGGGCGCGAGGAAGCGATACGCCGTGGCATTCTGATAGCGCATTGTAGCCTCCTTTCCGCGTTCAAGGGGGTGGCGCGCCCGTGCTGAAACACGTGGCGCGTTCGGCCCCGGACAGCATCAATGCCGCCCGGGACCGTCTCGGTCCAGATCAAGATTTGACGGGCAATCCGGTCGCCGCGGCGATCTGGCTTGCGGCATCGTCGAGCGCTGCCTTGGCGTCGGGGTAGCCACCGGCCAGATATTTGGTCTGCACGGCGCGGACGATGATTTCGGCGTCGCTCTGGAATTGCGTGCCGCGACTTGGAACAACCTTGGGCAAGGTGCCGAGAATGTCCTTCCACACCGCCTGGCCGCCCCAGTAGGGCAGGCCTTGCGCGACATAGGGGTCGTTGAGCGCCGACACCAGCGACGGCACAAGGCCGAAGTCCTTCAGCATGGTGATCTGGCCTTCATTGGTTCCGAGCGTGTATTTCAGATAAGCGTAGGCGGCCTCCTTGTTCTTGGACGCCGAGGTGATGGCCAGCGAGGAGCCGCCGAGATTGGCGGCGCGTGGCCCGTCGGCGGTGAGGCTCGGCATCAGGTAGACACCCCATTTGCCGTTTTCACCGGCCGATTCGGTGCGAATGGTGCCTTCATACCAGCCGCCATAGACCTGGGTGGCGACGGTGCCGGCGGTGTTGTTGGTGATCTTGGTGCCCCAGTCGGCCGAAGAGACGATGCCGGCGTCCTTCATCTCCCTGACCTTGGTCATGGCATCGACGCATTTGGGCTGGTTGATTGTGATCGACTGGCCGTCCTCGGCGAAATAGGCGCAGCCCTGTTCGTTGGAAATCATGCGGAAGAATTCGCTGTCGCCGTTGAAATCCGCATTGGTCATCGAGACGCCCGGGTTGGCGGCCTGGATCTTCTTGCCGGCGGCGATGAAATCGTCCCAGGTCTTGATCGATGCCGGATCGACGCCGGCCTTTTCGTAGAAGTCGCGGCGGTAAAAGGCCGCCACTGGACCCGAATCCCACGGCATTGCATAGGCCTTGTCGCCGACTTCGAGCTCGGTGCGCTTGAAGTCGGGGAATTTCTTCTGGTCCTCGGCGGTATAGCCCAGCGTATGCAGGTCGACGAAGCAGTCGGGGAACTGGCTCCAGTAATTCTCGGCCTCGCCGTTTTCGATGGTGACGATGTCAGGCAGGCCGACGCCGCCGGCGGCGCAGCCGGCGATCGACTTGTCGTAGGTCGGCTGGTTGCCGAGATCCTGGACCGTCACCTTGACGTCGGGATATTGCTTGTTGAAGCCGGCAACGGTCGCCTTCAGCGATGAAGCCGCGACATTCCAGCTCCAGATCGTAATTTCGCCGGATTGCGCAAAGGCCGGGGCAGAGCCCAGGGCGAGCGCGAGCGCGGCGCAGGTCATTGTGATGCGCATTGAAATCCTCCCATTCCATTTGCTCTCTCACTGTGAGCGTGGCTAGACTATGCAGTGGGCAGGGGCTGTCGCCGTCAAAGGGAATATGAAATTGGCGGAAAGTAAGATGCCGGAACGACCGTTTTACCAGCCTGGCGCCAGCAGCGTGGAAGGCCTGCCGCTGCTGCTGCAAATGTTTCACACTAGTCCTCTGGTGATGCTCAAACCGCATTGGCATGCCCAGGTCGAAGTGAATTTCATCGTGCGAGGCAGCGTGCATTACCGCATGAACGACCACGAGATTTCGCTGTCTGCCGGCGAGATGTGCCTGTTCTGGGGTGGCCTGCCGCACCAGATGGACGATTTGTCCGACGACGCCGTCTATGCCGGAGCGCATCTGCCGCTGGTGCATTTTTTCCGGCTGCACCTGCCCACGGACATCCGGCACCGGCTGATGACGGGTGCCACACTGGTGACGAGTGCCACCGACCCCTCCGACAACCATAATTTCGAGCGCTGGAACCGCTACGCCCGGTCCGGCGACCAGGCCAAGGCGGAACACGCCGTCAACGAATTGCTGCTGCGGCTGGAGCGGGTGCGGTTCGAGCCCTACCGGCTCGTTTCCGCAACCCCGATCGGCCAAGAAACGGGCAGCGCCTTCGACCAGCAGTCGTCGCGCAACGTCGGGCGCATGTGCGATTTCATCGCCGAGAACTTCCTCTACGACATCGATTGCGTGAACATCGCGGCGGCAGCCGACATCCATCCCAAATATGCCATGAGCCTGTTCAAGAAATCGACGGGCATGACGCTCAACGAGTATGTCAACCTTTTGCGGCTGAGCTACGCGCAGGCGCTTTTGATGCACCAGGACGCCAATGTGCTCCGCGTCGCCATGGATTCGGGCTTCGGCTCGCTCAGCGCCTTCAACAAATCGTTCCGCAAGCTGGCCGGCATGTCGCCCTCCGATTTTCGCAGAGGGGTGTCCGGCGCCAGATAGAACCCGGCGACCTGGCGGTGCTTGCCCGGCGCCGCGAATGCATTGGCGCATCTTGATCGCCGGCTAAAAGACGGGTCGCGCCGTTGCGGTCCGCGACGGCAACGCGCACAAGGGCGGCGCCGGCCGAAATAGGACCGCGCTGCAAGCCGTTCCGGCCGTCGCCACGGCACCAGAACCGGGCCATTGCACGGCGTCTCATTTCCTGTCTGAAATCGCCATCTGGGCGCTGGACAGGCCGGATTCCCGTGCTATAACCCACGCGCTTTCAAGGGGCGCCCATGGTGCCTCATGAGATCCGGTGTGCGAGATTTTGTTTGCCGGAACAGGCCCAGATAGCTCAGTTGGTAGAGCAGCGGACTGAAAATCCGCGTGTCGGTGGTTCGAATCCGCCTCTGGGCACCATCCTCTCCTTCCCCCGCGCACTCTTTCGCCGAAGCCTCTACGCTTTGCTCGCTATAACCGCCTGAATTCGCTGCTATTTTCAGCACGAGCGACGTGCTTGGGCGAATTTCGTCGTAGCTCGGCAAACTTGGTCCAACGAGGCGAGCTGTTGGTATTTTTGTTGGTATCTGAGAGTCTGTTGGTATCGAAGCGCCAAACAGGAGGTCCCACAAATGGCTCTATCCGACGTGAAATGCCGCAACACCCGGCCCGCGTCCAAGCTCCAGAAACTCTCCGACGGCGGGGGGTTGCAGCTGTGGGTGCAGCCATCGGGCACGCGGCTTTGGCGCCTGGCGTATCGGTTCGACGGCAAGCAGAAGCTTCTGTCCTTGGGCAGCTATCCTGTCATTTCTCTCGCAGATGCCCGCCAAGCGCGCGATGAGGCAAAACGCCTTCTTAAGGGTGCTGCCGACCCAGCGCAGGAGCGCAGGTTCCGCAAAGCCAATTCGCCAAAAGACACCTTTCGGTCAATCGCGGACGAATATGTTGACAAGCTGAAGAAGGAGGGACGTGCCGACCGGACGATCAGCAAGGTCAAATGGCTGCTCGACTTTGCCTATCCGACAATCGGCGATAAGAGCATTCGAGAGATCAATGCGTCCACAATTCTCACTGCCCTTCGTCGCGTGGAGGTTCGGGGGCGGTACGAGTCGGCCAGGCGCCTTCGTTCCACTATTGGCAGTGTGTTTCGATACGCAATCGCGACCGCACGCGCTGAGGCAGATCCAACGTTCGCCCTGAGGGGCGCACTCATCAGTCCAACGGTCACACCGCGTGCCGCCGTTACCGATCCGAAGGCATTGGGCGGCTTGCTGCGTGCAATCGAGACATTCGACGGACAGCCTACAACCCGAGCCGCCCTGAAGCTGATGGCGCTGCTGTTTCCTCGTCCCGGTGAGCTTCGCGCCGCAGAATGGGTGGAGTTCGACTTTGAAAATTCGGTTTGGATCATTCCGGAAGCGCGCATGAAAATGCGACGACCACACCGGGTTCCTCTTTCCAGGCAGGCGGTGACTATTCTGACCGATCTTGCAAAAATCTCCGGCAATGGGACGCTGCTATTTCCAAGCGTGCGATCGGCTTCCAGGCCGATTTCCGACAATACCCTCAATGCGGCCCTGCGTCGTCTTGGCTACAGCAAACGAGAGGCGACGGCGCACGGCTTTCGCGCAACGGCATCAACCCTACTAAACGAATGCGGCAAGTGGCACCCCGACGCCATAGAGCGCCAACTGGCCCACATCGAAAACAACGACGTTCGCCGCGCTTATGCCCGCGCGGAGCACTGGGAAGAGCGCGTAAGGATGTTGCAGTGGTGGGCAGATTATCTGGACGAAATTGAGAGCGCTGATACCCGCGGCGGGCTGAGTCAAAAAAGTCTCAGAGCAAACGCACATCCGTGAACATGAAAGTCTGGTTTGGGCCGCAAGCCGTCAGTCCGCTATCGGAGCGAGTTCTGCCCTTTGCTGCCATTGCACCGGATTACTCAGGGGATGAAGGATTCGGAGCTTCCCAGTACGCTGAGGCAGTGATTTAGCAGCGGGGTAGAAATCCCCACGCAGGCCTTAGCCCGCACTGCGCAGAACGCCCTCCCTCGCCAAGAACAGCTCATTGAACATCCGATCCGCCCCCCATGCTTGTGCTGAAGTATACGCCAGCTGACGAAGTTGGTCGGCCTCTAACGGTTGAGATCCGGGTTTGTACCCCAGATCATGTTCTGCCTCGGACCAAGCGTGCTGGAAGAGGGTTTTAATCTGGAGTTCGAAAAATTCCGGTACAAGAGCCTTGTCTATCGAAGAGTCGACCACATCGGCCGGTAACATCAAGATATAATGTTGTCCAAAGTAGCCAAACTCCCACTCGCGTTCCGGCACGATTTTTTGGCGTTCGATGGCATGGAAATAGGGTAGGACAGCGTCAGCGACCCGCGGCACGTCCTCGAGATAGAAAGTGATGATGCGGGCGCCGATCTGATCCTGGATCTGATGAAGCGGATCGTCGTATTTTGGTCTGTCATCCTTGAGTTTAGTTGCCTTGGCCACAAAGCGATCTATTGACTTAGGACGTGTCGAAACGCGGTCTATTCGTTGGATACCTTTCAAAAGGTCGTTCAGATAGGTCGCCAACGATCCTGCTATCGGTGTCAACGCCTTGTCATGGCGGAGACGATAGTCACCCTCGATATCACTCATCGGGATTTTTCCAGCTTTTCACTGACGATCTTGCCTTCGGTAGAAAATCGAATTTTATCATGGTGGCCGGCGACCGGCACCTGACTGAAGACCTGGTCGAAATCGCTTGCGCCAGCGGTTAGAAAAGCGCCTGAATCGAGCTCAACTGTCCGGTAAGGCAGCTGCTTTTCGAACTCGGCCGCGCTGAACTGGAAATTGTCGCCGGCAAGGTCCTCCCGACCCAACGCAGTCGTCACAGCACTTCGGGCTTCCTCGGTAAAATTATACCGGACACAGAATTCGTTCACGCTCATTGCCTGTCCGTCCAGATTGCCGGCGAGGGTCACGGCGGCGCTTATCTGCTTCTTGATGTCGATGTTTGGAGCGCTTTTGATGGCGTCCTTCAGCGCTATCGCCAACCTGCGGGTCCCCGATGCAGCGCTGGTTTTGAACGAAGAGCTGAGGAAGTCCTTCACCCAATAATCGGACGACTCCAAATCTTGGCTGTTAATCTGCTTGTCGACTGCCATGCCATCCCAGAAGCCCCCTGTGAGGGACTGATGGCGATACACCACCGCTTTGTAGGAATGCGCGTTTTTCATAAAAACACGGTCGATGAATTCGACTGTCAGCATATCGGCGGCTTCGTTGACTACGACGCCGTTGTTGGCGCGGAAACGCGAGACAACTACCTTGTGATGCACCCCCTCCATGCCACGTATCAAGAACATCAATCCCAGGCCGGACCTTTTCGTCGTTACACCCGATAGCCTTTCGGCTAGACCTCGCCCTGTAGCTATTGTCGGCGCATTTGCATAAGCTAAAAGTAGATTTCGGCATGGATTTGACTGGATGCCGTTAGCGGCCGGATTGAAAGCAATACCGATGTTACATTCCACGTCTGCTTTCGCGTAAACAGAGCTCAACAGCGCGTACATATCCCCCACATGAGGTACTTCATTGCCAACTACGGCAGCTGCGTTTTCGACCCCCTTGTTGGGGTGAACCAAGTAAGTATGGATATTTTGAATTGGCAATGTCCCCTCCTGGCCCGGAAGGCCTTCTTTAGCACAGGTATTTTCAAAACAAATCTGTTCTCGCAGGGTCGCCGGGCTAGGCCGATGGGTTTGGAACGACGCTCATGTGTTGGTGAGAACGGGCTGTCAGCGGGAATGTGGACAGGCGGATGCACCAACAGAAACGCAATTGCGTTCGTGTTCGGTGCTGGATCAAATTGGTCGCTGAGATAATTGGAATAGTGAGTCGATGAGCGGCGAAATCAAGGCGGTAGATCTGAAGCTTGTCGGCGATCTGTTCGGCGACGGTTACGTCATGGACTTCACTAACCGCACCTACCAAGAATTCTTCCGGGACGATGTGGGCGTCGATATCTACAACGACGCCTATCTGATCGACAACGCCAACAGTAAGGGCAAGCGCCTGCGCGCATTTATGCAGAAGGCCCAAAAGAGCGCGATCGTAAAGGCGCTGCACGGCCTTTGGGAATATCGCGTGGCCTATATTGCGGGACACGAAGATTGCGTTCCCCAGGGGCGCGAGCGACTGAGCGCACTGGTTGAGCGGCTGGGCGGCAAGCCGATTCCGGGCGCGGCCACCCCTGAACCCAATGCGCCGCTGGGCCGCGGGTTAACCGAATCCACACAGGTCGATCTCGAAAACGAGTTCATGGTGCTGCATGGAATGGACGATGCAGCACAGGCGCGTGGTTACGCTTTTGAGAAGTTTCTGAAGCGCTGGTTCGATGCCTGGGGGTTAGAACCGCGAAAGGCCTTCAAGCTCAAAGGCGAGCAGATCGACGGCAGCTTCCTGCACGGCAACACCGTCTATTTCCTCGAAGCGAAATGGCGCAATGGCCAGACCGGCGCTGCTGAACTCCGGTCGTTCCAAGAGCTGATCGGGCAACACTTCGAAGGCGCGCGTGGCCTGTTCGTTTCATATTCGGGATTCACTCCGGAAGGACTCCAAGCTTTCGTCGCTAGGCGCATCGTCATGATGGACGGCATGGACGTCGTCGAAGCGTTGCGTCGCCGGATTTCGCTCGAAAAGATCGTGGCCAAGAAGCTCCGCATCGCGATCGAAGAGCGGCGGCCGAAGGTGTCCGTGCGCGAGCTGTTTCCATGACGAATGGTTATCGACTTGGTCGTCGCGCTTCTCCGCAGGGCTTCGACATAATGGACTGGAAGTGGGACGAGTCGGTATCGGTTGGGGCAAGTAGACACTCACTAGGTCGAGGCGGCGGACTGGAACAGGCGGTGGCCACCAGCAGGGCTTCTTCCTTGCCCGTCAG
>NZ_JBWKME010000102.1:0-48501 GCF_056431085.1 Mesorhizobium waitakense | reverse complement strand
GTCACCTATGCTATCGGTCCATTCTGTTACCTATCTATCAGGTTCGGACACCTGGCACTTCTCCCCGTATAGTGACGGGGAGAAGGACGCCGTCATCGATGGTTTCGCCAATCAGAGACGTTTGGAAAATCGAGCCGACATTGCGGCCAGCGGGCTTCTCCCCGTCACTATACAGTCACTGCGCGGGGAGAAGATGGCGGCAGCCAGATGAGGGGCGGCGCGGACGTTTCCAGGTAGCTAGTGGTGAAAACCTGACACTCGGTACCTGAAGCGTATTACCGCTTTCGACCCTTCAAGGTCGTTCAGTCGCGGGCATTGTATGACGTGATCTGACCCCGTAGCAGGCTGTCACAGGCGAAGGCGCGCATGACTGCTTTGCGCCTCATATCGGTCATTAAAGTTAGCTTGCCACTGCCTGGAGCGGACATCACCGCGATCGCACTTAGCGGTTCACGGTTGCGCCATGAGCGGACCGATTGACGCTGCCAATCAGCCAATCGATTTGGCCCTCGGCTTTGCACCTATTGAACTCGGGTGGTTAGCAACAATCCTACGCCGCTGAGTGGACCAAGATGGGAGTAGCACGCGGGCGTAGCTTTCTCTCGTTGTAAAAATCCAGAAAATAGGTCGCGGAAACTGGCTTGGAAAAAAGCCAGCCCTGTCCAAAGTCAACGTCATGCTCGACGAGATAGTCGAGCTGTTGCTTTGTTTCGATGCCTTCGGCCACGATCTTGAGATTAAGCTCTTTCGCCATCTCGATGATATGGAGCGTAACCAAGCTGGTCGCTGTGGCCCTCCCGATTGTGTCAACAAAAGATTTATCGATCTTGAGGGCGTCAAGAGGAAGCTTGGTGAGGTACTGGAGGCTGGAATAGCCCGTTCCGAAATCGTCGATAGCAACCGCATGGCCGAGCGCTCTGGCGCGTGTGATCGTGGCCACCGCAGCCTCTGAGTCCATATACCCTCGCTCGGTCGCTTCAAGCCAAATCTGAGACGCTTTAATTCCGGTGCCGGCCAATGCAGCCTGCAACACGTCGATGATCCGACTCGTCTTCATATCTACGGCGGCAAAATTGATGGCGACGTGCAGTTCACGATCATGCACCAATGCGGCGCCGAGATCGGCAATGACGTTGTCGATAACCTGATCAGTAATCGGCAGAATGAGGCCGGTCTCTTCGGCAAGCGGGATGAAGAGATCCGGTCGTACCATCGACCCATCTGGACGTCGCCACCGAACCAACGCCTCGGCGCCAATGCAGACGCCGGTCTTTAGCTCGAGGATCGGTTGATAATGAACTACGAACTCGTGATTGCGCACGGCTAGGGCAAGCTCGCCCTCTGGCGAAAGGCGCTTCCGGGAGAAATAGACGACCAAGGCCACAATGATCGCAGCCATTGCTGCGCCGATCGGCAGCATTAGCAGAAGCTGCCGCCAGAGGTGTTGAAGTACGACAGAGCTTGGCAGTGCCGCTGCAGCTTGCCATTCGCCGTGCTTACGGCGAGCAACGATAAAGTCACCATCTATTGATGCTTGTTGGCCCACCTCACCGAACAGGACTCTGCTCGCTTCGTTCCCTGCGACAACGAGCTTGCCGCTTTCATGGGCCACTGCCAGCCTAACTGAAGGATCACCGATGACATCAAACATTCGCATCGGATCGACAAGCACATTGTAATCGCCCAACCGCATTGCCATTACCTTCTTGCCATGGCTGACACGTGGATTCATATCCAGTGTGATTTCGACACCAGCCTCGGTTTTGAAGTTCCCTGGCTCCAACGCGACGTCGATCGCCGTTGGCCCCCAGGAGGTGCAGCGAAGCTTACCCGCTTCGAAATATCCTATCTCGTCAACGGCGCGCGTATTCATGGTAAGCCGGCGCATTTCGGCAATGTGGTCGGAGGAACATGGCTGATAGCCGGCAGCGTTGATCGAACGCAGCACGTCAGTCGCCTGATTGAACATGAAAGTTGTTCTGTCGATTGCCTGGTCGGCGAGTTGGCCTAACTGTTCCTCGCCATCTGCTACAGCTGCCTTCCAAGAAAAATAGACAGCACCCGCCATCGGAATCGTGGTTCCGAGGAGTCCAAGCGCAACTGCGACAAAAACGACGCGTCTCGAGTCCATTGATGCCGGCCTTTGGAAGGAAATTACGCCGGCCTCCTTAACGTCGAAGAAAGTCTATCGTTAAAATTCTAGCACTGGGTTGCCTTCTTAGGGCACTCCGGAAGAAATGATGGGCTGCCACCTTTCTGGCGCGGATTCGAGCCTCTAAGATCTGCTCCGCGGTTGCGGCGCGGCGGCCCCCGACATTCAACAGCCAATCCGGTAACGACCGCAGTGGGTCAGAAGCCGCCGTTAACTGCGGGTACCAAGTGTCAGGTTTTCACCACTAGCCGCGCTACTTCCCCGCCCGCCGCCCCGCCTCATAGGCTCGCCGTGCCCACACCGTCATCTCGTCGGGATCATCAAAAGCGCTGTCGGGAATGCTCCAGTAGGGCATGGACACAAGCTTGCCGTGGCGGGAGCCGGTATAAGTCCATTGCCGGCATCCGGCGGCCACGAAGTCCGGCGCGCTTTGCTCGTCGGCCTTCAGCATCAATTCACCGCGCAGCACGATGGCAACGATGACACCGTCGAAATAGATGCCCTTGCCGCCGAACAGTTTGCGGACGCTGACCGGACCAAGGCCCTCGAACAGTTCGGCGATGCGATCATTGTCCATGCCGCGATCATGTCACCGCTTCCGGGACTTGTCATGACCGCAACCAAAATGCTGTTTACAGGCTGAAAGACATCGGAGTTTTCCCATCATGCCGCTTCTGCTCAAGGGGTCCTGCCGCTGCAATGCCGTTCGTTTCGAGGTGGAGAGCCACACGCCAGTACCATTCATGCTGTGCTACTGCTCGATCTGCCGCAAACAGCAAGGCGGTGGCGGCTTCGCCATCAATCTCGGCGCTGACAGCGAGACCTTGAACATCAAGGGCAAAAGGAACCTCGGCGTCTACCGGGCCGAGATCGAGGACGATGAACATCCGCGGTGCGAAATCTCGACAGGCGAGCGCAATTTCTGCCGCAAATGCGGGTCGGCATTGTGGCTCTACGACCCAACCTGGCCGGAGTTGGTGCATCCCTTCGCCTCGGCGATCGACACCGACCTGCCGGAGCCGCCAAGCCGAGTGCATCTGATGCTGAAGTACAAGGCCAACTGGGTCGAACCCGTGATCGGCAAGGGCGACAGGACGTTCGACGTCTATCCGGAGGAATCCATCGCCGACTGGCACAAGCGAACGGGCATGTGGGTGGAGTGAGCCTCTTCGCCCCGTTTACAGCGAGAAGATGCCGGCAGGCGATGAGGGGCGGCGCGAACTTCAGAGAGGCCGGCTCTGCCCCTCATCCGGCCCTTCAGGCCACCTTCTCCCCGTAAACGGGGCGAAGGAAATCTCAGGTCGAGGCGCGCGCTTCCGCGAGAGCCTTCAGGTCCGCCGGCTTCAGCTCGACGGATTCGCCGCAGCCGCAGGCCGAACTCTGGTTCGGGTTGTGGAAGGTGAAGCCGGTGCGCAGCGTCGTCTGCTCGAAATCCATCTCGGTGCCGAACAGGAATAGCGCTGCCTCTGGCGCCACATAGACATGGGCGCCATCGCGCTCGATATGATCGTCCTTGGTGTTGGGTTCGGTCACCAGATCGACCGTGTATTCCATGCCGGCGCAGCCGCCCTTCTTGATGCCGAGGCGAATGCCATGCGCGTTGTCGCGCGTGGCGACGATCTCGCGCACCCGGTCGGCGGCCTTTTCGGTCATCGTGATGACGGCAAAGCGTCCCATCTGTTCTTTCTCCATTCCGTGCAGGTTCAAGGCCTGCCGAACGATTCCTCACCTAAAATGGTGAAGTTTTACCCCTGGCGCAAGTGCGCCAACCCTTGTCAGCGTCGACGCTAGTACCAGCCCACCGCGACCTGCGCCTCTTCCGACATGCGGTCGGGCGACCATGGCGGGTCGAAGGTCATGTTGACCTCGACCCCAGACACGCCTTCAACGGCGCCGACGGCATTTTCCACCCAACCGGGCATTTCGCCGGCGACCGGGCAGCCCGGGGCGGTCAGCGTCATGTCGATCTTGACCGAGCGGTCGTCCTCGATGTCGATCTTGTAGACGAGGCCAAGTTCATAGATGTCGGCCGGGATTTCCGGGTCGTAGACCGTCTTCAGCGCCGAGACGATGTCGTCGGTCAGCCGCGCCAGTTCGTCGGCGGGAATGGTCGAGGCGGAGACGACGCTGCTGGCGGCGGTTTCCGGCGTGGTTTCGGCAGCGATG
This sequence comes from Mesorhizobium waitakense, assembly GCF_056431085.1. Taxonomy (NCBI): domain Bacteria; kingdom Pseudomonadati; phylum Pseudomonadota; class Alphaproteobacteria; order Hyphomicrobiales; family Phyllobacteriaceae; genus Mesorhizobium; species Mesorhizobium waitakense. The sequence continues at coordinate 44,183 of NZ_JBWKME010000102.1, read as the reverse complement.
CTCACATCATCCATGGTCGTCACCCAAAAAAATCTTCACCCGAAGAATTTGCGCGCTTTTTCAAGCGCCTCGGCCAAAGCGTCGACTTCGGCCCTGGTATTATACATGCCGAACGATGCCCTGCATGTGGAGGTTACGCCGAAGCGTTTCAACAGCGGCTGGGCGCAATGCGTGCCCGCGCGGACGGCCACGCCCTGCCGATCGATCACCATCGACACGTCATGGGCGTGAATGCCTTGCAGTTCGAAGGAGATGATGGCGCCCTTGCCAGGCGCGTCGCCAAAGATGCGCAGCGAGTTGATGGCGCGCAGCCGCTCATGCGCATAGGTCTTGAGGTCTTCCTCATGCGCTGCAACGCGCTCACGGCCGATTTTTTCCATATAGTCGAGTGCCGCGCCAAGCCCGATCGCCTGCACGATCGGCGGCGTGCCGGCCTCGAAGCGGTGCGGCGGCTCGTTGTAGGTGACGATGTCCTCCGTCACCTCCTCGATCATCTCGCCGCCGCCCATGAACGGCCGCATGCCAGAAAGGATGTCCTTCTTGCCATAGAGCACGCCGATGCCCGACGGACCGTAGACCTTGTGGCCGGTGAAGACGAAGAAGTCGCAGTCGAGGTCCTGCACGTCGACAGGCATATGCACGGCGCTCTGGCTACCGTCGACCAGCACCGGAATTCCACGCGCATGCGCAATGCGCACGATCTCCTTGATCGGCGTCACCGTACCCAGCGCATTCGACATCTGGGTGATGGCGACCAGCCTGGTGCGGTCGGTCAGCCGCTTCTCGAACTCCTCGATGTGGAAGACGCCGAGGTCGTCGACCGGCACCCAGACCAGTTTGGCGCCCTGCCGCTCGCGGATGAAATGCCACGGCACGATGTTGGAATGATGCTCCATGATCGACAGCACGATCTCGTCGCCCTCGCCGATGTTGGGCATGCCATAGCCATAGGCGACCGTGTTGATGGCCGAGGTCGTGTTCGAGGTGAAGACGATGTTGTCGGTGCTCGGAGCATTGAGGAAACGGCGCACCGTCTCGCGCGCCTTCTCGTAAGCATCGGTCGCCGCATTGGACAGGAAATGCAGGCCGCGATGGACGTTGGCGTATTCCTGGGAATAGGCATGCTGGATGGTGTCGAGCACCACCTGCGGCTTCTGTGCCGAGGCGCCATTGTCGAGATAGACCAGCGGTTTGCCGTAGACCTCGCGCGACAGGATCGGGAAGTCGCGGCGGATCGCCTCGACGTCATAGGGGGTGCTTTCGACTTTCTGGTCCATTTCGAAGTCCTTGCCGCTCCAGGGCAGCGTTTCGTCCAGCACCCCTCATCCGTCTTGGCGCTTCGCGCCAATCCACCTTCTCCCACAAAGGGAGAAGGTCAGGTGCTACCCATGCGTCACAAACCAATCGTCGAGTTTCGCTTCAAGCGCCTCGACGATCGTCTCGTCGTCCAGTTCCTCGATCACCTCGGCGACGAAGGCTTTGACCAGAAGGCCGCGAGCGGTCTTCTCGTCGACGCCGCGCGCCATCAGGTAGAACAGATGGTCGTGGTCGATCTCGGTGACCGTCGCGCCATGGCCGCAGACGACGTCATCGGCGAAGATTTCAAGCTCCGGCTTGGTCGAGAACTCGCCATCATCCGACAACAGCAGCGTGTTGCAGGCCATCTTGGCGTTGGTCTTCTGCGCATATTGGTGGACGTTGATGCGGCCCTGGAAAACGCCGCGCGCCTTGCCCGTCACCACGTTGCGGATCACTTCCGTCGAGGCCGTGTGCGGCACGGTGTGGTCGAGCACCATGGTTACGTCGGTATGGGTATCGCCGGCCAGGAGGTTGATGCCGCGCAGTTTGAAGTCCGCGCCTTCGCCGGTCGTCCTGACCATGATCTCCTGGCGCACAAGCTTGCCGCCGGCGTTCATGACGAACAGCGTCAGCTTGGCATTCTTGCCGATATGGGCCTTGAACTGCGCCAGATGCGTTGCCGTCTCCGGCTGCTCCTGGACGATCAGCCACGTCACCTCGGCGCCCTCGCCGAGCACAAGCTGGCTGACCGAGCTGACCAGAGCAGCGCCCTCGCCGGCCTGACGCTCGACGATGACTGCCCTGGCGCCAGCGCCGACGCGCGTCATCAGGCGCACATGCGTCTGGCCACCGGCCTGCAAGTTCTGCAGTTCGACCGGCTTTTCCAGCTCGGCGCCATCGGCGATATCGACAAAGTAACCGTCGGCGACGAAGGCGGTGTTCAGCGCGCCGATGGCGTCATCGCTGCCATAGGGATCGAGCCCCGGCGCGATGCTGCCGTCGGTCAGCTTTTCCGACAGGCGCTGCACGGTGACGCCCTCGACAGCCGGTATCTTCGCGTCGGACTTGCCGTTCAGGGTCGCCAGCACGGCGGAACCTTCCACGATCGGTGCAACAGCCTTGGCCATCGCGGCCGGATCGAAGTCCGGCACCGCATTCAACAGCCGGCGCAGATCGGTGTAGTGCCAGGATTCGATGCGCCGCGTCGGCAGGCCGTGCTTGATCGCTTCTATGGCGTCGTCGCGCTTCAGCATCACCGCGCCGTCGCCCGGCAGCAGCGACAGCCGGTCGCCGAACGCATCGATCAACGCTGTTTCGGCCGGTGTCCGCTGGGGTTGTGTGTGCATGTTCATCAGTTTCGCCTCTGGCATCTCACGCGGCTTCGCCGATCACGCCTGCATAGCCATTGGCTTCGAGGTCGAGCGCCAGCGATTTGTCGCCGGACTTGATGACCTGGCCCTTGTAAAGCACGTGCACGCTGTCCGGCACGATGTGTTCGAGCAGGCGCTGGTAGTGGGTGATGACGACGATGGCGCGGTCGGGCGAACGCAATGCGTTGACGCCGTCCGAAACGATCTTCAGCGCATCGATGTCGAGGCCGGAATCGGTTTCGTCGAGCACGCAGAGTTTTGGCTCCAGGAGCTTCATCTGCAGGATTTCGGCGCGCTTCTTCTCGCCGCCGGAGAAGCCGACATTGAGCGGCCGCTTCAGCATCGCCATGTCCATGCTCAGCGAGGCGGCTGCTTCCTTCACCCGCTTCAGGAATTCCGGGATCTTCAGTGGCTCTTCGCCGCGCGCCTTACGCTGCTCGTTTATGGCCACTTTCAGGAATTCCATGGTCGCGACGCCCGGTATCTCCATCGGATACTGGAAGGCGAGGAAGATGCCCGACGTGGCGCGCTCGGCCGGATCCATTTCGAGGATCGACTGGCCGTTGTAGAGGATGTCGCCCTCAGTGACCTCATAGTCCTCGCGCCCGGCGAGGATGTAGGACAGCGTCGATTTGCCCGAGCCGTTCGGCCCCATGATGGCGGCGACCTCGCCGGCTTTCACCGTCAGGTTCAGGCCGCGGATGATTTCGGTGCCGTCATCGACGATGCGGGCGTGCAGGTTTCTGATTTCAAGCATTCTTTGTTTCCTGAATATTTTGTCCGGTCAGCCGACCGAGCCCTCAAGCGAGATGCCGATCAGCTTCTGCGCTTCGACCGCGAACTCCATCGGCAGTTGCTGGATGACGTCCTTGACGAAGCCGTTGACGATCAGCGCGATCGCTTCCTCTTCGGGAATGCCGCGCTGCATGACGTAGAATTTCTGGTCCTCGGAAATCTTCGAGGTCGTCGCTTCGTGCTCGAACTGCGCCGTCGAATTCTTGGCTTCCATGTAGGGTACGGTGTGCGCGCCGCACTGGTCGCCGATCAAGAGCGAGTCGCAATTGGTGAAGTTGCGGGCGTTGGTCGCCTTGCGGTGCGCCGAGACCTGGCCACGATAGGTGTTCTGCGAGAAGCCGGCGGCGATGCCCTTGGAGATGATGCGGCTCGACGTGTTCTTGCCGAGATGGATCATCTTGGTGCCGCTGTCGACCTGCTGGTAGCCGTTCGATACGGCGATCGAATAGAACTCGCCGCTGGAATCGTCGCCGCGCAGGATGCAGCTCGGGTACTTCCAGGTGATGGCCGAACCGGTCTCGACCTGCGTCCACGAAATCTTCGAGCGGTCGCCCCGGCAGTCGCCGCGCTTGGTGACGAAATTGTAGATGCCGCCCTTGCCCTCGGCGTCGCCGGGGTACCAGTTCTGCACCGTCGAATACTTGATCTCGGCATCGTCGAGCGCCACCAGTTCGACGACCGCGGCGTGAAGCTGGTTCTCGTCGCGCTGCGGCGCCGTGCAGCCTTCGAGATAGGAGACGTAAGCCCCCTCCTCGGCGATGATCAGCGTGCGCTCGAACTGGCCGGTGTTCTTCTCGTTCATGCGGAAATAGGTCGACAGCTCCATCGGGCAACGCACGCCCTTGGGCACGAAGACGAAGGAGCCGTCGGTGAACACGGCCGAATTCAGCGTGGCGTAGTAGTTGTCGGAGGTCGGCACGACCGAGCCAAGATATTTCTTCACCAGCTCCGGATGCTCGCGGATGGCCTCCGAGATCGAGCAGAAGATGACGCCGGCCTGCGCCAGCTCCTTCTTGAAGGTGGTGACGACCGAGACGGAATCGAACACGGCGTCGACAGCGACGCGGCCCGACTTGTAGACGTTGTCGCTGACTTCCTCGAGTTCCGAGGCGTCGGTCTTCTGCACGCCGGCGAGAATTTCCTGCTCCCGCAGCGGAATGCCGAGTTTTTCATAAACTTTCAGCAGTTCGGGATCGACATCGCTGAGCGACGTCGGACCGGGCGTGCTCGTCGGTGCCGCGTAGAAGTAGATGTCCTGGAAATCGATCTTCGGGTAGTGAACGCGCGCCCAGGTCGGCTCGTCGAGCGTCAGCCAGCGCCGATAGGCTTCTAGACGCCATTCCAGCATCCAGGACGGTTCGTCCTTCTTGGCCGAAATGAAACGGATGATGTCTTCGCTAAGGCCCTTGGGGGCCTTGTCCATCGCGATTTCAGTCTGGAATCCGTATTTATATTGGTCGACGTCGATCTTTCGGACCCGATCGATCGTGTCCTGCACAGCAGGCATATGCGTTCTCCATCCACGCCGGGGTCAAGGCCCGACAGTTTTCAAACTATGGCACCGCCAAATGAACGCCGAAGAGGCATTCGCGGCAGCGTAAGTCCCATATAGTGCGTTCCGACCGGAAATTCACCCGGCCAGCATAAAACGCACGGCTCTACCAGGCCGAAGGCCTGTCTTTATCCGGCCGCTGCTCATGCGGCCTTTTCCCTGTTCGCCCGACGCGCGGCGATTGCCGCCAGCGCGGTGCGAAACAGTTCGATGTCCTCAGCGCCGGTCGCGGCCCCAATCGACACGCGCAAGGCGCCAAGACCGTCACTGTGTCCCATGGCTTTCAACACATGGCTCGGCCCGACCTTGCCCGACGAACAGGCGGAGCCGGCCGACAGCGCCACACCGGCCAGATCGAAGGCGATCTGCGCGGTTTCGGCTTTGATGCCCGCAATAGCGAAGAATGTCGTGTTGGCAAGCCTTGGTGCGCCGGTTCCAAAGATTTCCGCATCCGGCACCAGCATTTTCACGATGACCTCGATCTCGTCGCGGCGCTGCCGCACCGTGTCCATCGCCCGCAGCCCTTCGAGCGCCTCGCGTGCCGCGGCGCCAAAGCCGGCGATGGCGGCAACGTTTTCGGTGCCGGCGCGATGGCCTTTTTCCTGGCCACCGCCATTGATCAGCGGTTTCGGCATCATCAGATCGGAGGCGGCGACGACGGCGCCGACGCCCTTGGGGCCGCCGATCTTGTGCGAAGACAGGATCAGATAATCGGCGCAACCCGATGATAGATCGATCGAAACGCGTCCCGCTGCCTGGACGGCATCGACGACGAGGACACCGCCCGCAGGCTTGACGACCGGGGCGATACGATCGATCGGCTGGATGACGCCGGTCTCGTTGTTGGCGGCATGGATGGCGACCAGCGGCAGGCCCTCGGCCTTGTCATGACGGGCGAGTGCGGCTGCCAACGCGTCGAGATCGGCGATGCCGTTGGCATCGACGCCGATCCGCGTCACCTGCGCTGCCGGGAAGCGCCCGCCATTCAACAGGCAGGGATGATCGGCCTCGGACACGTAAAGACGGCTCATGCGCACGCTACCGCGCCCCATCTGCCAGTCTGATGTCAGCAGTGTCGAGGCGGCTTCCGTCGCGCCGGAGGTGAACACGACATGCTCGGCCTTGGCGTTGACCAGTGCTGCGACATCTCGCCTTGCGGTCTCGATCAGGCGCCGTGCGGCGCGCCCTTCGGTGTGGACCGACGACGGGTTGGCGGCGACATCAAGTGCGGCGACCATAGCCTCCCGCGCCGCGGCAAGCAGCGGAGCACTGGCATTATAGTCGAGATAGGCGCGCATTCCGGCCATTTTCGTCCGTTTGGTTCCCGTCAGAAGCCATTCCGATGTCGTATCGCGTTATTTCCTTGAAATTCCAAGGCGAGCCGTCCTATTTACGCGGCTTGCGGCGCGGGTAGCCCGGCTCGACGTCTGGCCACTCAGTTTTGAACAATTCTAAACTAGCTTCTAAGAAGACGCTCGCCCTGCGTCAAGGCCAGAGGAAGACACGTTCCGGGCGCCGCGCATTCGTATACCAAGTGGAGTATTTCATGCCTGAGGTCATTTTTACCGGTCCTGCCGGCCGCCTGGAGGGACGCTACCAGCCTTCCAAGGAAAAGAGCGCGCCGATTGCCATCGTTCTGCACCCTCACCCGCAATTCGGCGGCACGATGAACAACAAGATCGTCTACGACCTCTTCTACATGTTCCAGAAGCGGGATTTCACCACGCTTCGCTTCAATTTCCGCGGCATCGGCCGCAGCCAGGGCGAGTTCGACCATGGCACCGGCGAGTTGTCGGATGCCGCGGCGGCACTCGACTGGGTGCAGTCGTTGCATCCGGATTCCAAGAGCTGCTGGGTCGCCGGTTACTCCTTCGGCTCCTGGATCGGCATGCAGTTGCTGATGCGCCGGCCGGAGATCGAAGGCTTCATCTCGATCGCGCCGCAGCCCAACACCTATGATTTCTCGTTCCTGGCGCCCTGCCCGTCATCGGGGCTGATCATCCATGGCGATGCCGACAAGGTGGCGCCGCCGAAGGATGTGCAAGGCCTGGTCGACAAGCTGCACACGCAGAAGGGCATCACCATCACGCAGAAGACCTTGCCCGGCGCCAACCATTTCTTCTCCAACGATGCCGACCTGTTGCTCGAGGAATGTGCCGACTATCTCGATCGCCGGCTGGCCGGCGAATTGTCGGATCCGCGGCCGAAGCGGCTGAGATAGGCGCGGCTGAGATAGGCAAAGGAAGCGGGCAGCGATGTACGAGCCTCCTCATTTCAGGGAAACGCGGCCGGAAATCCTGCACGGGCTGATCCGGGCGCATCCGCTCGGCCTGTTGATTTGCAACGGAACCGAGGGGCCGGTCGCCAACGCCATCCCGTTCCTGCTCGACGCAGACGTGCCGCCGAACGGCAGGTTGCGCGCTCATCTGGCGAAGGCCAATCCGCAATGGCAGCTGTTGGCCGACAATCCGGCGTCGCCGGTGCTGATCGTTTTCCAGGGCACCGATGCCTATGTCACGCCGTCCTGGTACGAGACCAAGCGTGAGACCGGCAAGGTGGTGCCGACCTGGAATTATGCCATCGTGCAGGTGCGCGGCACCGTCAAGGTGATGGATGACCAGGCCTGGCTGGCGCAGCAGATCGCCGACCTGACCGCGTCCCAGGAAGGCACCCGCGCCGCACCCTGGGCGGTGACCGACGCGCCGGCGCCCTTCATCCAGTCGCAGATCAAGGGCATCATCGGGCTGGAAATCGAGATCGCAGAAATCCACGGCAAGTGGAAGGTCAGTCAGAACCGGCCGGTCGCCGATCGTGTCGGCGTTGCGCAAGGGCTCGAAAGCGAAGACCACAAGTCACCCGACATGGCCCGCCTGGTAAGGTCTTATGGCGGGCTGGACGGCGCCTAAGCTCAGCTTCGGCCCAAACCCTGGTGCTCAGCCAGCCTTGCTTGTCGGGCCGATCAGCCAAAACGTCTTCTTGCGGACCGGCAACCCCGACGGCATCGGGCGAAAGATGAAGCCGAGCCGGGCAAAGACAAGCCCGCACGCCAGCGCGAAGGCGCAACCGAGGCCGAAGCCGGCGACGGTGTCGCTGGGATAGTGCGCGCCGACGAAGACGCGCGTCGAGGCAATGCAGGCGGTGATCGCCAAGGCGATATACCAACGCCGGGGAAACAACAGCAGAGCGACCCCGAACACGGCGCCCATGGTCGTGGCATGGCCGGACGGGAAGCCGGCGAAGCGCGCATCGAAGGCAAACGGATGCAAGGCCAGCACGCCAAAATCGTCGAAATAGAGCGGGCGAGCCCGACCGATTGCATATTTCAGCACATTGACGGCCAGGCCGGACAGGCCGGCAGCGCTCAGCACCAGAAAAGCCAGGCAGGTCCAGTTGTAGACCAGCATCAGCGAGCGCCTTGAAAGGCTTCGCCAGTCCGTCAGGTTCGCGGCGACCAGCAAAAGCGCCGATGGAATGAGATACCAGCCACCCAGGCCGAACTGCGTGAAAAAATCGGCCAGGTGGAAGAACTCTGGCGACCACTGGCCATGAAGCATTCCTGCCGGGGTGTCGAGGCGAACAAACGCCGCCGCCGTCAGCAAGACCCAGACCAGGCCCCAAACCGGCCACACTATGTTCGGGTATCTGGCGGGACGAGCGGCAAAGCGCTTTCTTGCGATCTGCATCGTGTCGCGAAAATTGTCGAGGGATCGGCGCCCCACCCCAAGGAGCATACCGGAAACGGAAGGGCGCGATTTCACCAGCATAGGAAATTCGAGCCTGTCATCGACGAGCCGTCATGGCGCCACACGATAGAGACCGAGCGACAGTTTGTCTCCCGACGAATAGTTGAGGCCGTCGATCAGGGCAACGCGGTTGACCGACTTGCCTTGTGCCGCCAGCAGGCCAGTCAGTTTCTGCTCGTCCTCGACCGATGCCAGTGCCAGCGCGCAGGCCGGATCGGTAAACAGATGCCTGGCGACGCCCTCGACATTGGTCAGCACCGTTTTCGTGCCGACCAGGAACACCAGGCTCGGTTCCTGAAATCGCGACGAGGCCAGCACGGTGGTGTCGCAGGGCTTGTTGGCGCGCACCGCCGCCTCGATGGCCGGGCTCAGCCAGATCGGCTTCAGCGACGGCGCTATGACGCCGAACAGCAGCGCATAGGTAATGCCTGCGCAAACGGCGATGGCACCGATGCGGCGGAGCGGCACTTGCAACTGCCGCGAAAAGGCGAAGTAGCCGGCGCCCAGTGCCGCCGCGGCGGCCGGAATGCTCCACCATGAGAACGTACCTGTGAGGTAGATCGGCGCGCCGACGCAGACCGCGGCCAGGCCGAGACTGACCACGGCGAGACCAAACGCCGTCGACCACCACAACCAGTCCTGCCAGCGCCTGAGCGGCGCATTCGCCTCCTGCGGCGACAGCGTCAAAAGCCAGCCGATCAGCAATGCCATGCCGGGATAGGCCGGCAGGACATAATGCGGCAGCTTGGTCGGGATCAGCTCGAACACCAGCCAGAACGGAATGTACCAGGCGAGGCAGAAACGCAGCCTCGGATCGTCGCGCAAACGGTTCAGTGCCTGGAGCCCGGCGCCGACCGCGATCAGGCCGAAAGGCCACATGAACAGCGAATAGGTCAGCATGTAGAAGCCGGGTGGCAGGCCATGCGATTCCTCGCCCGACGCGACCTTGCCGATCATGTCCTTGCCGACGGCCTGCTGCAGGAAGGCGCCGCCGCTCTTCCAGGTGATCAGCGCGAGCCAGGGCAGCACGATCAGCACGACGAGCGCCAGGCCGCGCCCCACCTTGAGCTTCGACAGCCAGCGCCCGTCACGCTCGAAGGCGAACAGCACGGCGATGGTGAGTGCCGACAGCAGCGGCGCAATCGGGCCCTTGATGAGGATCGCCGCGCCCTGCGCAATCCAGAAGATCCACCAGAGATGGCCGGCCACAGGTTGGTTCCGGCGCGACGCCAGATAGATCTGAGCCAGCGCGCCTTGCGCCGCCACGCAACAGGCCAGCAGCATCGCGTCGGTCTTGGCGTCGCGGCCTTCGAAAGCGGTGGCGAAGATCGCCGCCATGACCAGGCCGGCGGCGATGCCGGCATTGGCCCCGAACAGATTGGTGCCGGTCCAGGCGATCGCCAGGACAGCAATGGCAATGCCAAGCGCCGAAACCGTGCGATAAACCCAGATCGGAGCGGCAGCGCCCTCCCCGCTCAGCGCCACGGCCGCCGATTGCAGCCAGTAGATGCCGATCGGCTTCTGGTAGCGCGAGGCATCCTGAAAGCGGATGTCGACATAGTCGCCGGTCTCGGCCATCTGCTTGGTGGCCTGGACGAAGCGCGACTCGTCGCGATCGATCGGCGGCATCGACGCCAGCCCCGAAACCGTCATCACCAGGCTGAACAGGAAGAGAAGGATGTAATTCCTGTTCACCGCCATGTCCCGGCCTCTGTGACGAATTTTGATTGATATGCCACGCTGCTCAATCGATCGCTGTTCAATCGACCTTGCTCATCGCGGTCTTGCGCTCGTTGGCGATCAGCCAGAGATTGCGGATGTAGATGAACAGGCCCATGGACTGGCCGGCGATGAACACCGGATCCTGACGCTGGATGGCATAGATCAGAAGCAGGCCGCCGCCGAACAGGGAAAAGAACCAGAACGCGACCGGCACCACGCTGCGCTTGGCTTTTTCCGATGCCAGCCACTGCACGACGAAGCGCATGGTGAAGAAGAACTGCGCAACGAAGCCGAGCAGGATCCACGCATCGAACTGCTTGATGAAAACCTGGTGAAGCCAGGTCACCAATTCCTGAAGCACGTTAACCACGGCTGATTTCCTCTACTTTAGGCATTCTGCGGCGCCGGCGGCGCAGCCACCAGACACCGGCGAGATCGAGAACCCCCTGCAGGCCGCGATCGAAAATGCCGTAATTCGACTTGCCGTGCCGGCGCGAGCGATCGATGACATCGCAATGCACGACGCGATAGCCCTCCTGGATGACCAGGGCCGGAACAAAGCGATGGGTGCCGTCGAAGAACGGCAATTTGCGCAGGATATCGGTATGGACCGCCTTCAGGCCGCAGCCGGTGTCGCGCGTCTCGTCATGCAGGATGGCATTTCTCAGCCAGTTGGCGAAACGTGACGCCAGTTGCTTGACCTTGCTGTCACGGCGCCTGAGACGCTGCCCCTGTGCGGCGCCGAAATCGGGGCCGGCCTGCCGAAGCGCATCGATCAGCACCGGAATGTATTGAGGATCGTTCTGGCCGTCGCCGTCGATCGTGGCGACGATGCTGCCACGCGCCGCCCAGGCGCCCGAGCGCACTGAAAGGCTCTGGCCAGCGGATTTCCGGTGCCGCAATTCCCGTACTGGAAACGGGCGAAGTGCAGCTTGCGCTGCGAGCACCGAAGTGGTGTCGTCGGTCGAGCCGTCGTTGACGATGATCAGCTCGAAGTCGCGCCCGGCCATGGTGGCCTCGATCTCGTCGATCAACAGCGGCAGATTTGCCGCCTCGTTCCTGCAAGGAATGACGATGGATATCAATGCGTCCGGCATGTCGCGTCGGGGCTCTGTCGTCGGATATGGCATTTTGTGGATGCCGTGCGGTGCCGCTCGAGGTCGTGGACTGCAAGAACCTTTGGCGCGGCGCCTCATTACGCCAGCCGAAACGATGAAGCAAGCATTGGGCCGTTGGTCTCAGACTTCATCCGCGCGGACCGCAAAACCGGATTCCACTTTTGCTGATCGCGAACCCCGCCTGGCGCGCGATCGAACGCAAAACCGGATTCCACTTTTGCTGATCGCGCTTGGGTGCTAAACGCGCCCGTTCATGCACGCCACGCCCGGGCCAGATTGGCCGGACGCTTTCGGGAAACACAAAATGCCTGCCCTCAAATCCGATTTCCTGCGCACGATGAGCGAGCGCGGTTTCATCCACCAGACTTCGGATGATGCCGGCCTCGACAATCTCTTCGCCACGGAGCCGGTGACGGCCTATATCGGCTTCGACGCGACCGCCAAAAGCCTGCATGCCGGTTCGCTGATCCAGATCATGATGCTGCACTGGCTGCAGCAGACCGGTCACCGGCCGATCGCCCTGATGGGCGGCGGCACCTCGATGATCGGCGACCCGTCCTTCAAGGACGAGGCGCGCAAGCTGCTGACCCCGCAGGACATCGACGACAACCTCGCCGGCATCCGCCGCAACTTCATGCCGTACCTCAAATTCGGCAGCGGGCCGAACGACGCGGTCATGATCAACAACGCCGACTGGCTGATGGAGATCAACTACGTCAATTTCCTGCGCGACGTCGGCCGTCACTTTTCGGTCAACCGCATGCTCGCCTTCGATTCCGTCAAGCTGCGGCTCGATCGCGAGCAGTCGCTGTCGTTCCTCGAATTCAACTACATGATCCTGCAGGCCTATGATTTCGTCGAGCTCTACAAGCGCCTCGGCTGCCGCCTGCAGATGGGCGGCTCCGACCAGTGGGGCAACATCATCAACGGTATCGATCTCGGCCGCCGCATGGAGGACGCGCAGCTCTATGCGCTGACCACGCCGCTGCTCACCACCTCATCGGGCGCCAAGATGGGCAAGTCGGCGTCGGGCGCGGTCTGGCTCGATGCGGAGATGCTGAGCCCCTACGAGTTCTGGCAGTACTGGCGCAACACCGAGGATGCCGACGTCGGCCGCTTCCTGAAACTCTACACGACGTTGCCGCTGGACGAGGTCGGGCGGCTTGAGCAGCTCGGCGGATCCGAGATCAATGAGGCCAAGAAGGTCCTTGCCACCGAGATCACGGCCTTGCTGCATGGTCGCGGGGCCGCAGAACAAGCCGGCGAAACAGCGCGCAAGACGTTCGAAGAAGGCGCGATCGCCGAATCGCTGCCGAGCGTCGAGGTGGACAAGGCAGCGCTTGGAGCCGGTGTCGGTGTCCTGTCGCTGCTGGTGACAGCCGGACTGGCGGCGTCGAACGGCGAGGCGCGGCGGCATGTGCAGGGCGGCGCGGTGCGGTTGAACGACCAGCCCGTCAGCGACGAGCGCCGGCTGGTGACGCTTCAGGATTTGAGTCCGGAAAACATCGTAAAGCTTTCACTCGGCAGGAAAAAACACATTCTGGTGCGGCCAGTCTAAGATCGGTCACCGGTATTCGAAGATCGACCTGAAGATACCGGGGGCGATCACCGACAGCGGGTTGATATCCAGCACCGGCTTGTTGGCATTGCCCTTGAGGCGATAGGTGACCCCAATCAGGCCGCGGTCCCGGCCATTGCCGAGAAGCGCGCCAACGATGGGCAATTCGCCGAAGATGCGATTGAGGCCATAGACCGGCATGAACGTGCCGGTCATGTCCATGTTGTTGTCCTGGTCGTAGAGGGTGCCCTGGAACGTCGTGCCGATGCGGGGGCCGCGCAGCACGCCATTGGCCAGTTTCAGATAGCCGCTGCCCTTGTCGATCTCGGCGTAGCCGCGTTCGAACTTGACCCTCGAGGTGTCCAGGTTGCCCTTGACCGCCTGGTTGAGGCTGCGGCTATCGCCGGCCGGCGTGGTCGAGACGATGGAAGCTAGTTTCGGCTCATTGACCACGAAGAAGTTGCTGGTATCGACCTTGCCCCTCAGCGATCCGTCGCTCGGCCCCGCCAGTGCCAGGGTAATCGCTCCGCCTTCCATATGCTCATAGATGTTGAGGAACCGAAGGATGGCGCCGGCGTCCGCGGACTGCATGTTGAGTGTGCGCCGGCCAGCACCTGTGGTGTTGCTGACGGTTATCGCGGCGCCCGAACTTGCCGTGGCGCTGACCTTCAGGCCGTTCACCCGCGAGCCGGCGGCGCTGTAGTCGAGCTTCAGGTTGGACAATTGCTCATCGTGGAACCCGGTCAGCTGATCGACGTCGGCGCTGACGGAAATGGCATCGGAGCCGGTGATCTTGGTTGCCGTGTCGACGTCCGAGGTGAACTGCTTGATCAGCGAGCGGGCATCCAGCGCGTTGCCTGATATGTCGACCGCATAGCCCTTGCCGGACCGTTTAACCGACACCGCGACATCGTCGCCCCGGTTCAAGGTCACCTTGCTGAACTTCGCGGAAGACAGGGCGCCATTGACCAGCACGATGTCGCCTTCGATGGAGAAGGTTTTCCCGTCGAGATCGAAGTCGGACAGCGTCGTGGTGTCGCCGGACTTGGTCATGACGAATGTGACTTTGGCGGGAACCCCCGCCCCCTTGCTCCAGCCGGCCCAGGGAATGTCCAGCCTGGCGTTGGTCAGATCGGCCGAGACGTTCTGGTCGCCGCTACCGCTCTTGTCGATCGCGACCTTCACCGTGCCGCCAAGCAGCGGCGTCAAGCCGGGCATTGCGGCGGCACGGATCTTGTCGTCGAGCACCAGGGCTACATTGCGGCTGGGCGGCGGCCCGTCATCCCGGAGCGGCTCGATCAGGTCGAGTTCGGCCGGAATGCCGTTCAGCGATGCCTTGGCCGAAATCACCGCCTTTTCAGGGTCGACGGTGATCGAACCGTCGGCATCCGTAACGGTCTGCCCCTCGAACGGCTTGGCCAATGACATGCCGCTGTAGTCGAGCGACACCAGCCAATCGAGCTTCGAGGAGTCGACGCCGGACTGCAACGGAATGTCAGCCCTGACATGGCCGGTGACGCTGCCCGACAGATCTTCCGGCAAAAGGCCGACATGGCGCATGGCGTTGATCGGCTCGTAGGAGGCGAGTTCGGCAACGGCGGAGGCGTCGCCCTCGACATCGATGTCGAGCGCGCCGATCACTGGCGGGTGGTTGGCGGCCTTGACCGTCAGCGTGCCGTTGCTGGCCGCGACGGTGCGGCCGCTCGGCATGTAGACTGTGCCCGAGGACAGGGAGACGTCGACATCATTGCCATGGAAACCAACAACGCCGACAGCGTCGCGTATCGGCGGAATGCGGCCGGCCGTGTCAAAACGCGATCCCTCGATCTGGAAGCGGCCGAACACCTCGTCGGCGGACAGCGGCACGCCATTGCCGAGACGGTTCGGGACGACGTGGAACTGGAGGTTGGCGTCGACGACGCGGCCGCCAAACAGATTGGCCAGCACCCACAGCCGGGCGTTGCGTGCCGAAAACCATGGCCAAAGCTGCTTGACGTGAGAGACCTGCATGTTGTGGATGTTGAACGCCAGATTGATCCCCGGCGCCTTGCCGTCGACGAACTCCACGGCGGCGGTGCCGAGCACCTCGCCGGAGGAGGCGGAGCGAAGCGCGATCTGCTCGGCGACCAGCCTGTGGCTCACCGTGTTGTAGACACCGGCAATCCGGGCGAGGAAGGTGAGCGCTGGCTCGGGCGAGTCCGAAGGCGCCAGCGAGGAACCGTCGCTGGTCAGGTCATAGCGATAGGCCGGTTCCTCGCCGGCCGCTCCGGTTGCCGGCTTCGGCCCGATCGAACCGGCGAAATCGAATGTCGACCGGCCGGTCTTCAGCAGCAATCTGTCCACCTGGACCTTGTTGCTGCCCGCAACCAGCGTGGCGTTGACGTCGACGTCCGCCGGCAGCAGCCCGCGTGTGCCGAGATCGAGGATGGAACCAGTCGATGAGAGAGCGGCCGTCAGCCGCGATGCATTCGTGCCGGACCCTTCCGATCCCGTCAGCTTCAGCGCCACCGCACCCAGCTTTCCGGCAGCGGCTGTGGTGTCAGCCCTCGTGACAACACTGGCATCCGCCAGTTCGATGCTCGCGTCCAGCGCCGTCACGCGGTGTGCCGCGATATCGCGGGTGGCGGAAGCGGCGATGGTAACCGCCCTGCCGTCGACATCGGCCTGCGACGAAAACTGCATACCGCCCGGTCCCGACTGCACGACGGCGGCGTCGGTGACTTTGACCCGCTTTATCGTTCCAGTTTCGGGCAGTACGAATTCGACGTTGCGAAGATCGATCTGGCGCATCGAATCTTCGCGCACGGCGTCGAGCGCGCTGTGAACGTTGGCGAACACCGCAGCCGTCAGTTTCTCCGGATCGACGAGGCCATCCTGATTGCGCAGGCTTGCTGCCCAGTCACCGCCGGACGGCATCGCCGCCACGACGATGTGCGAATCGGATATCCTGGCGCTGGTCAGCCGCACTTCCCCGCGCAGCAGCGGTAGCAGGCGCACGCCGAAGCGCACGCGGCCCGCATCGGCCATCGGCTTGCCGTCGGCGGTCTTCAGGCTGACGTCGCTGACCTGCAACGCAATGAAGCTCGATCCGTCAAGGGTGATGCGCGCCGGCCCCACCGAAACATCGACATCGACGCCGGCCAGCTTCTCGATGGCGGTTTCCGCTTCCGCGCGAAGCCGCTCGGAGCCAACGCCGGACGCGCCGACCAGATAGACAGCGACTGCCGCCAACAAGACGAGGCAGGCGAAACCGGCGAACACCCTTGCCAGGATGCGAAAGCCGCGTCCGATCCGCGCCTGACCCAGCGGCGGCACGCGGCACGCGGAGGGAAAGGCCCCCAGGTCGGTGATCTCATCCCGCCTGAACCGGATCTTCTCGTGCTGCGGTTGCTCCTGATCCACGCAATTTTCCGTTGTACGAACTCGATCGTGGACGAATCCCCGCTCGACACTATATCGGTGTGGCTTGGCGCGTAACCACAAACAAGGGCATCGGTATGGCTGACCTAGACGTAGGCGATATCGCGCCGCAATTCGACCTGCCGCGGGACGGCGGCGGATCGCTCAGCCTTGCCGCGTCCTCCGGCAAGCCCATTGTGCTCTATTTCTATCCGCAGGACGACACAACAAGCTGCACGCAAGAGGCAATCAGCTTTTCGCAACTGAAGCCGGAATTCGAGAAGGCCGGCGCGGTGGTGATCGGCCTGTCGCCTGATAACGTCAAAAAGCACGACAAGTTCAAATCGAAATACAGCCTCACCATCGACCTCGCCGCCGACGAGGAGCGCAAGGTGATCGAGGCCTACCATCTGTGGGTTGAAAAATCGATGTATGGCCGCAAATACATGGGTGTCGAGCGGGCAACGTTCCTGATCGGCCGCGACGGGCGGATTGCCAGGATCTGGCGCAAGGTCCGGGTCAAGGGTCATGCCGAAGAGGTGCTCGCGGCTGTCCGCGCGCTTTGAGATCTTCGCCGGCTCAGCCGATTGCCGCAACCCCATGCCCGCCTGACGGGCAATCGTTACTGAAAAGTCCGCAGCGCAAAGCTTTGTTAACCTTAATAATGTGTAGTCAAGCTGTCGTGGTGTCGTAAACGAAAGCTTGGTCCCGTGAAGGCAACCGGTCAGTCAGCAGTCTTCGGCAGGCGCAAAGAGCCCCACACGATCATCATCGCCCGGGGCAATGAGATCAGGCACTTCACGATCCGCCCCTGGCTCGCGGCCTTTGTCGGCTCGGCGCTGGCGGCCATCGCCATTGGCTACCTGCTGGCAACCTCCTATCTTGTGCTGCGCGACGACCTGATCGGCGCCACCACGGCGCGGCAGGCACGCATGCAGCAGGCCTATGAAGATCGCATTTCGGCGCTTCGCGCCCAGGTCGACCGCATCACCAGCCGCCAATTGCTCGACCAGCAGCTGATGGAAACCAAGGTCAGCGAACTGCTTGAACGCCAGAGCCAGCTCAGCCAGCGTCATGGCCGCCTCGGCCCGCTGCTCGAACGCGCCGAGACCGAAGTCGGAGCGGCGCCTGCCGAGGATCCGGTGGCGGCCGGCAAGCCGGACAAACGCGCCGAGGTGACCGGCAGCATCAAGCCGCCGGCGCAGACCTACGCGGTCGCCAGCCTGGGCGCCGATCTCGGCGCCGGCGACACCCGGCCATTCTCGTTGTGGTCGACCCGCTCCGATCCGCTGCCCAACGATTCAGCTGCCGATCGTGCCGACCGACTGTTCGTGTCGATCAACCAGTCGCTGAAATCCATCGAGAGCGATCAACTGACCCGCATCAGCACGCTCGCCGACAACGCCTACAAGAGCGCCGACGCGATCACCCAGGCACTTGAAGCGGCGGGCCTGCCGGTAGACAGCGATTTCGGCAAGAACGAGAGCGACGTCGGAGGACCGCTGATCCCGCTCGACAATTCGATGATGTTCGACAGCAAGGTCAAGGAACTGGACGAGGCGCTGGACACGCTCGACCATCTCAAGAAGGAAGCGCGCCAGCTGCCGCTGACCAACCCGGCTCCGGGTCATTCCGTCACAAGCCCGTTCGGCGTGCGCACCGACCCGATCCTCGGCACCGCGGCGCTGCATTCCGGAATGGATTTCAGGGCGCCGATCGGCATGGCCGCAAAGGTCACCGCGCCCGGCGTCGTCACCAAGGCAGGCTGGAACGGCGGCTATGGCCGCATGGTGGAAGTCGACCACGGCAATGGTTTTGCGACGCGCTATGGGCATCTCAGCGAAATCGACGTGACGGTGGGCGAGAAACTGGATGCCGGCGCTGTCATCGGCAAGACCGGCAGCAGCGGCCGCTCGACCGGCCCGCATCTGCATTACGAAGTCCGCCACAACGGCGAAGCCATCGATCCGCTGCGCTTCCTCACGATCGGCAAGAAGGTCGCCCAGTATCTCTGAGCCGCGCAGGCCCTGAGCTGATTGGCCCAATACCTCCGAACTCCTATCTGCCCCGCTTCGCGAGCAACCCGGCGGGCCGAGGCGACGCCATCCATGCCGCCTGACTGCCGGACGATGGTTTCAAGCCCCTGAAATCATCCACTGGTCAAGCTCGTCCCGAAGGACCGGATGCACGAATTATTTTTGAATTCCATTTGACTGAATAAATAAGCGGTGCGAAGCTGAGCTCTCCTAAGGGGCGCACGTCATGGCACTGCGGGGGACCAATCAGGAGTTCGGGCGGCCGTACAACCGGCGCATCGTGCTTGAGTCCATCCGCCTGCAGGGACCAATCGCCCGCGGCGAGATCGCCAGGCGCGTCGGGCTCACCGTCCAGACCGTGTCGACCATCGTTCGCGAGCTCGAAGAGCAGGGCTACATCCTTTCGCTGCGCGAAGAGCCGAAGGGTCGCGGCCTGCCCCCGGCGACCCTGCGCATCAATCCCGAGGGCGGCTATGCCGTCGGTATCCACATCACCCCGTTCGGCATCAGTGCCGCCTTGATCAATCTGAGCGGCGACGTGATCGAGAGCACGTACCGCGAAGCCCCGAACGCGACGCCCGACCACGCCTTCGACCTGATCGGAGCAATGGTGGTTGAATTGACCAGATTGCGGGCTGGGGGGCGGGTCCTCGGGGTCGGCCTCGCCCTGCCCGGCCCGTTCGGCGTCGAGTCCATGAGCTTTGTCGGCCCGACCACCATGACCGGCTGGAAGGATGTGGCGCTGCGCGAGCGGTTGGCGACTTCGACCGGACTGCCGGCCTTCTTTGAAACCGACATGGCGGCGGCGGCCATGGGTGAACGCCTCTACGGCCTCGGCGCGCAATTTTCCGAATACTATTACCTTTATTTCGGCGTCGGCCTTGGCGGCGTCATGGTTCATGACGGCAGCGTGTTGCGCGGCGCCTGGGGAAATGCCGGCGAGGTCGGACACATTCCCGTCATTCCAGGTGGCGAGGCTTGCCCCTGCGGCAACAGCGGTTGCCTCGAAAGGTACCTGTCGCTCGAGGCGTTCCGGCGCTGGAATGGCAGCGAGGCTGATTGGGTGGCGCAAGTCGCCCCGATCTTTCGCAATGCCGTTGCCATCATCGAGAACCTGTTCGACCCTGAAACGATCATCCTCGGCGGGCTGGCCTCCACCGACCTGCTCGAACGGCTGGCCGGTTCAACCGAAGGCCTGCACAACTCCGTCTCGGCGCGAAAGGACCGCACGACGCCTCGAATCATGGTCGCGCGGGGCGGGCAGCATTCGGTGTTGCGCGGCGCAGCCGCCCTTGCGGTTTCCGGAGTGCTGTCGCCGCGCTTCGGCCAGATCTTCACGGCTGAACGCGAACGCGGGCGCGATCTTCTGAAAACCGGAGGAATTGCGGCATGAGCGAACCTCTGCTGGTGCTCGATAACGTCACCAAGAACTATGGCGCGATCGAAGCGCTGAAGGGGATCAGCTTCTCGATCGGCAAGGGCGAGGTCGTGGCGCTGCTGGGCGACAATGGCGCCGGCAAATCGACACTGGTCAAGATCATCGCCGGCGGGCTGGAGCCGACCTCGGGGCGCATGCTGTTCGAGGGCAAGGAGTTTCTTGCCAGGTCGCCGGCAGAGGCCAAGGCGGCGGGCATCGAAACCGTCTACCAGGACCTGTCGCTGTGCACCAATGTCGACGTGGTCGCCAATTTTTTCATGGGCCGCGAGATCACCAGGAAGGTTCTAGGCATCCCCGTGCTCGATGAGCGCGCCATGGAGGCCGTCGTCGAGAAGGCACTGGCCAGCGCCGGCACGCGCATTCCTTCGCTGCGCACCAATGTCGAGCATCTCTCAGGCGGCCAGCGGCAGGCCATCGAGCTCAACCGGTTCGTGCATTGGGGCGGCAAGCTGGTGCTGCTCGATGAACCGTTCGCCGCCCTCGGCGTCGAGCAGACGCGGCGCGGTCTCGACATGATCCGCCAGGTGGCGAGCCAGGGCATCGGCGTCGTCATCATCACCCATATCATGCAGCAGGCCTTCCAGGTCGCCGACCGGATCGTGGTGATCCGCCAGGGCGTCGTGGCGGGCGATGTCGCACGCAACAAGACAAGTCCCGATGCGGTGATCAACATGATCACCGGGGAGACGCTTGCCGGTGCCGGACGGGCGGGCTGAGGGACAAAGAGGGGTCCGGCTTAACAGGAGCGAACGACATGAAGCGAATACTTCTTGCTGTCTTCGGTATCCTGGCACTGGCCTTTGCCACGCTTATGCCGGCATTCGCCCAGTCCAAAGGTACTGTCTACTACATGGTGCCGACATTGCTCGACGAGTTCCAGACCGGCTCGGTGAGCGCGCTGGAGCTGTTCCTAAAGCAGGTCGGCTACGAGGTGAAGACGCTGAACGCCGACAACAAGACCGACGCGCAGCAATCGCAGATGAACGACGTCATCGCGCTGAAGCCGGCGGCGATCATCCTCGCCGCCGTCGATTTCAATGCGCTGAAACCGTCCATCGAGGCGGCGCGGGCGGCCGGCATCCCGGTGGTCGAGTTCGACCGCCAGATCACCTCGACGCCCTCCGACTTCACCTCGGTCGCCGGAACGGTCGAGATCGGCTACGTCGCCGCGGACCAGGCGGAGAAGCTGCTGAAAGCCAAGAACGGCTCGGTGAAGGGCAAGGTCCTGCAGGTGCTTGGCGACCCCGGCGACCCCTACACGCTCGACATCCAGAAAGGCTTTGAGGAGAAGATGAAAGCGTTTCCGGACGTCAAGATAATCTCGCTTCCGGCCATGCAATGGGCGGCGGACGCAGCCGGGACCATCGTCAACGACCAGATACTCGCAAACCCCGACATCGACCTGATCTTCAGCCATGCCGCGCACCTGTCGGTGGCTGCCGTCGCCTCGCTCGAGGCTGCCGGCAAGAAGCCGGGCGACGTCATGCTGATGAGCTCGAACGGCGCTCCGGTCGGCCTCGACCTTATCCGCAAAGGCTGGCTCAATGTCGAAGTCGAGCAGCCGCTCTACGCGCAGGCCGCGGCCGTAGCCATGTTCATGGACAAGGTCGTCAAGAAGCAAGAGATCAAGCCCGGCGAATATGACGTGCTCGGCTTGAAATCGACCGTGACCAAGGAAGCCTGGGGCCCGAACATCAAGATCCCCGGTGCCGCCATCACCAAGGAAAACGTCGACAACCCGGCCTTCTGGGGCAACCAGAAGCCGCCGACGGACACCGTCAAGTCCGTCGAATAGGCACGCCGCATAAACGCTCCGGGCCGTCTCGGTCCGGAGCCCCCCTCTGCAATTCCAACCGCGCATCATCCCTACCGAAAATCGACCTGATTTCGGGGTCATGCGCCAGCCGGATCAGCCCATGAACCCCCGCACGCGCCATGCCCTGGAGTTCGTCCTCGACAACCTCGTCTGGTTCATGCTGCTGTTCGTGCTGGTGGTGTTTTCCATCTTCATCCCGAACTATTTCCAGCTCGGCATCTTCGCCAACATCATCGAGGCGTCGAGCGTGCTCGGCGTCATGTCGATCGGCCTGGCGCTGGTCATCATCGCCGGCCACATGGACCTGTCGGTCGAATCCGTCGCAGCGCTCAGCGCCATGGCAGTCGGCATCCTGTTCTGCTCGTCGGGCATCGGCCTTGGCGTGCAACTGCATCCGGAATGGCTGATGGTTCCGGTTTCGCTGCTGCTGGCGGTTGCGGTCGGTGGTCTCATCGGCGCCTTCAACGGCTATCTGGTGGTGCGGGTGAAGATGAGCGCCTTCATCATCACGCTGGCGTCCTACATCTGGGTGCGCGGCCTGGTGCTGGTCATTTCAGGTGGCCGCTCGGCGCAGGACCTTGCGCCGGCCATCCGCTGGTTCGGCATCCAGCGCCTCATCGGCCTGCCGCTCACCGCCTGGATCGCGATTGCCTGTTTCGTCGTCTTCTCGCTGATCATGGCCAAGACGCCGTTCGGTCGGCATCTCGTGATGATCGGCGGCAACGAGACCGCGACCTTCCGCGCCGGCATCCGGGTGAACCGCAATCTGATCATTGCTTTCGTGCTGGCCGGCGCCATTGCCGGCCTCGCCGGCTGGTTGCTGGCGATCCGCACCTCAGGCGCCACCGCCAATCTCGGCGTCGGCCTGCTGTTCAACGCCTTTGCCGCGGTCGTCATCGGGGGCGTCAGCCTGAAGGGCGGTGTCGGCACCCTGCCCGGCGTCTATGCCGGCGTGCTGCTGCTCTCGGCCATCAACACGGCGATCAACCTGATGGGCCTGCCGGCCAATTACACCCAGGTGATCCATGGCCTGCTGGTGCTGGCCGCCGTGCTGCTCGACGCTTTCAAACAAACCATTCGCCAGAGACTCGCATGACAGGACAGCTCGCATGACCGCACGACTAGAAGGCAAGGTGGCGCTGATTGTCGGCAGCGCCCGCGGCATCGGCAAGGGCATCGCGCTGCGCTTTGCCGAAGAAGGCGCAAAGCTGGTGCTCGCCGACACTGAGGTCGAAGCCGGGCAAGCGACGGCGGCCGGACTGGGCGTTCCCTTCATCCGCACCGACATCTCGCTGATGAACGAGGCCGAGGCCGCGGTGGCGCTGGCGCTCGAACAGCATGGCCGCCTCGACATCGTCGTGCAGAATGCCGGCATCTATCCCTGGCAGTTGATCGAGAACACCAGCGCGGAGGACTGGGACCGCGTCATGGCGGTCAATCTGCGCGGCACCTTCAATGCCACCCGCGCCGCCCTGGTGCCGATGAAGGCGCAGCACCACGGGCGCATGCTCTACACATCCTCCATCACCGGCCCGCACGTGACCAGCCCGGGCCACGGCCACTATTCGGCCAGCAAGGCCGGCATCAACGGCTTCATCCGCGCCGCGGCACTCGAATTCTCCGGCTATGGCATCACCGTCAACGGCGTCGAGCCGGGCAACATCCTCACCGAGGCGATCGAGCTGCATCGCGGCGCGGCCTACATCAAGAACATGGAAGACTCCATCCCACTCGGCCGGCTTGGCAGCCCGCGCGACGTCGCCAATGCCTTCCTGTTCCTCGCCTCCGACGATGCCAGCTACATCACCGGCACGACCATTGTTGTCGATGGCGGGCAATTGCTGCCAGAGGGCAACGACTTCCGGCTCCTGCCGCCTTGATCGCTGCGCCCTGCGGCGCTCCGAAGCCATAATGCTTCCTCGGAAAACTTCCGGCTGCCAACAATACTGTTGAACTCGAATTCCGAGGCACTTCGCTGGCGCCGAACAAGTTGACCCTACGCCTTTATATCAGATGACTCTAATGCAACCGTAGGATACGGTTGCCGTTGGGGCAATGCCAACAACGGGAGGACCAAATGGCTGTCATCAACGGAACCAACGGCAACGACATCAATCCCGGCGTTCAGGACCTGGTCGGCAACGACACAATCAACGCATTGGCCGGTGACGACTTAATTTTCATGGCGATTGGCGGCAATGACCAGGTGAATGGAGGGGACGGCGAGGATGACATTGTCTACGAGGCTTACACAAATGGCCTGACCATCAACATGCAGACTGGTGTCGTCACCGACGGCTTGGGCAACACCGATACGCTCAACAGTGTCGAGGCGGTGAACGCCAGCTACTTCGCAGACAACATCACGATGCGAAATGACGGCTTTTGGGCGTATGCCCGGGCGGGCAACGACATCATCCATCTGGGATCAAACGGCGGTATGATACTGCCGGGAAGCGGCACCGACACCATCATTGGCGGCGCCGGCAACGATTTGGTCTCCTACAGGGACGACGGTTTTGACTATGGAAATGACGTCGATGGCGGCGGCATCATCACACATGGTGCCACGATCAATTTGACGACCGGCGTTGTAATTGACGGCTGGGGCTTCACGGATACCCTGACCAGCATCGAGAATGCTGAAGGCACCCAGTTCGCCGACATCATCACCGGCACAAGCGGCAGCAACTATCTTGCCGGCGACGAGGGCAACGACACGCTGATCGGCCTTGGCGGCAACGATACGCTGGATGGCAAGGAAGGTGCCGACACCATGCAGGGCGGGGCCGGCAACGACACCTACTTCGTCGACAATGCCGGCGATATCGTCAGTGAAAGCACGGCCGGCGCCGACGGCAACGATATCGTCAACAGCTACATCTCGATCAGCCTTAGCGATGGCAACCACTTCACGGGCAGCATCGAGAACGTCGCACTGCGCAGTGCGGCTTCAATCAACGCCACCGGCAACAGCCTGGCCAACGCGCTGACCGGCAATTCGGGTGTCAACATCCTGATCGGCCTTGGCGGCAATGACACGCTGGACGGCAAGGAAGGTGCCGACACGATGCAGGGCGGCATCGGCAACGACACCTACTATGTCGACAATGCCGGCGATCTCGTCGACGAGAGCACCGCCGGCGCCAACGGCACCGATGTCGTCAATGGCTATGTCTCGATCAACCTTGGCGATGGCAACCACTTCAAGGGCAATATCGAGAACGTCGCGCTGCTCAGTGCGGCCTCGATCAACGCCACAGGCAATAGCCTGGCAAACATCATCACCGGCAACAGTGGCAACAACATCATCAACGGAATGGGCGGCGCCGATACCATGAGCGGCGCGCAAGGCAACGACTCGTACTTCGTCGACAATGCTAGTGATCATGTGATCGAGGCTAGCGGCCAGGGCACCGACACAGTCAACAGCACGATTTCCTTCGATCTCTCAGGCCAGGAACTGGAAAACCTGACACTGATCGCCGCGGCAAACATCAACGGAACTGGCAATTCCCTCGCCAACGTTCTCAATGGCAACGCTGGCGTCAATACGCTGATCGGCCTTGAAGGCAACGACACACTGGATGGCAAGGGTGGTGCCGACACGATGCAGGGCGGCATCGGCAACGACACCTACTATGTCGACAATGCCGGCGATCTCGTCGACGAGAGCACCGCCGGCGCCAACGGCACCGATGTCGTCAATGGCTATGTCTCGATCAACCTTGGCGATGGCAACCACTTCAAGGGCAATATCGAGAACGTCGCGCTGCGCAGTGCTGCCTCGATCAACGCCACAGGCAATAGCCTGGCAAACATCATCACCGGCAACAGTGGCAACAACATCATCAACGGAATGGGCGGCGCCGATACGATGAGTGGCAGCACCGGCAACGACACCTACTATGTCGACAATGCCGGCGATCACGTGATCGAGGCCAGTGGTCAGGGCACTGACACGGTCAACAGCGCGATCTCCTTCAATCTCTCAGGCCAGGAACTGGAAAACCTGACGCTGACTGGATCGGCTGATATCAACGGCACCGGCAATTCCATTGCCAACATCATCACTGGCAACAATGGTGCAAATACACTTATGGGCCTCGGCGGCAACGACACCTTCAGAGGAGGCCTCGGTCTTGATATCATGGATGGAGGAGATGGTCTCGACACGGCCGACTACAGCAACCAAATCTCTGCTGTTGCTGTAAGTCTAACCAAGTTCGTTGACGCTCAAGTCACGATCGGCGGGATCGCGGAAGATACAATTCGCAACATCGAGAATGTCACCGGCGGCAGTGGTGGCGACACATTGAACGGCGATGGCCTCGCCAACGTTCTCATCGGTGGAGGCGGCAACGATACGATAAACGGCGGTGACGGGAACGACACGCTCGTTGGGGGAGACGGGAACGATATCATCAACGGCAATTCAGGCAACGACAGGCTGATTGGCGGACGTGGAAATGACACGATGAATGGCAATTCCGGCGTTGATACGGTCGACTACAGTACCGACGTCAGCAGCGGTGCCGCACATGGTATCGTCGTCAATCTCTGGGCAGGCGGCTCGCAACTGGGGGTGGCAGCCGATACCGCAACGGATTCGTTTGGGAATATGGATAGCGTAACCAATATCCCCAATGTCATCGGTACGCAGTTTGCGGATCAGATATTTGGCGGCGGGCATGACAACATCCTGACTGCCGGCGCGGGCAACGACATCCTCGACGGCCACCTGGGCAACGATACACTGATCGGCGGAACTGGCAGCGACATTTTCGTTTTCCATACAGCGCTCGACGCCTCGACCAATGTCGACCGCATCACCGACTTCTCGGTGGTCGACGACACCATCCAGGTCGACAACGCGATCTTCGCAGCGCTTGGCGGCAACGGCACGCTGACGGCCGACCAGTTCGTCAAGAACACCACCGGCCTTGCCGGTGACGGCAACGACCACATTATCTACGAGACCGACACCGGCTGGCTCACCTATGATAGCAACGGCAGTGCGGCGGGTGGTGCCATCCACTTCGCCACGCTGGCCGCCAACCTCGCGCTGACCAACGCCGATTTCGTCGTGGTGTGAGTAAAACAAAAGCCGCCTCGGCGTGAGCCGGGGCGGCGATGGATTGTCCCAGCAGAAAAACTTGAAGCGCAATCATCGTCGTTGCGTTTGATCGTTGCGAGAATGGCGGGCTATTCCCGGCGTTCAGGCCAGCCGATCAGCAGAGCGAAGAAGGTTCGATACGGACGGACGGCAGGACCCCTTGCCGGCAAGAAAATATTGCGAGAAAAATTTCGGCGACATCGGCCAGATACAGAGCGCACATAGACCGCATCGCTCTAGCCACCAAAAGAAATTCTAAAGTGGCACCGATCATGGATGCCACGCCAGTGCTTTGGAGAACATATGTCTGTCCTCAACGTTGCCACAACACATGATTACGCCCCAGACGATCTGGTCAACATTACTGCATCCAGGTCGACAATGCGATCTTCGCAGCGCTTGGCGGCAACGGCACGCTGACGGCCGCGCAGTTCGTCAAGAACACCACCGGCCTCGCGGGTGACGGCAACGATCACATCATCTACGAGACGGACACTGGCTGGCTCACCTATGACAGCAACGGCAGTGCGGCGGGCGGCTCAATCCATTTCGCCACGCTTGCCGCAAATCTCGCGCTGACAAACGCCGATTTCGTGGTGATCTGA
The DNA here is from genome assembly GCF_056431085.1 of Mesorhizobium waitakense. Lineage (NCBI taxonomy): Bacteria > Pseudomonadati > Pseudomonadota > Alphaproteobacteria > Hyphomicrobiales > Phyllobacteriaceae > Mesorhizobium > Mesorhizobium waitakense. The sequence goes on along the minus strand of NZ_JBWKME010000102.1, from coordinate 16,616 downwards.
ACACGGCTTGTGCGCAATCCCAACAGTACGCGATGCCGGCTGCTGGCCATTTTCCACCACGCCCGTAACGAAAAGGAGAGAGCCATGCCCATCGGACGCATCGGACAGGACTTCATCGTCAATTCGACGGCAACAAACAGTCAGTTTAGCCCCGCGATCACGGCGCTGGCCGACGGCCGCTTCGTGGCCACCTGGTATTCCTATGATCCCGGCGACGGGGATGGCAGCTGCATCCGCGCCCGCGTCTACAACGCCGATGGTTCAGCGGCCGGCAGCGACTTCATCGTCAATTCGACGGCAACGAGCCCTCAGTCTAGCCCGACGATCACGGCGCTGGCCGATGGCCGTTTCGTGACCACCTGGCAGTCCAATGATCCGGGCGACGGCGACGGCACTTGCATCCGCGCCCGCGTCTACAACGCCGACGGTTCAGCGTCCGGCGGCGACTTCATCGTCAGTTCGACGGCAACAAGCGATCAGTATAATCCTGCGATCACTGCGCTGGCCGATGGCCGTTTCGTGGCCACCTGGCGGTCCAATGACCCCGGCGACGGCTACGGCAGCTGCATCCGTGCCCACATCTACAACGCCGACGGCTCAGCGTCCGGTAGCGACTTCATCGTCAATTCAACGGCAGCGGGCGATCAGGTCAGCGCCGCGATCACGGCGCTGGCCGATGGCCGTTTCGTGGCCACCTGGCAGTCCGCTGATACCGGTGACGGCAGCGGCACTTGCATCCGCGCCCGCGTCTACAATACCAACGGATCAGCGGCCGGGAGCGACTTCGTCGTCAATTCGACGACAACGGGCGATCAGTCTGACCCCGCGATCACGGCGCTGGCCGATGGCCGCTTCGTGACCACCTGGCGGTCCAGTGACCCTGGCGACGGCGACGGCACCTGCCTCCGTGCCCGCATCTACAACGCCAACGGTTCAGCGGCCGGCAGCGACTTCATCGTCAATTCGACGGCGACGGGCTCTCAGTCTTACCCCGCGATCACAGTGCTGGCCGATGGCCGCTTCGTGACCACCTGGCAGTCCAGCGATACCGGCGACGGCAGCAGCCATTGCATCCGCGCCCGCGTCTACAACGCCGACGGTTCAGCGGCCGGCAGCGACTTCATCGTCAATTCGACGGCAGCTAGCGATCAGGCCAACCCGGCAATCACGGCGCTGGCCGATGGCCGCTTCGTGGCCACCTGGGAGTCCTATGACCCCGGCGACGGCAGCGGCGGCTGCATCCGTGCAGAGATTTTCGACCCGACCATCTTCGTCGGCACGGTCGCCGAAGACATCTGGCAGGGCAGCAATGTCTTCGCGGACCACATCAACGGCGGCGCCAGCGCCGACACGCTGTCGGGTCTGGGCGGTAACGATACGATCGGCGGCGATGCCGGCAACGACATCCTCAACGGTGGCGACGGCAGTGACAAACTGTTTGGCGGAGCCGATACCGACACGCTCAACGGTGGCGCCGGCGCCGATCTGATGAGCGGCGGCACCGGCAACGACACCTACTGGGTCGACAATGCCGGCGATCATTTGATCGAGCTGAATGGCCAGGGTATCGACAATGTGCAGAGCACCATCTCCTTCAACCTTTCCGGCCAGGAACTGGAGAACCTGGCGCTGCGGACCGGCGCCTCGATCAACGGCACCGGCAATTCCATTGCCAACGTCATCACTGGCAATTCGGGCGTCAACATCCTGATCGGCCTTGGCGGCAACGATACGCTGGACGGCAAGGAAGGCGCCGACACCATGCAAGGCGGCATCGGCAATGACACGTATTTTGTCGACAATGCCGGAGACCATGTCGTCGAGCTCAACGGCCAGGGCACCGACAATGTCCAGGCCTATGTCTCCTTCAACCTGTCGGGACAGGAACTCGAGAACCTGGCCCTCCGGACCGGCGCCTCGATCAACGGCACCGGCAATTCCATTGCCAATGTCATTACCGGCAATTCGGGAGCGAATGTCATCAACGGTCTCGGTGGCAACGACACGCTGAGCGGCAGCACTGGCAACGACACCTTTGTCTTCACCACGGCACTGAACGCCTCGACCAATGTCGACCGCATTACCGACTTCTCGGTGGTCGAGGATACCATCCAGGTCGACAATGCGATCTTCGCAGTGCTTGGCGGCAACGGCACGTTGACCGCCGACCAGTTCGTCAAGAACACAACTGGCCTTGCCGGTGACGGCAATGATCACATCATCTACGAGACGGACACTGGCTGGCTCACCTATGACAGCAACGGCAGTGCGGCTGGCGGCTCAATCCATTTCGCCACACTCGCCGCCAACCTCGCGCTCACCAACGCCGATTTCGTCGTGGTGTAAGCAGGCAACGCCACATGGGGCTCGCCACATCAGGACTGTGTGTCGGGCTCCCGGCGCCAGCGACGGCTATGCGGTTGCTGGCTCCAGGGGAGTGCTGGCGCCACAGGGCCTTTTGATTGAAGAAATCTGGTGGGCGATGACGGGCTCGAACCGCCGACATCTTCGGTGTAAACGAAGCGCTCTACCAACTGAGCTAATCGCCCGCTCCGGGCCGGACCTTTAAGCGGTCAAGGTCGGCTTCGCAAGGCCAAATGAGCTGGGGATGCCCTGGTTGGGGGCTGGTTTTGCCAACAAAACGCTGGCTGTCAAAAAACCTTCTCCTGTTTGCTGTTATGCTGTCCTGCCGCGCTTGACACCCGGTGGCGAACCCCTTATCCAGCGCCCCAACGACGAACACGGCTGACACGTGCTCGTCAATGCGCGGGTGTAGCTCAGTTGGTTAGAGTGCCGGCCTGTCACGCCGGAGGTCGCGGGTTCGAGCCCCGTCACTCGCGCCATTTCTCCTAAGGGTATCAAGCCCTTGGCCTCGGAGAAATGTCGACATTGATCGTCAAAATGCTTTCTCGAAAGAGCAGGCCGGATTGTTTTCCGGTCTGAGTTTTTAAGGTGGCGCCTCGGCTTGCAGGCTGCCTCATCACGGATCTTGCATGCCTTCACGGGCGGCATCCCCTGTTTCTTGCAACCCGTCCCGACGGCACTGGCTTGGCCGGATATTCGAAATACCGGCGCAGACGACACCCGATCCGGATTCCGATCCACTGACACACTTGCAGACCGCAAGTCTGGCCGGCCCACGCGCCCAGAACTTTGCACTGCGCCCGAAAAAAGTCGTCGTCGCGATGCGCAAGCTGGTGGTCCGGTCAGGACATCCAGCTAAAATTGTGGGAGTTAGTCCGATCCGACTCGATCAAAATAACGGGGGCTTTGTTCATGAGCGATCATTCCGGGATCCGCGCAAATATTCTCGAATCCACACTGGCCGCGGCTCAGCGGGATCAACGGACCCTCGACGAGCAGCGGCAGGGCATTGCGCCTCTGGTAGACGGAATGTCGTTTTTCGACAGCATCCGGCACAATGATGACCGCGGCAGCGTCACGGAGGTCTACGATCCGCGCTGGGGCTGGCACGCCGACCCGCTGGTCTTCTCCTACATCTTCACAATTCGGCCCGGGCTGGTGAAGGGCTGGGGCCTGCACAAGCTGCATGAGGACCGCTATTTTGTGATCAGCGGCGAGTTGGAACTGGTCCTTTATGACCCTCGTCCCGAATCCAGTACATATGGCAAGATTTCGAAGGTTTACCTCTCCGGCAATCGTCCACGCCTGGTCAATATTCCGAAGTTTGTCTGGCATGCCGACCGAAACATCGGAACGTCCGAAGTGGTGGTCATCAATTTTCCAACAATACAGTACGATCACTCAAATCCCGACAAGTATCGACTGCCCATCGACACCGATCTCATTCCCTATGATTTCGGCAGCGCGAAGGGATGGTGAGCAAGCCCCGCTTTTCCATCCTGATGCCGACCCATTCGCGCGTGGACGTCATCGGCTTGGCCATCCAGTCGGTGCTGGATCAAACCGTCGAGGACTTTGAGCTCCTGGTCGTCGGCGACGGCTGCGCGCCCGGCACGGCCGAGGTGGTCGAAGCCTTTCAGGACGCCCGCATCCGCTTCTTCGATTTGCCCAAGGCGCCGAACTTTGGCTACGCGAACCGCAATATCGCGCTGCGCGAGGCTCGTGGTGACCTGATTGGCTTTGCGGCCGACGACGACCTCCTGTTTCCGGATCATCTTGAGATCCTCGCGGATGGCCTCAAAGGTGGGGCTGCTATTGCGTACAGTCAGGCGCTGTGGGTTTCCACCGATGGCGTTGCAGCACCCTTCCTGACCAATCTGGAGCTGGCCGACGAGTTCAGGGTGTTCACCGAGGTCGGCAACACGATACCCGCCAGCTGCTTCCTGTATCGGGCTGATTGCCTGCCGTCGCGCGATGTCTGGCCGGAAGACGTCGCATCGGGCGGGGATTGGCAATTGTGGCGGCGAATCATGCGCGAGAACCCGCGCAATCCCCTCACCTATTGCCGCGTCCCAACCGTCCTGCATTTCAGCGCCAAATGGAAAAATTCGCGTCACTCACAGGCGGGGCAACTGGCTATTTTTCTCGATATCGCGGATGGAGCAGGCTGGTGGCCTTCAGCCTTGCGCGTCTGGATACCGAACGCCAGCAACGAACAGTATGAGTATGCGCGCCTGATGCGCGTCGACCCCGCGGCCTGGAGCGCGCAGATGCGCCGTGCGGTCGGCGACCTAGTGGCACGGCTTGCCTGGGAAGACGTCCAAACGACCCGCCCGATGCTGGCAAGCGCCGAGGCCGAGAAGGCGACGCTGCAGTCTGAAATCTCGCGGCTGCACAATGAGCTGCAGGCGGCTCAGCAAGGCAATGCCGAGCTACAGAGGGCCGCTTCGGACGCGTTCGACAAGGAAGCTGCGTTGCAGCCGGAAATCGCGAGGCTGCGCACCGAGCTCGATCTGGCTCACCAAGGCAACGCCGAGCTACAGAGCGCCGCTTCGGATACAAGAAACGAGAAGGACGAGATCGAACAGGCGCTGCAAGCATGCCGAATGCAAATCGCGGCTTTGTATCAGTCCACAAGCTGGCGCATCACCAGCCCCTTACGCAGGATCTCCACAAGCTTGCTTTCGAAAAAATCATAGGGCTCAAAGTCTTGAACTCAGCTTGGTTGGCGGCATCGGCGATCCGGCCGCCAAGGTGATCATTACCCCTTGGCCAGCAGAGCACCGATGAAGGCGGCGCCCGCCCCCGAGGCAGCGGCGGGCGCGTTATCGCCAACCGTCATGCGATGTTCAATGGGACGGCACCCGGACTGAGCGGCACACCAATATCGGAGACTAGCTTGACGAGGTCCGCCTGCCGCGTCGTGTTGGTCTTGGCATAGATGCGGCCAAGGTGGGTCTTGATTGTGTTCTCACCGACTCCGAGCGACAGGGCACTCTTCTGCGTGGTCAGTCCGCCACCCACGGCCAGCAAAACCCGGACTTCCGCCGGTGTGAGATCGAATAGTGTCGTCAGCACCGCCTCTGAGGGCGGCGCGGCCGAGGTTGTCGTCGAGATGAAGACGGCGGCGCATGCGGGACGGAAAGCCGCGCGCGCGGTCCCCTCGGTCAGTGGCAACACATAGGCAACCGCTGGGGGCTGGCTGGCCGCGGATAAGGGCAAGCCGATGCCGCGCGCGCCAAGCGAGGCATCGGCATGAGCGGCTCCCGATATCGCTTCCAGCAGGGCGCGGCCCGTTATCGGATTTTGTGCCTGGAGGATGCCGTTTCTGGAAAAGATGGGCTGCTGCGTCGAGAGCATCGCCTCGGCACGGCCGTTCGCATAAAGGATCGCGCCATCCGCGCTGGTAAGAACGACGGCGGTTGCAAGATTGTCGAGCGTCGCGCGATAGAGACTGGCGGTCACGCGCGCCTGATCGAGCAGGTCGCCGATCAGGGAAGCGCGGCGCAAATGAGGAGAAAGCAACGCCATAAAGCGCTGCTCCTCCGCAGTGACGGCACCCCTGCTCGCGCGTGTCGTGAAGCTCACGAGGCCGATCCGATCCGAGGTGTGCACGAATTTGGTTATGCAGCCCTCGCGCAATCCCTGCGGGCCTGCCCAGTTCCGGTAGAAAGGTGACTGCTGAAGTTCGGCTTCAGTCATGCTCGACAATGTCGATAACGGTGTGTCGATGTCGCCGACGACCACGGCCTTCAGACCTGGAATGTCCTCGAAGCCGTAGTCCTGCTGCAGAACCCCCATTTGCTCCGCATCCCAGGGCGATTGGGCCGCGAAACGGCCATACTGATCGCCGGGATCAGCCAGCGCGATGGTTGAATAGGCGGCGTCCACGGCCTCCGTGAGCCGGACCATGACGACGGTCCAGAACTCCGAATTGAGTGCGCTATCGTAGATGTCGCCGATGATCGACGAAAGCAACTCGTTGCTCAGCCTGTACATTTGCCCCTGCCCAACAGAGCCTTCCCTTTTTGTCAGTCAGGGATACCGCACGCCCTGCCTATACCAGCATGGCCCTGAAAAGCTCAACGCAAGCCGAAGGATTTCTGAGACCTCATTCTTTCGGGTGACGACATTGCAACACGCCAGGCCTAGTGGGCCGCACAAGGCAGTTCCAGAGCGCGTCAATTCAAGGCGCCCTGGCACTGAGTAGCGTCGGATTCCAAGACTGCGTCCAGGCGCAAGGACTCAGGAAAACGTCTGCTTCAATTGAGAATCAGCTTTGACGGGGGTCAGCATGTCGGTTTGGAATGGTCTTGCAGGTGGCGCGTGGTCCAACGCTTCATTTTGGACTGGCGGCGTGCCTGACGCAATCGGTGCTACAGCGGATTTCAGCAATCTAGGTGTCAGCCTCACGCATCACATCGACCTGGCGGTTCAGGGTCCGTTCACTGTCGGCACCTTGAATCTGGCGAGTTCCGCCATCGAGAATTACAGTCTCGAACACGGCTCGCTCATCATGAACAAGGCGGGCGGTGCGATCATCAGCGTAACGTCGACCTCCAATCTACAGGCAAGCGTGCTGGCGTCGTCGCTGACGCTGCAGCTCAATGCGGCAACGTTGATCGCGACGACCGGAGGCAACACGACCCTCGACGTTCAGGGGCAGATTACTGGAACGGGACTCCTAACCAAATCCGGCCTCGGCACCCTGAAGCTGTCTGATGCGACCAACAACTGGTCGGGCGGAACGCAGATCAATCAAGGCACAGTTTCGTTTGGCGCCGCTGCGTTTGGAACGGGAGACATCACGTTCGCCGGCGACAGCGTGTTCCGGTCTACAGGCGGCGCGACGCTTGCCAACGATCTGATCGAACTCGCCGGCGTTTCAACATCAATCAGGGCACAGACGGGCACGTCACTTTCGTTGACCGGTACCTTCGCGGCGCTCGGCGGCGCCGGGACCACCGTGCATTTTGGCAGCGCGACGGATAAGGGAACGATTTACTTTGGCTCAAGCAGCATCACCGCCAATGATGCGGGCTCGCTTGCCATTGACGGCGGCACGCTGAGAGCGGGCAAGGCGTTCGCGTCCTTCACCAACGGGCTGGCCAACACCAATATCGCGGCCGGAGCGGTTCTCGACGCCAATGGCTTCTATCTGGAACTGAACCATCTGACCGGGGCGGGCTTGATCACCAACAACGGCCTTTCCGATGTTGTCGCTAACGTCTATGAGGTCGGCAGCTCCATCTTCTCGGGCGTTTTCGCGAATAGCTTGAGCCATACAGGGTTCAACAAGAGCGGCACCGGGACCCTGACATTGTCAGGCGCCAATACTTACTCCGGCACGACCACTGTCGCGATCGGAACATTACGGGCGGGAGCCGACCACGCCTTCAGCGCCACTAGTGTCGTCGACGTAAAAGCTGGCGCGACGCTCAATATTAGCACTTTCGACCAAACCATCGCCGGACTGACCGGCAGCGGCCAAGTCCGGGCCGATACTGTTACCACGGCCACCTTGACGACGAGTATAAGCCTTGACGACGTGAGGGAGTTTGCAGGCGTGATCTCGAACGGCTCGGCGGTATTTGGCGAGCTCAACCTGATAAAAAGCGGCGCCGGAACGCAGGTTCTGTCGGGCCTGAACACCTACACGGGCCAGACTACAATAGCGGCGGGAACATTGGTGCTGTCCGGGTCGGGTTCGATTGCCGATTCATCCGGACTGGCCATTTCCGCAGGGGCCACTTTCGCTCTCGGCGGGCTGTCGGGAAACAGCGCGTCGGTACAGGCATTGGCGAATGCCGGCACCGTCAGCTTCGGCGGAACGACGTTGCATCTGCTCGATCAGTCAGCCGCCCTGGGAGGCACATATATAGGGTCGGGCTTCACCGATGGTCTTCACATAGACCTCGATGCGACAGCGTCGAATTTCAGCCTTTCGACCGCAACTTTCACCAACTGGGCAGATTTTACTGACCAAATCGCCATCGTTGGCAATGGCCTTGCCAATACGATTACCGGGTCGTCCCACGCCGATACCATTAGTGGCGACCTCGGCAACGACGTGCTGATCGGCGGAGGCGGCGAGGACAATCTGAATGGTGGCGACGGTTCGGATACGGCCTCTTATGCAAGCGCTGCCGCAGGCGTCATTGCGAACCTCTCAAATCACAAGGTCAATACCGGCGACGCCAACGGCGACAGCTATACCCTCATCGAAAACCTGACCGGATCGAGCCATGCGGACCAGCTCTACGGCAACGATGTTGCCAATATTCTGGATGGCGGCATCGGTGCCGATACCATGACCGGCGCACAGGGCAGCGACTCATACTACGTCGATAATGCCAGCGACATCGTCAGTGAGAGCACCGCCGGTGCCGACGGCACCGACACCGTCAACGGCTATATCTCGATCAACCTCGGCGATGGCAACCACTTCACGGGCAACATCGAGAACGTCGCACTGCGCAGCGCGGCCTCCATCGACGCCACCGGCAACAGCCTGGCCAACGTGCTGACCGGCAATTCCGGCGACAATTTGCTGGACGGCAAAGGCGGCGCCGACACGATGAGCGGAGCGCAGGGCGACGATACCTATTATGTCGACAATGCCGGCGATATCGTCAGTGAAAGCACCGCCGGCGCCAACGGCACCGACACCGTCAACAGCTACATCTCGATCAGCCTTAGCGACGGCAATCACTTCACCGGCAATATCGAGAACGTCGCACTGCTCGGTGCTGCCTCGATCAACGCCACCGGCAACAGCCTGGCCAACGCGATGAACGGCAATTCGGGCGTCAACACGCTCACCGGCCTGGGCGGCAACGACACACTGGATGGCAAGGCGGGCGCCGACACCATGCAAGGCGGTATCGGCAACGACACCTACTATGTCGACAATGCCGGCGACCATGTCGTCGAGCTCAACGGCCAGGGCACTGACAATGTCCAGGCCTTCGTCTCGTTCAACCTGTCGGGACAGGAACTCGAGAACCTGGCGCTGCGTAGCTCGGCGAGCATCAACGGCACCGGCAACTCGACCGCCAACATCATCACCGGCAATTCCGGCAACAACGTCATCAACGGCCTCCTCGGCAATGACACGCTCTCCGGCAGCACCGGCAACGACAGTTTCGTCTTCACCACGGCGCTGAACGCCTCGACCAATGTCGACCACATCACCGACTTCTCAGTGGTCGAAGACACCATCCACGTCGACAATGCGATCTTTGTAGCGCTTGGCGGCAACGGCACGCTGACCGCCGACCAGTTCGTCAAGAACACAACCGGCCTTGCCGGCGACGGCAACGACCACATCATCTACGAGACGGACACCGGCTGGCTCTATTATGACAGCAACGGCAGTGCCGCTGGCGGCTCAACCCATTTCGCCACGCTGGCCGCAAACCTCGCGCTGACCAACGCCGATTTCGTGGTGATTTAGCCAGATAGATTCTACCGCTCGCACAGCCACCTGATCTCGGCTGTGAATGATCGTGCACCGATAAGGATCGAACACAGACGGTCGCCTACACAAGGCTGTCAGGTCGCCTGCGCCAGCAGCGCCTCGACCTCCTGCAGCGTCGGCATGGACGGCGCGGTGCCCGGTCGCGTCACGGAAATACCGGCAACGGCGCAGGCAAAACGCACCGCCTGCAGCGGCTCGACACCTCGCGACAGCGCGGCGGCGAGGCCACCGTTGAAGGCGTCGCCCGCCCCCGTGGTCTCGACAACCGCCCCCGCACTGACGGCGGGAACATGCTCGGAGCGGCTCTTCGAGTGCAAGAGCGCGCCCTTGTCACCAAGCGTGACGATGACGGTGCCGACGCCCTTTTCAATCAGACTTGCGGCGGCGGCGCGCGCCTCATCGAGCGAGGAGACCTTCATCCCGGTCAATTCCTCCGTCTCCGTCTCGTTGGGCGTGAGATAGTCGCACAGCGTGTAGATGCGGTCGGGAAGTCTTGCCGCCGGGGCCGGGTTGAGGATGGTCGTCACCCCTGCCCCGCGAGCGATCTCCAGCGCCCGCAGCGCGGCATCGATCGGTTGTTCGAGCTGGGTGACGAAGACGCCGGCGCTGCTGATCAGCGTGGCGTTGGCTTCGATATCGGCCGGCGAAATCAGCATCGCCGCGCCGGGACTGACGATGATGGCGTTGTTGCCGGTCGTCTCCTCGACGAAGATGTAGGCGGCGCCGGTATAGCTTTCCGGCGTGTCGATGACGGCATCCTTGACGCCCGCGCCGGCCCAGGTCCGCCTCGCCATGTCGGCGAACGGGTCGACGCCGAGGCGGGTGAGGAAGGTGACGTCGGCGCCGAGCTTGCCAGCGGCGACCGCCTGGTTCGAGCCCTTGCCGCCCGGCCCCAGCTTGAACGAGTTGCCGAGGATCGTCTCGCCCATGCGTGGCTGGCGATCGGCGCGGTAGGCGGTATCGGCGACGAACACGCCAAGGACGACGACAGGCTTGCCCGAGACCATGCCGCTACTCCGCATCCGGCGGCACAACGCCCTTGCGGAAGGCGAAGCAGCCATAGAAGCGGCGCTCACCGGTCTGGATGACGCAATAGGCCTGCTTGGCGCGCTCGTAGAAAGCGTAGCGCTCGACCGCGATCATCGGCCACGATTTGCCTTCGGCCTTGTCGATTTCCTTCTGCACTTCCTTCTGCACGGGCGGGATCTCGTCCGGTTTGCCGACGATCTCCATGCGCGCCGCGGCATCGTCGACGAACGTATCCAGCGGGTAGAGCGACAGCACGGCCTTGGCCACGTCGGCGGCCGGCGCATCGATGCGCAGCAGGCGGCCGAGCGCCGTCTGGCGCGCCACCGAATCGGCCGGAAAATTGGTGTCGGCGATGATCAAATCATCGCCATGCCCCATCGCCCGCAATGCCTGCAGCACGTCGGCATTGAGCAACGGATTGATCCCTTTGAGCATAATATTCCTCGTGAAGTCGGTTGGAGATCAGAGACGCCTGCCGGTCTCGGCGTCGAAGAGATGGATCTGGTCGAGCCGCGGCTTCAAGGTAAGCGTGTCGCCGGGCTTGAAGTCGTGGCGTTCGCGAAACAGTGCCACCATCTCACCCTCGCCGAAGCGCAGGAACACCAGCGTTTCCGAGCCGGTCGGCTCGACCACCGAAATCCTCGCCGGCACGCCATCGGGATGGATCTCGAGATGCTCCGGCCGCACGCCGTAGACGACAGCCTGCCCGTCCCGCGCGGCATTGTCCGATGCGATCGGGAACAGCGAGCCTGATATCTCGACGCCGGCCTTGCCGCCCTTGCGCATGGTGCCCTTGAGAAGGTTCATCGAAGGCGAGCCGATAAAGCCGGCGACGAAAAGATTGGCCGGCCGGTCAAACAGTTCCAGCGGTGCGCCGACCTGCTCGATGCGGCCGTCGCGCATGACGACGATCTTGTCGGCCATAGTCATGGCCTCGATCTGGTCGTGGGTGACGTAGATGGTGGTGGTCTTCAGCCGCTGGTGCAATTCCTTGATCTCGGTGCGCATCTGAACGCGCAGCTTGGCGTCGAGGTTGGACAGCGGCTCGTCAAACAGGAACACCTGCGGATTGCGCACGATGGCGCGGCCCATCGCCACGCGCTGGCGCTGGCCGCCGGAGAGCTGCCGGGGATAGCGCTTCAGGTAGGGGTTGAGGTCGAGGATGTCGGCGGCGCGCTTGACCCGCTCGGCGACCACGGCTGGATCGGTTTTCCGCAGCTTGAGGGCAAAGGCCATGTTCTGCTCGACCGTCTTGTGCGGATAGAGCGCGTAGTTCTGGAACACCATGGCGATGTCGCGCTTGGCCGGCGGCAAATGATTGACGATGCGGTCGCCGATGGCGATCGTGCCCCCGGAGACGGTCTCCAGCCCGGCCACCATCCTGAGCAGCGTGGACTTGCCGCAACCCGAAGGACCGACCAGCACCACGAACTGTCCGTCGGCGATATCGACGCTGACTTCGTGCAAAACCTTGACGGTTCCAAACGCCTTGGCCACCTTGCTGATTGCGACTTGCGCCATATCTCCCCCATCGGCTCCACTGCCGTAGGCGCAGAAGCTAACCAACGCAATCGGTCAGGGCAAGTCAGTCTCTTATAGATAAAAACCTGCCCTCGTTGACACGGCGTTTGGTTGTGAGAATAGTGACGAGTGCTGGTCCAAAGTCGGAACCAGATCCGCAATCGGAGCTTCAATCGACGCAGGGTGGGGTCCTGCTAATTCGTTTCCGAGCCGGGCGTATCGCTGGCGCTCCAGCGTCCGACAGAATGGCCACATCCATTCACACTGATTTATGGGAGGAATAGTCGATGAGAACAGGTCTTTACGAAAAACTGGTCCGTGCCGGTGCCACAAGGCGCGACATCTTGAAGGGCGCGGCCGGTATGGCCGCCCTCTCGGCGGCATCCGGCGCCGGCCTCGGCGCATTGACGCGTCCAGCATCCGCCGCCGATGATCTGCGCGCGCAAATCCTGCAGGTCCCGGGCGTCGGCAAGGGTCAGCCAACCGACGCCGATTTCCAGAAGGTCGGCGAGATGTGCCTTGGCGCCACCAAGGCCAGCGTCAAGCAAGGCGAGTTTGCCGGTGTCCAGCTCACCTTCATGGGTCTCAACAACCAGAACCTGCACAATGTGCTGTACCGCGGTTTCCTGAAAGCGTGGGAAGACTATACAGGAGCCAAGTTCACCTGGATCGACCTGGCACAGGCCGACTATGGCGCCCGCCTGCAGCAATCGATCGCCACCGGTACCGTCGACTTTGATGTCATCGAGATGGGCGCGCCGTTCGAAGGCGACGTCTGCGGCAAGGGTTTGGCCTCCGAGATGCCGGACTGGGTCAAGAAGCAGATCGATATGGACGATCTCGTCAACTATCTGAAGCCACCTGTCGGCACCTGGGATGGCAAGCAGTACCGCGTGACCGTCGACGGCGACGCGCACAACTTCAACTACCGCACCGACGTCTTCTCCGACAAGGACCTCGCCGATGCCTGGAAAGCTGCGGGCAATTCAACACCGTGGGGCGTGCCGACCACCTGGCAGCAGGTGCAGGCGGTGACCAAGTTCCTCAAGGGCCAGAAATTCAAGGGCCAGGACGTCTTTGGCTATCTCGACGCGCCCAAGCCGTGGGGAGGCTTCGGCTTCTATTTCCTCGGCAGCCGCGCCACCGCCTATGCCAAGCATCCCGATGACAAGGCCTGGCTGTTCGACGCCGACACAATGAAGCCGCGCATTAACAATCCAGCCTGGGTGCGCGCTATCCAGGATGTGATCGACGCGCTGCCGTTCGAACCCGCCGACCAGATCAACGCCGATCCCAACACGACTGGTTTCAGCCAATTCCTCGCTGGCACCGGCTCGATGATCCCGTGGTGGGGCGACATCGGCTCCAACGCCAAGACCAACGATTCCTCGGTCATCGGCGATACGGTCGGCTTCTCGATCCTGCCCGGCTCGGACGACGTCTACAATTCAAAGACCGGTAAGTGGGACAAACTTGCCAGCGGCCCGAACTTTTCGCCGAACTGCGCCTATCTTGGCTGGGGCGTTTATGTCATGGCCCGCGTCGACAGCGACGAAAAGAAGAAAAGGGCGGCCTGGTCCGCTGCCGCCCATCTCGGCGGCAAGGACCTGTCACTCTGGTGCGCGGCGTATCCGTCGGGCTTCCAGCCTTACCGCAATAGCCATTTCAACATTCCGGAATGGGTAGCGGCGGGTTACGACGAGGCGTTCATCACCTCGTATCTCAAGTCGGAAGCCGACAGCTACAACCATCCGAACGCGGCCATCGAGCCACGCATCCCCGGCATATTCCAGTACTACAGCGCCGCCGAGGACATTCTGGCCAACACCTTCGCCGGCAAGATGAAGGCGCAGGAAGGCGCAGATGCCATTGCTGCAGCCTGGGAAAAGTTGACCGACCAGATCGGCCGCGAAAAGCAGGTCAAGCTCTACAAGGCCTCTCTCGGCATGTAGGCTATTATGAAACCGTGGTCCGGCGGCACCGCCGGACCACAGCAGACCGGCTCCGGCTCGTTGATGAGCCTTCAAACGGGCGAGATTTGTGGCTGATCCGACTTCGACCGCGAACCAGTGGCCGGCAGATGCCGCCCCTTCCGATCTGATTTCGCCTGGCCGAAAACGCCTCGGCTGGGCACTGATGGCTGTTGCGACGCTTGGCCTGCTGGCGGTGATCGCGCTGGAGATCCTGTACAAGACCGACGCCGACACTGTCGGCTTCGACACCTGGCGTCCGGTCGTCTACGCCTATGTGCTGTGGGGCGTGGCGCTCGGCATCGGCCAGGTGATGACACGCGGCGAGGACGGCCAGCGTGCCCTTTTCCTGCTGCCGGCGCTGTTGTTCACCATTGCCATGGTGATCTTCCCGACGCTGTTCGGTTTCTACATCGCGCTCACCGACTGGAACCTCAGTTCGTTCAGCGGCCGCAAGTTCAACGGGCTCGCCAATTTCTGGCAGATGCTGGGCGATCCCTACTACCGCAACGCGCTGCTCAACATGGTCCTCTATGTGCTGGCGGTGTCTGTCGAATATGTCATTGCCTTTGGCCTGGCACTGCTGCTCAACGCGCAGATCCGCGCCCGCAAATTCTTCCGCGTCGTCTTCCTGATGCCGCTGATGCTGTCGCCGGTTGCGGTGTCGTGGATGATTGGCAAATCGCTGATGGAGTACCGCTTCGGACCGGCCGCGACGCTGGCACGCCATCTCGGCTGGGAAAATCCCGCCTTCTTCTCCGATCCGATCACGGCGCGTATCTCGATCATGGTGCTGGATGCCTGGACCTTCATCCCGTTCATGATGATCATGCTGCTGGCCGGCCTGCAGGCCATGTCGCGCGAGGTGCTGGAAGCCGCGCGGGTCGACGGCGCGAATGCGTGGCAGACCTTCTGGCAGGTCACCTTCCCGCTGATGCTGCCGGTGTCGGTGACGGCAGTGATCCTGCGCATCATCTTCAAGCTGAAGCTCGCCGACATCATCATCACGGTGACGTCAGGCGGCCCGGGCGGCGCCACTGATTCCGTGTCCAGCTTCATCTATCGCGAATATCGCGACCGCTCGAATGTCGGCTACGGAACCATGCTGGCGATGGTGTACCTGATCATCATCGTCGTATTCGTCACGTGGCTGCTGAAGTTTGCCAGTCGTTTCGTCCGCAATGTGAATTGAGCCAGATGAGCGTCCAGACCACCGAATACGTTGCATCAGAGATCCGCTCGCCGGCGAGCTTCGTCGCCAGCCGCGTTTTCATCTATGGGGCGCTCGTCTTTTGGGCGTTCATCTGCCTGTTCCCGATCTATTGGACCATCACGACCTCGTTCAAGACAGCCGTCGACGTCACCCAGGGCCATCTCATCCCGTTCGTCGACTTCCAGCCGGACTGGAAGGGCTGGCGCTCGCTCGGCCTTTCACCGGATTCGATCTTCCAGACCTCGACGGTGCGCGATGAGTTCTTCAAGCGCTTCATGAACTCGGTGATCACCTCGGTCGGCGCGTCGAGCCTCGCCATCATCATCGGCAGCCTCGCTGCCTACGGCCTTACCCGCTATCGCTACCACTTCGCCTGGTTCAAGAACGAGGACATCTCGTTCTTCTTCCTGTCGCAGCTGATCCTGCCACCGGTGGTGCTGGCCTTGCCCTTCCTGGTGCTCTACCGGGAGGTCGGCCTGCTCGACACGCGCGTCGGACTGATCCTGCTCTACACGCTGATGGTGCTGCCGATCGTCATCTGGATCATGCGCGACCAGTTCAATTCCATACCGGTCGAGCTCGAGGAAGCAGCGCTCGTCGATGGGCTGTCGATCTGGGGCGCCTTCTTCCGCATCGTCATGCCGATCGCGCTGCCGGGCATGGTCGCTGCCTTCATCCTGGCGATGGTGCTGTGCTGGAACGAGTACTTCTTCGCTGCACTTTTGACCTCGACCGACGCCAAGACAATTCCGGTCATGGTGGCGAGCCAGACGGGCTCGCAAGGCATCAACTGGTGGTCCATGGCCGCGCTTGCCACTGCGGCAATTGCGCCATTGGCCGTCATCGGCATAGCGCTCGAGCGCTATCTGATCATGGGCATGACCGCGGGAGCGGTAAAATAAGGCAGCTCCCGTCTTTCCTTCTCCCCTTGTGGGAGAAGGTGGATTGGCGCGTAACGTCAAGACGGATGAGGGGTGCTGGACGGAGCACTATTCTCGCCAAGCTGGAACACCCCTTGTGTGTATCGAATCTGCGAAAG